>NZ_CP150274.1:4800000-5142134 GCF_037977055.1 Paenibacillus sp. FSL K6-1096 | reverse complement strand
GAAGGCAATCATCGCCCCGACCTCAAGCTTCCCGTTCGCTACGAACCATCCGGCAATCACCAGCGCCAGCAGGAAGGTGAACGCTCCCAAGGTAGAGGATATTGCGCCGGTAGCCCCTTCAATTCCGGCCTTCTTCTTCTCACCGGACGCAATGTCCTCGCTGTAGCCCACATATTGCTTTTGGAGTCTGCGCTCAATAGAGAACGCTTTGAATACCATGCTGCTGCCCAGCACATCGTTCAGAAAAGCCGTCGCCTTGCTCATGCTCTCCTGCACCCGCACGCTGTTGCGGCGCATCGCGTTGCCGAAGATTTTCCCGGTCAGGAACAGCAGCGGTCCCATCGACAGGCAGATCAGCGCCAGCAGCCAATTGATATAGACCAGGTAGATGAAGGAGGCCAGCGCCAGCAGCGGATTGCGCAGCAGGTCCAGAATGACATGTCCGCAGGCATCGCCCACCGACTGGTTATCGTTCGTGAACCGGGACAGCAGGTCACCGGAATGATTGCGGTCGAAATAAGACTGCGGCAGCGCCAGCGTATGCCTCATCATATCCTGGCGCAGCTCATTTCTGATTTTGGCTGAAATATTCGTCTTGAAGTAGGCCAGCACGAAGTTATTGATCCCCGCAACCGTCAGGAAGATTACGCCGAACCAGGCCAGCTCGCGGAACACTTCCACATCCAGCCGGACAGCCGCATCGGTAATCCGGGCCAGGTACCAGGCCATCATAAGATCGCTCGCAATATTAATCAATGTCGTCAGCAGCAATACAGTATAGATCAGCTTATGCCTAAGCATATATGTACGTAATCTGGCAAAAGCGCTTTGCTTCTTCACATCATCAGCTCCTCTTTAGAATTCGGCCCCCCGCACCTTCGCATATACCTTGCTGTCATGGAGTTCCCCGTCCGTCTCACGGGTACTTTTGCGTAGAATGCCATCGAGTGTATAGCCTGCGCGCTCAGCAACTGCGGCACTTCTCCCGTTAAGTGCACTGCAGCGGATTTCTATCCGGTTGGCTTCAAGCACTTGGATGGCAAAATCCGTTAGCCCGTTCACCGCCTCCGTCATGTATCCATTGCCCGAGCAGGAGCTTCTGATCCAGTAGCCCATCTCAAACCGTCGGCAATCCCAATCCACATGGTGCAGGCCTATGTTGCCCACAAATTTGCCATCCTCCTTGCGGAAAATCTCCATATTCAAGGTGGTACGTTTCAGATAGGCTACTTGCGATTCACGGACGTATTGCTCAGTTTCCTCCACAGTCGGCATACTCCGGGCAAAGGGCATCCACGGCTTCAGCTCGTTCAGACTCTCACGGATGGCTTCATTCATTTCCTTACCATCTCCAGGCCGCAAAGCACGGACAAGCAGCCGCTCCGTTTCAAAGCTCTCCGGGATATCCAGCAGAATCGGAACCAATTGTTCACTCATATCCATTGACCTCCATTATTCTAATATCGTTATAGTATAGGGCCACCTCCTAATTTTGAAAATAAAGAAATATACGCAGCATATTCATAAAACTGGAAGGTAAGCCCGTCGTGGGCCCACTCTCTTCGGCTCCAATGCCATTAGTTTACTAGACCCCAGGCAAGGGACCCAGCGGCGGGGGGCTGATTTCGGAATCAGTCTCGGGGCTGAAAAATTTGGAAGGATTCCTGATGGAAATGAACGCTGTAGCTTCATAAGACACTGCGGATAGCTGAATTCTTATGCTTCGTCAATCTGAATATTGTATACTTGCACAAAGCATGGATGGCTGATGGAGAGAGGATGAATGAATGGTCATGGCCAAAACACATGTGGAGGTATTAGCAGAAGAGCAGACACGGCTGGAAACGCTCCGGCTGGCCCGGCTGATTGAGGCTCATGTTACACGCGACGGGACAGCCGAGACAGCGATACCAGGATTGTATTTCAACCGCTACTCCAGAACGGAGCCGTCCGATTACATGCATACCATGCAGTGGCCAACCGTAGGCATTGCCGCGCAGGGGACCAAAATCCTCAAGATCGGCGGACAGACCTCCGAATACAGCGGCTCACGTATCCTGGTTGCGCCCGTAGCAGTGCCGATCAGCATGCAAACGATTCAAGCGAGCACCTCAGAGCCTTTCCTTGGAGTAGGCGTCTATCTCGATCCGCACAAAATCGCTGCGCTGATCCCGAAGATCTATCCGAACGGTCTGCCAAAAACCGGCCAGCGCAGCGCAAGCTATGTACTCGAAGGCGAGCCTGCCTTAATCGGCGCGGTGGCCCGGCTGGTGGCCTGCCTGGACGAGCCCGGAGATAACGGCCTGCTGGCCTCGCTTGCGATGGATGAAATTTTTGTCCGGCTGCTGCGCAGTCCAATCGGCGTATATGTAGCCGAGACCGTGCTGGCCGGGTCGGATGTCCAGCGCGTCGCCAAAGCGATCGATTGGCTGCGGAGCCACTTCGCGGAATCACTGACTATTGCCGAGCTGGCCGCCATGGTTCATCTCAGTGAATCCTCGTTCCGCGAATATTTCAAGGCGGTGACCTCAATGAGTCCGCTGCAGTATCAGAAGGCGCTCCGGCTTCAGGAGGCGCGGCGGCTGATGCTGTCCGGCGGGCGGGATATCACCACGGCCTGCCGCCTGGTCGGGTATATTAGCGACTCACAGTTCAGTCGGGATTACAGCCGGTTTTTCGGCAATCCGCCAAGCCGTGATATTGCCAAATGGAAATAACAGCAGTGGGAATACGGGTGTTTTTCCGTTGAATCGGGCAAAAAATCAAGCGGAACGGTCAAACGTTCCGGCAGCGATCCGTCTATACTGAATCGTATCCGAAGCCGCAGGCTGGCGAATCGGAAATGATTGCCGGAACAAGCTGCTGAATAAAGGCTTGATTTCTTGAGGAGGACACCGGAATGCGGATTTTTGTAACAGGAGCAAGCGGCTTTATCGGGTCGGCAGTGGTTCGGGAACTGCTTGAGGGCGGACACCAAGTCTCCGGGCTGGTACGCTCGAAGGAAGCGGCGGGGCGGCTGGAAGCTAACGGAACGAGAGCCGTTCGCGGCTCTATTGAGAATACGGAGCTTTTACGCCGGGAAGCGGCAGGGGCCGATGCTGTTGTGCATACAGCTTTTTATCATAAGTTTTCCCATGCCGGCTTGCCAGCGAAACTGCGGATTATGCTGGGCGGAAGTCCGGCCCGGGCGGCGGCCCGTTTCATGGCGGCGGCGGTCGGCACGGATTGCCGCGCCATTCAGGCTTTGGGAGCCGGGCTGTCAGAGCGGTCTGGTGCGCTTGTAATTGCGATCCCCACCATGACGCTCACTCCCGGAAGGCTGGCGACTGAGGAGGATGCGGGAGACGCCTCGTCCATCGGAGGAGGACGCGTGGCGTCGGAGAAGGCTGTGCTCGCGCTTGCCGGTTCCGGCGTCCGGGCATCGCTGGTGCGCCTGCCGCCGATCGTATACGGCACAGGTGACCGGGGCGGCCTGTTGCCCAGCCTGATCCGGGCCGCAAGGTCCAAGGGAGCCGCCGCCTATATCGGGCAAGGCACCAATCGTTGGCCTGCCGTGCACCGGCTGGACGCAGCGCGTCTGTTCAGGCTGGCCGTAGAGCAGGCCCCTTCAGGTTCGCGGCTTCATGCGGTCGGGGAAGAAGGAATACCTTTCAGGCAGATTGCGGAAGCGATTGCCCGGCAGGCGAACATTCCCTCTAAGCAGATCGTTCACGGAGAAGCGGGCAAATATTTCGGCTGGCTGGGCCCGTTTGCTGCAACCGACAATCCTGTGTCTTCAGCGTTGACCCGTGAACGTTACGGCTGGAACCCGCAGGAGCGCGGTCTGCTGGCTGAAATCGAGCGGGGTGATTATTTTGTGGGCAACTCGCTGCGATAAGCGAATTTGCGCTAACACAACGTATGCTGTTTTTCACATACATTCAGGCCGGGTGCCTGCTTGCGAGCACAATGTATACTGTTTTCCACATGCATTCAGGCCGGATGCCTGCTTGCGAGCACAACGTATGCTGTTTTTCACATACATTCAGGCCGGATGCGTGCTTGCGAACTCAATGTATACTGTTTTTCACATACATTCAGCAACAAAGTCACTCTGCGAATCATTAAAGAGAATGTCTTCTCTCACCGGTCGCTTGTAGAGAGAATTGTTGCACTTTTTGCAGGATTCCTCCACATCTATGACTGGATGCAAGTACATTGTTGCATTAATTGCACAAATTCCGGCGCGGAGAGCAAGTTAGCCTGTGTTTTGTTGCAGTTTGTGCAGGATTTCAGCATAGACCGCTTCTACGGGACAGAATTGTTGTACTTCTTGCAGGATTTCTCTATAACTGTTACTGGCTGTGAAGCATGGAGCCCATCCCAACAAAAGAAATTCATAATTACCTAAACAACGAGAAGGAGCTTTCCAAAAAGTCAGTACAACCTGACTCTTCAGAAAGCTCCTGTTTGTTGTCCCTGATGCTGCCCGTCCCCTGTTCAGGATTCCTCCCGGCACAGTGGAACCTTCATGCCGGTAACGGCAAGCGTAACCTTCTCCGGCAGAATATAATCCTTCGCCAGATTTACATCATGCGACATATGCGTGTAGATGGCCCGGTGCGGCTGGACGGTCTCCAGGACGTCGGCGGCTTCGGTCATATCGTACACAGAGCGGGTGGACAGTTCAGCGGCTTCGTAATAAAAGCTGGTCCCCAGCACCAGCAGGTCCGCCCCGTGCATCGGCTTAAGCTCCTCCGGCGTCAGCGAGATCGAGTCCGGGCAATACACCCAGGCATAGTCCTCCTTATCCAGCCGGTAGGCATAGGAATACCCGTTTTTGCCGTGGTTCACCCGCCACGTTGTAATCTGCCAGCCGTCCAGTGTGACCCCGTCATCGCAGGGAATCATGTCGATATGTCCGGTCAGCCACGGGTATTGCCGCTGAATGACCGGGATGACCTCCGCCGGAGCATACAGCTCGCCCCGGAAGCCCATCCAGCGGCAGCTGTCGGCCCATTCCGGCAGCCCGCCGATATGGTCGAAGTGGGCATGGGTGACCAGCAGACGCTGCATCTTACGCAGCCCCAGCAGCTCCATCTGCCGCCGCCAGTCCGGCCCGCAGTCAACCGCCAGGAATCCGCTGCCGTTATCGATCAGCACCGAGGAACGCAGGCGGTTATTGCGCCCGGTCGTTCTCGCTTCCGTACAGGTCTCACAGTCACAGTACACACGGGGTACACCCATGGCATCCCCCGTCCCCAGAAACACTAATGTATCCATAAGCCTGCCCTCCAAGCACCGTCTATTTTAAATATAAGAATTTATATGTTCCACACGATAACTTATCCTTATATTTCTCGCTGAAACGGGTGCCGTCCTTAAAAGGACGACATAGCCGTTTCCACTTGGCCAGAATCGTTCAACCCGTATATTATAGTACAGCAGCCGCACCATTGCATCCTAAGGCCGCACAAGAATAAAGAGCCGCCCTCCAGCCCCACCCGGCCGCAGAACAGCTCTCCTGTTTTGACGCAAATCCCGCTCAGATTCCGGCCAGCACCTGATACCAGATGCCGCGCTTGGCATAGAGCGTCGTCCGGACCTCCTCCCAGCCGCCAAGGTAGCCGATATCGAACAATCCCGCAGGCACCGGATACCGGTCCTTATGCTCCGCATAGACCTGCTGGTTCACCGGACGGAAGCCGAATTTGGCGAAAATCTCCTGCGCCTCAGGCGTCGTCAGATAATCCACCAGCGCCTCCGCTGCCGCCCGGGTGCCATGCTCATCCGCATATTTGTCCACCACCGCCGCCGGATTCTCAATGAGAATGGTATCCCGGGGGATGACCACCTCGTACTTCACGCCCTGGGCAATCCGCGCCAGCAGCTCGTTCTCATACGTAACGATGACATCGCCCACCCCGTACTCGAAGGCGGCCATGGAGGCGCGCCCGCTTTTGTCCAGAGATTCGATATTAGCATGGATGCTCTCCAGAAAAGCCTTAGCTGCCGCAGGGTCCTTCTTCCCCTCCTGCTCCTCGGACCGCTTCAGACCGGCCCCGTAGATGGCATTAATGTCCCACTGGGCTCCGCCGGAGGTCTTCGGATTAGGATAGAGCACCTTCACGCCAGGCTTCGCCAGATCGGCGAAATCATGAATCCCCTTCGGATTGCCCTCCCGGGTGCCCAGCGCCACGACCGACCGTGTAACCATTCCGGCCTCGCCGTGCTGCTTCCAGTCCTTCCCGACCAGCCCGGCCTTGACCAGCTTCTCCACATCTCCCTCCATCGCCAGCAGGGTCACATCGGCCTCGAAGCCGCCCGCGATCGCCCGCGCCTGGGTGCCGGAGGCCTCATACGACTGCTGGAAGACGAGGGTCTGACCAGTCTCCGCCCGCCATTTCTCCGCGAATAATGGCAGAATCTCGCCCATGGCATCCTTGGCTACGCTGTAAGCGCCAATGACCAGGGTCAGGTCCCCCTTCTGCGCCGCAGGGGCGGCTGAGTCTGCCCGCTCATCCGTGCAGCCGGCGGCGGTCAGCGTGAATACCGTCAGCATCAGGACGGCCAGCCATGTGTGCAGTTGTCTGCTCCCTCTGATAAGCCTCATAGCGGCGACACATCCTACCTGTTATTTTTAGATAAATACCGGCATCGGGTCTTCCTTCAGCCCATTCTCCTGAATCCAGCTCCGCTCTTCATTGAACAGGTAAGCGCGGTGCACGAGCACTGAGATTTCCTGTCCCGGCGTCAGGGTCTCCTTCTCCAGCGAACGGTAGGTGACCAGCTTATGCCCGTTCACTTCCACCTCCACCAGCCATTCGCTGCCGCGGAAATGCAGATGCTTCACGATGCCCCGCTCCGTCGCCGAAGCCATTTTGAATTCATGCAACTGGCCTACCTCGATATACTCAGGCCGGATCAGCGCCTTCGTCGGCTTGCCGCCGCCCGCTCCCTTGAAGCCCTTCAGCTCGGAGGCACTCTCAATCAGCGTAGACTCACCAATAAAGGTCGCCACGAACGGCGTCTTCGGCTCCTTGTAAATATCCCAAGGTGTCCCCTTCTGCTCCAGACGGCCTTGATTGATAATCATGATCTCATCCGCCACTTCAATCGCCTCATCCTGGTCATGGGTGACGAAGATCGAGGTAATGCCAACCCGTTCGATCAGCTCCCTCAGCCAGGAACGCAGCTCCTGACGGATCTTCGCATCAATCGCCGCGAACGGCTCATCCAGCAGCAGCAGCTGCGGCTCCGGAGCCAGCGCCCGGGCGAAGGCCACCCGCTGGCGCTGTCCGCCCGAGAGCTGATGCGGATAGCGCTTCTCGAAGCCCTTCAGCCCGGTCAGCTCGACCAGCTCGGCGACGCGGTCACGGATGAACGCCTTGTTCGCCTTCTTCACCTTCAGCCCGAAGGCGATGTTCTCGAACACTGTCATGTGCTTGAACAGCGCATAGTTCTGGAACACGAAGCCGATCCCGCGCTCCTGCGGCGGAAGATGGTTCACCGCCTGGCCATGAAAAATAATCTCCCCGCTGTCCGGCGTCTCCAGGCCCGCCAGCATGCGCAGAATGGAGGTTTTGCCGCCGCCGCTCGGGCCGAGCAGCCCGATCAGATGGCCTTTGGTAATTCCGAAATGAACGTCCTTCACGGCATGGAAATCTCCAAAATGCTTATCGAGTCCCCGGACCTCTACATGCATAATTAGTGCCCTCCCTTTCTTCTCTTGCTCCATTCCATAAGCAGCAGCAGTCCTGCGGAGAATGCGGCCAGCACCAGCGCTATGCCGCCTGCAGCCGTAACATTGAAATTCTCAACATCCTGATACACCAGCGTGGTAGCCGTCTGGGTCCGGTTCATAATGTTGCCGGATACGACAAGCACCGCACCGAATTCACCCAGCGAGCGGGCAACGGTCAGAATCACCCCGTAGATGACGGCCCAGCGGATAGACGGCCAGGTCACCTTCCAGAAGGTGGTCCAGCCATAGGCGCCAAGTGTGGACGCCGCCTCTTCCTGCTGGGAGCCGATCTCCTGCAGCACCGGCATTACCTCGCGCACCATCAGCGGGAAGGTCACGAACAGGGTGGCAATGACCATTCCCGGCAGCGCATAGACAATTTTGACGCCAATCTGTTCAAACAATCCCCCAAGCGCACTGTCCGGCCCCAGCAGCAGCACGATCATCAGACCGCCGATGACCGGCGAGACCGCATAAGGCAGATCCACAATGCTGTTCAGCAGGCCGCGCAGACGCCGCCCCAGCCAGTTCGCCCGAACCAGATACAAGGCCATCATAATGCCGAACAGCGTGTTCAGCAGCGTCACTACGATCACAACAAGTCCGGTCATCATCAGCGCATGCAGCGCTTCAGGCCGGGTCAGCGCATTCCAGAAGCCGCTCCAGCCCTGGCTGAAGGCGCCTGTAATCATTTTGCCTAAGGGGGCGGCAATCAGCAGGATAAAGACAAGATAAGTCAGTCCGATCCACACTCTTCTCATGCTCTTCTCCCCCGCATCTGCACCAGGCTGATCAGCCAGAGAATCGCGAAGGATAAGGTCAGCAGAAGAATCGACACCGCAGCGGCCCCCACCGGATTGTCGCTCTCTACCTCTCCGAAGATGAACACCGACGACACCAGCGTACGCCCCGGAATATTGCCAGCTACCAGAACTACTGCACCGAATTCGGCCAGCGCCCGCGAGAAGGCCAGCATCCCGCCGCTAATCATACCGGGCAGCATCGAAGGAAGGATAACCTGCAGGAACACCCGGACAGGCCGCGCCCCCATCGTATACGCCGCCTCTTCTTCAGAAGCATCCAGCTCCTCCAGCAGCGGCTGCACCGCCCGGATTACGAAGGGGAACGTGACGAACACCATCGCAATCACAATCGCCGGCTGATGGAACACAATCTCGAAGCCCAGCGACTCCGCAAGGCCCCCAATCAGGCTTCCCGGCCCGAGCAGCAGCAGAATCATGAGTCCTCCAACCGCAGTCGGCAGCGCAAACGGGAGATCCACCAGACTGTTCAGCAGCGCCCTTCCCGGGAATTTGTAGCGGATAAGCACCCAGGCGGTCATCGTTCCAAGCACCACATTAATAAATGCAGCAATGACAGCCAGCTTGAGCGTTAACAGGACCGACTTCCAGGCAATCGGATCAAGTATGCTCTCGGTGAAGCTTCTAAGGCCCAGCGAGAATGAATTGTAATAGACGCCGAGTATGGGTAATACAATCAGCACTACGAAGTACAGTAGAATCGTTGTGCGAAACCCCCAAGTCCAGCCCTTGTGCCTGATCAGTGAATTCAATGGATAAGCCCCCCACCTCCGGATGTCCGGTCGGCATACTTGCCTTTAAGGTTTGATTATTCCTATTAATATACTTGGTTTTAAGTTATCATTACTTTACCAAACACTGCCTGAATCCGTCAATTACTTTTATAGCGTTTGGGTAAAAGTATAAGTAACAAACACTTTGGTCCAATAAGGAGAGGATTTCATGAAGCTGCATACGATGGAGATTAGCACCAGCAAACGGGATGAATTACGCGATATTACGCGGGAAGTCCAAGCCTATGTGAAGAAAAGCGGAGTGCAAAACGGTATCATCACCGTCTACTGTCCACACACGACAGCCGGAATCGCGATCAATGAGAATGCCGATCCTGATGTGAAGCATGATGTGATCATGCGGCTTGACGAGGTTTTTCCGTGGGAGCATCCCAAATACCGCCATGCTGAAGGCAATACCGCCAGCCACCTGAAGTCGATTACGGCCGGTCCCTCGCAGACCCTCATCATCCATGAAGGTGCAGTCCTGCTGGGCCGCTGGCAGGGGATCTATTTCTGTGAATTCGACGGCCCCAGGCACCGCCAGTATTATCTCAAAATCGTGGAAGGCTAAAATACCCCAAAATATAAGAAGAGCAGCCCCGGCGTTACCGGCGGGGCTGCTCTCTATATTATTTATAGCTTCTATAACACTTTCACCAGGCAATGTTATACCAATGCAACGCTCTAAAGTGCAAAGCAATAAAAAAACGGCTTCCTACAGGCTGCGGCTTAATACCTTGACATGGGTAATCGCCGCTTGCTTCACATCCTCAAAATGCACCTTATCCTGAATATAATAAGAAATAAAGCCGTGAGCGGACAGGAACAAGGTCAGTGGCACACTCTGCCAATCCTCGGACACATATCCCTCTTCCTTCATATGGCGGCGGACAATACTAGCAAATAACTCGAAACATCGGCCCTGTTCTGCCCGGCAATACGCCAGCAGCTCTTCGTCACGGATCATGAACATAATCTCATACTGATACGGATGGTCTAGCCCGAACCGGATGAACTCCATCATCAGCTGCTCCACCCGGGTCATGCCTTCTACCGGCGGAGCTTCCATGGCTTCATTCAGCAGGGAGGCCACATAATTGAAATCCTCGACAACGATTGCGTAGAATAGTTCAGCCTTCTCTTTGAAATGGTAATATAAAGAGCCGTGGCTATACCCCAGGTGCTGGCCAATACTGCGCATCGAAATGGCACGGTACCCTTTGGTGATGAAAAGATGCCTCGCCGCCTCCAATATTCTCTCTCTCGACAACTCCTGTTCCACTGCTCTTCTTGCCATCGCTTATTCCCCTTCGCTGTAGTAAAGCCGCCGCCCTTCTGTAACCCGGGCTTGCCCCCCGGTAAGATCGGTTATCCATGCGATAAATGCGTCACCTTCATCATTGCGCGGAAGACACAGCAGTGTAACTTTATCCGTGAACAAAGTCTCCCCTGTCTGGATATTCCTGCCCCGCAGCGCATTCTCCACCTTGCCCAGCCAGGTGTACTCGATTTCCACGAATACCTCCCGTCTCAGCACGCGTGTGATGACCTCTCCGGCTTCCAGCGCCAGCACAGCACCGTCAGTATAGGCCCGGATCAGTCCGCCTGCGCCCAGCATAATGCCTCCGAAATAACGGGTAACGACAATAGCGACATTCTTCACCTGTTGGCTGCGGATTACCTCCAAAATCGGTTTCCCGGCCGTTCCACCCGGTTCCCCGTCGTCAGACTGTCTCTGGATCTCATCCCTCTCACCAATCATATAAGCAGAACAGTTATGTGTAGCATTCCAGTGCTGCTTCTTGATGGTATCGATAAACTGCAGTGCTTCCTCTTCGTTCTCCACCGGCATGACATGCCCGATGAAGCGTGATTTACGGATGACGACCTCCCGCGAGCCGGGAGCACGCACCGTACGGTATTGTTCCAGCATCTGTTGTCCATTCCTTAATATACAAGTGATGACTTGATATATATCTAGGAGCAGCCCCGGTAATGGCTACCTATGGACTGCTCCTGATGACTAAAGTTAGGTTGAGAAAATCTGCGTAAAAGCAGGTACTACTCGGTCAGTCTGGCTTCCAGCTCAGCCTTCTCCTTCTCGTAGCCCGGCTTGCCCAGCAATGCGAACATATTCTTCTTGTACGCTTCAACGCCCGGCTGGTCAAATGGATTCACGCCCAGCAGGTATCCGCTGATGCCGCAGGCTTTCTCGAAGAAGTACACCAGATAGCCGAAGGTATACGGTGTCTGGTCAGGAATCGTCACAATCAGGTTCGGCACCTGTCCGTCGGTGTGCGCCAGCATTGTGCCCTGGAACGCCTTCTTGTTAACAAAATCCATCGTCTGCCCGGTCAGGAAGTTGAGGCCGTCCAGATCATCCGGATCATTCTCGATGGTTACATGGTGCTGCACATTCTCAACCTGAATAACGGTCTCGAAGATATTGCGGTTCCCCTCTTGAATGAACTGCCCCATGGAGTGCAGGTCTGTCGAGAAGTCAACGGAGGAAGGATAGATCCCCTTGAAGTCCTTGCCTTCGCTCTCGCCGTAGAGCTGCTTCCACCATTCGGAGACGAAGTGCAGGGAAGGCTCGTAGTTCACGAGAATCTCAGTAGTCTTGCCTTTGCGGTAGAGCGCGTTGCGCACTGCTGCATATTGGTAGCTCTCATTGGTCGCTACATCAGGGTTGTTGAAGTCATCGGCTGCGGCAGCCGCTCCCTGCATCATTTCTTCAATGTTAATTCCGGCAACAGCAATCGGCAGGAGGCCTACCGGTGTCAGTACGGAATAACGTCCGCCTACATCATCCGGGATGATGAACGACTCATAGCCTTCTTCATTGGCCAGCTTCTTGAGTGCGCCCTTCTCCTTGTCTGTAGTTGCGTAGATACGCTTGCGGGCTTCTTCCTTGCCGTACTTCTTCTCCAGCGCTGCGCGGAAGATACGGAAGGCAATCGCCGGTTCAGTCGTCGTACCGGATTTGGAGATGACGTTCACGGAGAAGTCCTTGCCTTCTACCAGATCAAGCAGGTGCGTGATGTAGGTCGAGCTGATGTTGTTGCCGGCAAAATAAATCTCAGGCGTCTTGCGCTTGTCTTTGGACAGGTTGTTGTAGAAGGAGTGCGACAGTGCTTCAATCGCAGCCCGTGCTCCCAGGTAGGAGCCGCCGATGCCGATAACGATCAGCACCTCGGAATCATTCTGAATCTTCTTGGCCGCCTGCTGGATGCGGGCGAATTCTTCCTTGTCATACGCTGTCGGGAGATCAATCCAGCCCAGGTAATCGGAGCCGGCTCCGCTCTTGTTATGCAGCTGCTCGTGGGCCAGCTTCACCGGAGCGGCGAAGTAGTCAATCTCGGTCTGGCTGAAGAAGGAAAGGGCTTTGGTGTAGTCAAACTTAATCTTCTTGGACATCGGTAATGGTAGCCTCCTGTGTATCTCTTTAGATTTGACACCGTTTGATGCAACATTATACTCTAGGATACTTTAATTTCCCTTGACTGGCAAGGTCTTAGGGCACATCCCCGCCTGAAGCACATGTTAAGATTCATCACATGGAAACGGTTACCCGATACGCCCTGCAATTGTTCAGTCCAGAGCTGTGGAAGCGGCCGGAACCATCTGTTAGAATGAAAGACAAACTTGGTTACTATAGCACGATTCCAAAGAGCAAAGGTGGACAAATGAAATGAAGCAAATCGGCTTTATCGGACTCGGAACAATGGGCGCGCCAATGGCCTCTAACCTGCTGCGCAGCGGCTTTGACGTTACCGTGTACAACCGCACAGCAGACAAGTGTAAGCCGCTGGAGCAGGAAGGCGCGAAGACTGCTGCAACTCCGCAGGCGGCCGCTGCAGGCAAGGATGTTATTATTACCATGATCAGCAATGACGATTCGATCCGTGAGGTGTTCTACGGTGATAACGGCATCCTTGCTGTCCTCCAGCCGGGCGTTACCGTCATCGATTCCAGCACCATCTCCCCCGGCTTGGCCAAGGAGCTGGCCGCTGCCATTGAAGCGAGGGGCAGCAGCTTCCTTGATGCGCCGGTAACCGGCAGCAAGCCGGCGGCGATTGACGGCACCCTGGTCTTCATGGTCGGCGGTCATGCCGAGGTGATTGAACAGCACCGTGACCTCTTCGACTCTATGGGCAGACTGCTGCTGCATATGGGCGGGAACGGCAGCGGCGCTGTTGCCAAGCTGGCTCACAATGCCATGGTCGGCATTCATAATGCCGCGCTCGCGGAAGGCTTCTCGATCGCAGTGAAGTCCGGCGTTCCCGCCGACAAGTTCCTTGAGCTGGTGAAGAACGGATCAGCCGGCAGCAAACAGGCCGAGCTGAAGGGCCAGAAGATTATCGACAGCGACTTCAGCAACCAGTTCTCCCTTGCGCTGATGCTCAAGGATCTTAAGCTGGCCTCCTCGCTCAGCGATGCCACCGGCGTCCCTGCGCCTATGCTGGGCGTAGCCAAAAGCCTGTTCCAGGCCGGCTTCAATCACGGCTACGGCGACGAGGATCTGTCCGCTGTAGTCAAGACCTACGAGGATTGGATCGGCAAGAAAATCGGCGAAGGTAACTAATGTAACGGCAATTTTTTCAGAATCTGTTTACTATGGTGTTACACACTAATGTAAACAGGGGAGGAAATTTCAATGCTGACCTTTGAATTCGCCGAGCCACAGGATGCTGCCGTGTTGGCAGACGTACAGAAAAGAACCTTCAATGACGATGCCCGCCGTTATCAGAATAAAGATGAGGACGGCCCTCCGGGTTATGATTCGGTGTCCTGGCAGGCGGAGCAAATGCAGCAAGGCCATTATTACAAGCTTCTGGATAATGGGAAGATTATCGGGGGAATGATCATTTTCCCGTCGCCCTCAGAAGAAGAATGCCATCTCGGCCGCATCTTCATCGATCCGCTCTACCAGAATCAAGGCTTTGGGCATGAAGCGATGCACTTCTTATTGGCCAAATACCCTGCGGCCAAGCGCTGGACGCTGGACACCCCTTCGTGGGCCGTCCGGAATCATCACTTCTATGAGAAGCACGGCTTCGTCCGTACCGGAGAGATCTATGATGCCGAGAGCAGCCAGAGCATCTGGGAGTATGAGCGGATACGTCCAGATTAACGAAGTGTAGCATAGATATCCTTAATTCGATTATGTTCGGTTTTTCGCATACACTCTGCCCGCAACCATAGATAAGGTGCCCTGGAATTCCAGGGCACCTTTCTTTGCATTCATACGCATGGATGTCTAATTAGGGTGAGAACGCAAAAATACCGGTGATTTCATCACCGGTAATAGAAGATTATTTTACAGTACGTATACAAAAAAACATATGATTTCCTTGCGTTAACTATAAAATTAATATAGCACAGAAATGTCAACATAACAAGCATTTTTATGGAAAACGAAGAAAATAAATGATTCCCCCCCCCGCCAGCCTGGCAGCAAGGATCAAGAAGCCTCCTGGTGCTGCTGTCGCCCACGCCTCCCCTGATGATATGATCTTCTGCACGAAGGAGGCGACTGACATGCAAATCAGACTGAGAGAGATCCGCAAAAGCTTCAGGGTGTACAAACGGCCCGAAGGAAAATGGGGGCTGCTGAGAGGCGCGTTTATGCGGAATGTTACCCGGGTGGATGCACTCGGAGGCATCAGCTTTGATATTGAGGAGGGTGAACTGGTAGGTTACATTGGCCCGAACGGTGCCGGCAAATCCACCTCCGTCAAGGTGATGAGCGGCATCCTGACACCGGACAGCGGAGAATGCACCATCCTGGGTAAGGTTCCGTGGAAGCACCGTGTAGAGCATGTCTCCAAGATCGGCGTCGTGTTTGGCCAGCGTTCACAGCTATGGTGGGATGTGCCGGTGGCTGACTCTTTTGACGTACTGAAGGATATCTATGCCATTCCCCCAGGCGACTACAGATTAAGACTATCGGAGTTATCGGCAACGCTTGGTGTGGAAGCGCTCTTAAGGACGCCGGTAAGACAGCTGTCGCTCGGGCAGCGGATGCGATGTGAACTGGTGGCGGCGCTGCTGCACCGGCCGAAGCTTCTTTTTCTGGATGAGCCGACCATCGGACTCGATGCGGTATCCAAGCTGGCGCTGCGCAATTTCCTGAAGGAGGAGAACCGGAAGCACGGGATTACGATGCTGCTGACCACTCATGATATGGATGACATTGAGGCATTATGCCAGCGGGTCATGGTGATCGGGCACGGCCAACTGCTCTATGACGGACAGCTCTCGGGCCTGCAGAAGAGGTATGCTCCAGAGGTCGTTATGAAAGTGAATACGGATGCGATGATTGCGGCTATGTACAATGACTTGGCTTTGGGTTAAGCCCATCAGCCTACCAGGAGGTGCACGATGAACTTTAGAAATACATGCCGGGCCTGCCGCTCCCTCTTCCGGATTCGAATGGCCGAAGGGCTTCAATACCGCGTATCCGCCATATCAGGTACAATGGTCGGTGTGTTCTGGGCGCTTATAGAATGTGTGCTGTTCACCGTGTTCTATACATACAGCGAGAACGGCTCCTGGAACAATAACGGGCTCAGCCTTCCGCAGGCCATATCCTATGTCTGGCTGGCCCAGGGACTGTTTGTGCTCCAGAGTATGAACATCGACAGCGAGATTATGGGCAAAATCAACAACGGCGACGTCGGTATCGAGCTATGCCGCCCTATGAACCTGTACACCCACTGGTTCGTCAAAAGCTCGGCCGGTAAGCTAGGCACCAGTTGGATGCGGGGACTGTCCACCGTGCTCATTGGTCTGCTGATGCCTGCCGGTTATGCCCTGGGCGGGCCGGCCTCCCTGCCGGCACTGTTCTGTTTTCTGCTGTCGGTGGTTATGGCGTTTGTGCTGTGCTCGTCCTTCGCCATGCTGGTGACCGCGATCCGTCTGAACATTACGTGGGGTGACGGGCCGACCTATATGCTGCTGCTGGTGAGCGGGGTGTTGTCCGGCACCTATCTTCCCCTGAGGCTCTGGCCGGAATCCATGCAGACCTTCCTGTACCTGCAGCCGTTTGGCGGATTCGCCGACATCCCCCTGCAGCTCTATATAGGAAGCGTGGCTCCTGCCGCCGCACTTCCAGGCATCGGCTTACAGCTCCTCTGGAGCCTCATCTTCATCGCAGCGGGCCGGTTCATCATGCAACGCAGACTGCACAGCATTATCGTCCAGGGAGGGTGAGATCAACAAATGCTTGCTGAAGGTAAAATCTACTGCAAATATATACGGATGCATCTGCTGTCCGGTCTGGAATATAAGGGCTGGTGGCTGATGCTGATTCAGGTGCTGACCGTGGTGGTCTCAGATCCCATAGCCACCGTCCTGCTGTTCTCCCGCTTCGGCAATATCGGTGAATGGACTGTCGCCCATATCATTCTGGTCTACTCGCTGGCTGTAGCGTCCTTCGGACTCGCCGAGAGTCTATGCCGCGGCTTTGATTATTTTCCGTGGCATCTGCTGCGCTCCGGCGATTTCGACCGGCTGCTGCTCCGCCCGCGGTCCCTGTTCGTCCAGGTCGCCGCCTCCAGATTCCACCTGCACCGGCTGGTGCGGCCGGTTACCGGGATCTGTGCGGCGGGCTGGGCGCTGGGACAGCTAGGCGTCCCCCTAACGCCCGGCAGGCTCGGCATTCTGGCAATGGCGCTGGCCGGAGGCTGCCTGATGTACTGTGGAGTATTCGTGCTGACCTCCGGGCTTGCTTTCTTCACCATCAAAGGGCTGGACTGGATCTATCTGCTCACCAATGCCAGCTACCAGATCACCCGCTGCCCGGAGCCGTACATGCCGCGGGTCCTGAAATCCGTGTTCAGCTTCATACTCCCGATGCTGTTCATCAGCTTCTATCCGGCGGCCACCGTGTGCGGCTGGGATTATCCCCGGTGGCTGGGCTTCCTCTCCCTTCCCGCCGGAGCCGGATTCCTCGCAGCCTCCCTGCTGGTCTGGCGCATAGGCGTAAGGCATTACAAGAGCACCGGAAGCTGAGTCCGGTTCACTTATCAGGTGATGCAAAAATATCCCGTCAGCACAGGCTGACGGGATATTTGCATTGCTATAACCTTGTTACATTACAGCTTCGGGTAAGAACAGCAATAATCAGTTAATGCGAAGACCTCCAGCGCAAACTTGGAGTTGCCGGGAACATGGAAGGTATCAGCTCCATCAATGTCCTTCCATACCTCAGTGCCGGGCAGCAGCACCTTGAGCTTGCCGGAGAGAATCTCCATCGTCTCCGGGCCGTCTGTGCCGAACTCGTACACTCCAGGCAGCATAATGCCCAGTGTCACCTTTGTGCCGTCCTCCAAAATAACGGTACGGCTGGTTACTTTTCCATCGTAATAGATGTTTGCTGCTTTTTGCACGGTTGCGTTGGTGAACTGACTCATTACTTATTCTCCCCTTTGTTCGTCGATCAGTCTATTATAGCAGCGCTTTAACGCGCTTGACTACATTTTCTACAGTGAAGCCATATTCTCTGATTACGGTGTCGCCAGGGGCGGAAGCGCCGAACGTAGTGATTCCCAGAATATCGCCCTGATCGCCGGTATAACGTTCCCAGCCGAAGGTCTGCGCCATTTCAATCGCCAGGCGGGCCTTCACCTCAGGCAGGATGACGGAATCGCGGTAAGCCTTGTCCTGCTTCTCGAACAGATCCCAGCTTGGCAGGCTGATGACACGGACATCGATGCCTTCTTCAGCAAGTGCAGCCTGCGCCTTAACCGCGAGCTGAACTTCAGAGCCGGTAGCGATAATCTGAGCCTGCGGTGTACCGTTCTTGGCGTCAGAGATTACATAACCGCCGCGCTTAATGTTATCGCGCACACCTTCCACGGTTCCTGCCAGGATCGGCAGGTTCTGGCGGGTCAGCACCAGCGCTACCGGATTCGAGGTGTTCTCCATAGCGTAAGCCCAGGCAGCAGAAGTCTCGTTGGCATCTGCCGGACGGATAACTGTCAGGCCTGGAATAATGCGCAGGGAAGCGAGCTGTTCAATCGGCTCATGCGTAGGACCGTCTTCACCGACAGCAATACTGTCGTGGGTCAGCACGTAAGTCACCGGAAGCTTCATGATCGAAGCCAGACGGACCGCCGGACGCAGGTAGTCAGTGAATACGAAGAATGTACCGCCGAATACCTTCAGACCGCTGTGCAGGGCAATCCCGTTCATGGCAGCCGCCATACCGAATTCACGGACACCGAAGTAAATATTGCGGCCGTCATAAGAATCAGGGGTGAACTGGGCCAGACCGTTCAGGTGAGTCATAGTCGAGCTCTCCAGGTCAGCAGACCCCCCTACCAGCTGAGGAACACCGGCAGTCAAGCCGTTCAGTGCATTACCGGAAGCCACACGGGTGGACACTGCTTTGTCTTCTGCTTTGTAAAATGGCAGATTAGCATCCCAGCCGGAAGGAAGCTCGCCGTTCAGTGCGGTTTCGAGCTGGGCAGCCAGCTCTGGGTAGGCTTTTTTGTAAGCAGCGAATTTCTCATCCCAGGCTTTGTTGGCAGCGATCCCTTTCGCTTTCACTTCAGCGAAGCTGGCGCGGACTTCATCCGGTACATAGAAATCCTCTTCATATACCCATTTGTAATATTCCTTCGTCAGCTTCGTTTCATCAGCACCCAGCGGGGAGCCGTGAGTACCGCCGTGGCCGCCTTTACCCTGCTTGTTCGGGCTGCCGTAGCCGATAACAGTCTTCACTTCGATCAGTGTCGGCTTGCTGGTGTCTGCTTGTGCTTCCTCCAGAGCCTTAGCCAGTGCCGGAAGATCATTACCGTCTTCAACGCGCAGCACCTGCCAGCCGTAAGCTTCAAAGCGCTTGGCCACATTCTCGGAGAACGCCAGATTCAGCTTGCCGTCCAGGGAGATATCATTGGAATCGTACATTACAATCAGCTTGCCGAGCTTCAGGTGACCGGCCAGCGAAGCGGATTCCGAAGAGATCCCTTCCATCAAGTCACCGTCGCCGCAGATCGCGTACGTATAGTGGTCAATCACATTATGTTCACCTTTATTGTAGGTAGCACCCAGCTGCGCTTCAGCCATTGCCATCCCTACCGCCATCCCGATCCCCTGTCCCAGCGGGCCGGTTGTCGCATCTACACCTGCGGTGTGGCCGAATTCCGGGTGTCCCGGTGTCAGGCTGCCCCATTGGCGGAACTGCTTCAATTCTTCCATCGGAAGATCATAACCGCTCAGGTGCAGCAGGCTGTAGAGCAGCATGGAGCCGTGTCCGGCAGACAATACGAAGCGGTCACGGTTAATCCACGTCGGGTGATCCGGGTTATGCGTCATTGTCTTGGCGAACAGCTGGTAGCCCATTGGAGCGGAGCCCATCGGCATCCCCGGATGTCCGGAGTTTGCTTTTTCAATGGCATCGATGGCAAGCGTACGGATGGTTGTGATCGCCAGGTTGTCCACCGTGGAGTTTTCTTCTTTATGAATGGCTTGATCTTTTGCTTGTTCAGTCATTACAATAATCCTCCTCAAATCAAGAATGTCATTTTGACTATTATTGTATCACGGAAGTGGAAGCATTTCCAATTGTTTTTGCAGGAAGCCTGGAGAGCGGGGAACTTAGCCTTAGGTCTAGTTTTTATTTAAGACTAAAGTTTGTTTTGCAAGCCGGTTTTATACAGTAAGATGAGATTAACTCAGCAAGCGGAACCGGATGATCCCATAAATTCCATGAGAAAGGAAATTGGAAGATGACTGCAAACAAAGATATTTATATTGTACTGACCGGGACAGGCACTGCCTTCAGCGGACTGATTAAGTGGTTCACCAAGGCTGAGCTGAATCATGCCTCCATTGCCTTTGACCATGAACTGCGGGAAGTCTACAGCTTCGGACGAAAAAAAGTGCACAACCCTTTTATCGCCGGCCTCATCCATGAGAACTTTATCCATCCCTTCTACCGCAGCGCAGACTGTGCCATCTATCAGCTTAGAGTAACAGCAGAGCAGTATGAGAAGATGTATAACCATGTTCAGGGCATGATGCAGAATCAGGAGCGTTATAAGTATCACCTGCTCGGCCTGATCGGTGTGCTGCTGAATATCCGGTTCGACCGGGAAAATGCTTTTTTCTGCTCCCATTTCGTCGCCTCTGTGCTGGAGGAAACGGCGGTACAGCCGGTAGCCAAGCCCTCCTGCTTCGTCACACCGGAGGATTTCGCCTCCTCCCTGTGCGCCCACAAAATCTTCAGCGGCAAACTTTCCTATTATATGCGCCGGAACCATGGCACAACCGCCTTCAGCTCCAGTCTACATAACACCAATTCTTCTGTGGCGGCCGCTGTTGCTGCAAGAATGCATTTGAATGAAGAGCGGGCCGAGGGAGTCGTCTGACCGGCTGCCCTCAGCCCTTGAAGTTTATTTGATACGGTGGCTCTGATAATACTCCGACCAGTCTCCCGCTATCGTGACTGTAACGGTATCGGTCTTGGTGTGGTACGCATTCGTTGCAGTAAAAGTGAAGCTCACCGGCCCATCCGCCAGATGCTCGAAGGACGGATCAGACAGCCCGCCGGTCCACAGCGTCTTATCGCTGCCAGTTGGACTAAGCTGCGCAGTGTACCCTCCGGTCATGGTGACCTGAACAGTATCCGGCAGACCGGTCGCTGTGCCCTTCAGCACGAACTTCTCGCCTGCCCAGTACACATTATACCCCCGCGGAGTCTCCGGGTCCCCGCTCTGCTTCAGATTATAAGCCTGACGGTTGCTGTTCCACGCCTCTGTATGCTGAACTGCCCCTTTGATAGACAACAGGTTGACCATCATGAATTTCCTTGGAGACACATTACTCCATTCAAAACCGTCATAAGCCTCCACTTCGACAACATACTTTACATTCTCAACAAGTCTGCCTGCCGGAACCTGCCATTGATGATGGCTTGAGTATTGCTCTCCAGACCCAATCACCTGACCGTTGGTCGAGTCGATGAGGCGAACCTTAAACCGTTGCTGCTGGTCCCCATCTTCATCCTGATAATCCCATTTGATGACTGGCGTAAGAGTGCTCACTACGGTCGGATTGTTGAACACCGTACTTGTAGGATAGGTGATGTTCACCACAGGTAGCCGGTTTACTACAGTAATATTCTGAATTAGTTCCCGGTAAAGGCCTAATGAGTCGGTAACTACCTGCCGCAGAGCGAAGGTTCCATTGGTCGTGAACTGCTTGGTGAAGCTGCTTTGTGTGTTTAAAAGGGCCTCTGTTCCTCCCGCCGGCTTCAAGTAATACTGGTAGCTGATGCTGTCCCCCTGCGGGATATCCGTATCGGTCGCTGTGCTTGTGATGTTCAAAACGTCCGTCCGGTAGATGGGCTGTTTAGCGGCATCTTTTCCAGTATCCGTAGTTAAGGTGAATCCAGGCTTCGGCGGATTGTCGATGATGAACATCTTTTCATTGGAGATCTCCGACCAGGAGCCTTTGGAATACGCCCGCCCCAATACGGTGAAGTACTCAAAGCGATTGAATGTCAGGTTGGGCACTTGATACTGGCGGATCAAGCCGCTGCTATCTGTATTCTCTACCGTTTGCTCCAATAGTCCTTTTATGGTGAAAAATTCTAGCTTGTACTTTTCCTGAGGGTCACTCTCCGGGTCAGAGTAGGTCCACTGAATTAACGGGTCCCCCTGCTTCTCTGCATCCAGGACCGTAGGGCTCGCGGCTGTACCTGGAGGAGAAGTGAGCGTCATGGACGGGGCTTCGTTTTTGATTACATTGACTTTTAGCGTCTCGATGTTGGACTTCGCTCCGATCTGGTCCACCGCCCAGTGTTCCAGAGTGTACGTCCCTGGTTCCGGGAAATTGATTTCGATGCTTGGCGTCTTATATAACTTGGTGGTGCTATCGCTGTCCGTCACCTTCCAAAAGTATTGCAGACTGGCAATATCCGAAGGATCTTCATCATAATCAGACGATGTATACTGCTTCGTATCAAACTGATACACCGCCCCTGGCCCGTTAATGGCGGCTGTAGGGACATGATTCAGGACCTTGAACGTTCGTGTCGCATTCGAGGAAAGCAATCCGTCCGAGGCAGTCAGCCGCATTTCCCAGCCATCTGAAATGGCTTGCTGTGGTGAAATGCCGCTGCGCGCGATCAGGTCCCGGATGGTCAGCACCTGGTTTCGGTTACTGCCGGCATAATAATAAGGGCTGCTATTGATCCGGGCGTTCCAGGCATAGCTTAGCCCATCGCCATCCTCATCCGGGTCCGGTGTCAGATTGTCCATGGTAATGACCGTATCCCGGTACACTTCCACCGGCATATTGAAAGCGGCTGCCGGCGGGTGATTCAGGACTTGTACCGTTTGGCTGTAGGGCTGCGACCATAGCCCGCGGTTATCATGGACCTGAAGGGTCAGCTGATACGTCCCCACGCCATAGGCTGCGATGTTCGGCGGCACGGCCGCCCCGCCCCAGTGGCTCCACACCTGCTGCCAGCCATCTTTTATCACTGTCCAGCTGTACACATCGAGTGGATCATTGTCAGGGTCGTAAGACTTGTCCGTGATCGTGGTAGCCTTACGGTACGATACGATGTTGGGCTCAACAGTAAACAGAGCTACCGGCGGCAGGTTGCTTGCGGCTCCCACCGTTTGCTGTGACCAGTCACTCCAGACACCCACCCCGTTCTCACCATCGATGTCCCGTACTCTCAGCCGGATATCATACTGGTCATTCGTTGGCAGCTGCCCCGGCGGATATCCATCCGTCCAGACTTGCCCCTCCGTCTTCTTATATTGCCATTGCCAGTCCATAATCCCTTTATTGGAGGCGGTGACATGATCCAAATCGTAGGAGCTGTCGGTGATCTGCATCCATCCGCCTGACAGCCTGGCACTGAATAGCGCGATTGGCTTGCGGTGTACATGGAAGGTCATTGAAGACAGGTTATTCCGGCTCCACTTGCGGTACACATCAAACCGGTCATCATCCTTGGGATTGTCGCGACCCTGGAATGTGGCCACGTAGGATCCGCTATACGGGAAAGTCGTGTAGGGTGAATTCCGCCATAATCCGGAATCCCAAATAATACCCATCGAATTATCAAAGAAGTACGGGTCGTGATCGAACCGGTATCGCTCTTCCCGTTTAGGATCCCATTCTGAGTCAGAGAATTTCGTCCTTGTTTCTACCGGTGTATTGACCAGGACAAACGACTTGTTCCTCATCTGTTGTCTGACATTGATTGTAAGTGCAGCCTTTGCGGTCATTCCCGACGGGTCGGACGCCGTGATGTTCACAGTGTAGGTTCCTGGCGGTATCGAGTCTTGCAAGACATCCAGTGGGATATTAAATATTTTGGACAGCTTGGCTTGAGGCACCACCGTCTTCTTGTAGAAGACATTCGGAATCTCGGCTGTTACCGTAACATCCTCGTTATCAGGATCACTGACATACCCCTCAATATTGATTCCGCTTAGGCCGGCGGCATTAACCAGGGTAATCCCATTTGCTGTTCCTACGGACAGGCTAGGAGCATAGTTGGGTATCAATTCCGCTAATCTAGTCATGTACGGTGACCACCAGTACGTGTTTGTCCGAGCCAGCACTCTAAACCGGAGCATTTCCGGATCTTTCTCTAGTCCTGGAGTATAATCACTTGGCTGATAATAGTTATATCCTTGTGCATATTCATTAGGAGAGGTGTTCGCCATTAAGCTTCGTATGTTGGACATATCTATATCCAGAGTGGCGGGAAAATAATCTCCTTGAGGTGGTGGTGCCACCGCATTTATAAATAATCTTCCCCAATCTGCTGACCAATTATAGTACATACCATAATAGTCGGGTGTTCTAGGATCATTGCAGCTCCACCATTCGTCACGACCATCCTGCCTATATTTTTCATACTGGTACGCCTCTTTGGTATACACGCTACTACACATTTCAATTTCCATTGGTTCCGTATATCCTTGCCATTCGCGTCTCCCCGTGTTATAGGTAACATGCAAGTTAGAGCCTGGAACAATATCATAGGTCATTCTTTTGGTAGTTTTATTAAATTTAAGATTGGTGACCTTGATGGCAGGGAAATCAATGACAACCCTGTCATCCTGATTGCCGTGTCCCCCCCGTCCGGCTTCAAAGACAATATCCCGGTAATAAATGAAATTGTCCTCTGCCGCCTGCACCGTACTGGCCAGTCTCGTCACTTCGACAACTGGCTGAGGCAGTGCGGGAATCAGCAGCAAATAGGCCATAAGCAAAATGATACTTTTCTGAAAAAGACGGATTCCCTTCATAGTCTACGTGCCTCCCTTACAAATCCCAATCGACTTCTGGTGCGCGGTTATCGATTTCTACTGTCCGCTCCACCAATGCTTGCCTGATCGGATCGGTATATGAGTCTGCAATCCGCCGGTCCGCCTCCGTCACGTAATCCTCTATGGTCGGCTGGCCAAACTCTTCAAAGACTGTCAGCCGGATCTCATATCTGCCCACCTGGCTTAATTCCAGTTTGGGAGCAATCTCATTTTCATTGCTGAAGATCTCCCACTTCTCATCGGTAAAATTACCGTTATTATTGGAGTCATACCGGTATTCCCAGATCCGCCGGTTCAGGACGTCCTTGTCCGTGGAGAAGGATCTATCCATGACTTGGAAGATTGCTTTATTTCCCTTCTCCGGGTCGCGGTACATTTTTTGGGCAACGTCAAAATACACACTTGGGACTTCATCCGGTGCAATATCAAACGTGATATCCCCATCTGCACCATAGCCGGCAGTATTCTCTACATGAATGGTCGCTTTGTATTTGCCTGGCTTGCGGAATAGTACATCCTTGCTCTCCAACTCGGCCAGACTGCCGCTGTACTTGATGTCCGCTTGGGTTCCGCCGCTGACTGCGCTAATGGTGACCTGGGTCTTGGACTTGATGATCGGGAACCGTTCCGGACTTGTACTGCTGTTGGTGAGCGTGGTTTTCCGGTTCTGCTTCAGCGCCCCGGTGATCTCCAGGCTGGCGGATGGGGTTGGTTCAATGACCGTTACCTCGGTGCTGGTACTCCCGATCAGCCCGTCATTATCAACAACGGTAAGGGAGATGGGGAATGTCTGGCCGACCTTATCCCGGGTATACCAGACGTAACCTCTAGCCGCATTTTCAATCCCGCCCTCTGCTCCTGGAGTTCCCCAGGCATAGTCGGTGATATATCCGTCCGGATCGGAAGAAGCTCCACCGTACACCATCATGTCTGAACCCGCTTTAACATACTTGGGTGCACTGATGCGGGCAATCGGCGGCTTGCCCTCGGGCTTGGTTGGCTTGTTCGGTACGGATGGATAGCTGACCGGATTGTCCTTCTTGTACACTCCGGCCGAGACTTCCATTTTCTGCTCCAGGGACGTTATCGTGCCGGTCTTCGTAATGACCGGATTCTTGAATCGAATGACCACCGTCAGCGCATAATCCTGCTTGAAGCTGTCACTGGTCACCCGGCTGGCCGGGATCTGAAAGTCAAAGCTTTTGGATGCGGTCAGCACTTTGCTGTATTCCTTCTTCATATCAGCCTTGGCTGTACCGTCCTTTTCACGGGCATAAAACACCCATTCTTCGATGTTAGATGAATTTGTGTAACCGAGCAGCTCGCCTTTGACGTTGATCTTCACATCGACCTTGCTGCCCTCCAGCTTGGCCGGGTTCGGGCTTGGTTTCTCCAGCGTAGCCGTTCCGTTAAGCGTAGCCTGGTCGGGCGGGGAGTAGTCGAAGGTGACTGTACCGGCGTAGCTGTAGGATGTGAGTTTGGCTTGGGCAGTGAAGTAGTACGGCAACTCAACGTAATAGAGTCGACCTTCTACCCATTGTCCTTTATCAAAACTGTCGGATACTTTCTCTGGAGCATAATTTTTAGAGGGTACTGTATAAGTAATCACAAACTTCCCATTCTTAACACTGGTAGTCCCATTATCTTTCATAAGATCACCAGCATTAAGCTTAATACTAGATTGAATCACACTACTATATGGAACCGGAGTTTGATCCAGCTTATACCAAGTTGCTGCACTAGGATTCACGGGGTCTGACTTCGTTGAAACCGTTGTTTTAGGTGGTACTGCAGATGGTACTCCGTAATCGTCTGCATTTTTGTTGTAACTTACGTTGTACCCCTTGTCTTCTTTGTAATCGTTGATTTGCCAGCGCCGTCCATCGGCATAGCGCCAGATGGAGTTTCCGGGAGTGCTCACAAAAGGCTTGGTAAACAGTCCATCTTTCCCTAATACGGGAAAAGTCTCCTCCCTCACGTTACCCTTCAGCGTAACCTTGATCTTCCCGTTCTCGACAGTGAGAGCTCCTACAACACTGTTGTTTCCTGAATATTCAAGTGTCCCTGTCTTAATTGCGGGGCCGGTGACCCCGCTGGGCAGATCCAGATAAAATGTCTTGGCACTATTCCCTGAGCCGATTAACCCGGTTGTCACCGGTATGCTGACTTTGCCTTGCTTAGCCCCTGTACTCTCTGCAGAATAGATGAGAGTTGGCGAAAGCAACCCAAAAACTAACAGGATAACCATTGCGGTAATCCAAAATTGTTTAGTTTTCATTCCTTCATCCTCTACTTCTTCTCGTTCACAATGTACTTTGTGGCAGATGTCCCTTTGCTATCTAACCAAATCTCAAAATAGTTGAACTTACCACTGTATAAAAAGCCTTGATAAGAACTTAACTTTTCCCCCGGTTTCAATACCCATGTCCATAAAGCACTTTTGCTATTTTCTATATTGACAAATTTACTTGGCATGATATTGAATGCCTCACCTTCAGATAGATCACCAAAATTGAAACGCCATTTATTTTTCAAATCTTTAAAGTTTCTTTGGACAACTGTTGTTCCCTTATTCTCTACCGTAATCTTTGTCCAAATAAAATACTGGGCACCATCCAGATCATATCCATATTGTTTAGCCAGCCCCTGAGCATCCTTCGACTTCGCATCATAAATCATAATCTTCTCCAACGTATAACTCAGCCCACCGGCCGTAACCGTAACCGGCAGCTCCACATCCTTCACCAACCCGTATTTAGACAGGTTGTCCCTCATAATCGGCGTAGCCGCAGCCTTTGCTGTAGGCTGAACAGACTGTGCCCCCGCCGCACTAACCGCCCCGCCCTGAACAACCGAACCCGCGAGCAGAGCTGCCGCCAAAAAAAATTTCACTCCTGCTTTCCCCTTGCTAATCTTCCTGTTCATCATAATCTATCTCTCCCTTAGTTTTATAATCATAATTCCTTCGCTATTTGAATTTCGTTCGCCTTACGCTGTTAGATCTCACTCGTCTTCGCCGACCCCTCACCGATTCATCCTATATTCCTGAACCGCCGGGACTGTGATCGCTTCCTGCACCTTGTCTCTTGAGATAAGAACCGGATGCTGCGTCTGAATGACGGCAATGACCGAAGGGCCTTGTATGTATTTGGTGATACCATAAGCAGGGTCTTCATAGAGCATGGGAAACGTAGCTCCCGTGGCTTCGTCCACAATGTCGAACTTGACGATCTTCACCTGCGCCTGAAGCCGGCTCCCCGCTAAGGGGGATAAGCCGTCATCCAGTCCGAGATTGCGCTGCAGGGTTTGGCGGAAGGCGGCATACGCCTCAGCGGGGGCAATGACCAGACGGCCCTGTGCCCGCGCAGCTTCGTTCAACTCCTGGGAGGCGTCATGGACAGCCATGTTGTTGGCATCCTTAAGCATACTGCGGACCGTGTCCCACTCCTGGTTCTGAATCTGAAAAAACCAAGAATAGATAAAAATCAGCAGCACAAACGCCAGCTTAATCACATAATCCATAGGTTTGTTTCATCCCTTAATCAATCGAGATATTCACTCATGATCGTGCTATGTCCATAGTACAGGGTCGGCTGGGATACGCCGGAGAAATTATACGGAAACAGGTTCACCCTGGGCGCGGTCACGAACACATCAATCCGCTGCTTGCGCTCCAGAATTACTTCTGTTCCACTTGTGATTTTAATTGAATTCTCCGGGAATCCGACAGCCTTCAGGTTAGCAACGACTTCAGCTTTCATAGAGGGTGTGACTCTACCTTCTGTCGCTGCTTTTTGCGTGATATACGAGGTGTTGGCCTTGACCTGCAGATCGAGCAAATAATCGATATACGAAAAAATCGGCTGCAGAATAATGAACAGCACCAGCCACATGAACAAGGCCCGGAGGACGGTTGCCTTCAAGCGCAGCGCCTCCTTTTAGTACTGTTCAACCGCTTTGACATGGGTAATGATCTCATCCTGGCTGCCGCCGATGATGCTCACAGCCCCAGCGATAAAAATCCCCGCAATCACAAAGCCAATCGCCAGAAACAGCGCAACGGAAATCGAATCCTTCTTCATCTCTGTTAAACCAGAGGTTGAGCAAGCGTATATGTTACTTCCGTTTTCCCGGATTCTCCCGGCTGCACATAGCTCACCTTGGGAATCTCCGGTCTGTTGTCATCCGCCTTATCAATCACGTCCCGGACCACAGGAATCAGGATCGCAATTACGATAGCCACGCACAGGAATCCGATCGCGATGAACAAACCAGTCGAAATAGCATCTTTTTTCATTGTTAATATCTCCCTTTTGATTGTATATTTTAAAAGCCTGCTTGAATATAACAAAAATTTCACCTTCGGTACTTTCTGCTCACTGAAACATGCCAACGCCGTTGAAATTGCCTTTGATCAGCATAATGTACTGCATCGCCAGCGAGACGATCATAAGGAAGGTAGCGATAGAGGGAATCACATTGATGATTGTCGAAATATCCCCGATAAAAGACCATTTCTTCAGATATTGATCGCTAGAAATCTTGGTAATAATTTTGCCCTGCTCGCGCAAATATTTTGCCGCCTCATGGTCATCGTCCATCCCTTCTGTCGCCAGCAGAATCGAACGGATGTCGTTGATGAACGCGTGATTCCCGGGAAATCTGCCGCAGAACCATTCAATCGCCCGCTCCGTCCCCTCATCCACCGCCCGCTCGGAGAGCTCATACAGCTCCTGGCGGATATAATTGAAATGACTGGCTGTCCCGGCGCAAAAAGCACCAAACTCCACATACCCGCGCTTACGCAGCCGGTTATTCTCGTAGAGGCGGATGAAGGAGATCAGCTCCCCGTCCTGCTGAATCAGGGTTCTCTGATGCAGCCAGGCCAGCAGCCAGCCCAGTGGGAGCACACGCTGCGGACTGGTAACCAGCAGAATCAGCAAGGCAATCAGCGGATCATAGACCGACATAGACTCAGAGCGGATGAAATCCCCCGTTGCCTGGACAAGCAGATAGAGCAGTGCCGCCGAATAACGAAACAGCATGATTTTACCGGCTGAAATCGTCAGTCCGCTCCGGTTCAGCAGCTGCTGCAGCCGCTCATTGTGCAGGCGTTCGCCGAAGGCTCTCCATTTCACTCCCAGTCGAAGCATATAACGCTCCTGCCGGCTGCTGCTGCTAACAAACACCAGTAAGGCGAGATATACAATCCCTGCTACAGCTATTAATAGTAGTACTCGCTCCATAAGTCATCACCTTAGTGGTAGTCCAGCTTGGGCCTGGCCAGAATGGTACTGATCATGAACGAGATGAACAAGCCCGCAATAATCACCATCATGAACGCCAGTCCAATGGACGTCTCGAATTGTAGTTTGAAATAAACATCAGGCTTCAGCATGTACATGAATGTTCCCACCGAAGACACCAGCACGATCAGATTTCCGTACAGCCCCAGGCTGATCGCATCCCGGCTGCTTGCCTTGACCGTCAGAATCGTCTCCCGCTGCAGCTCCATGGTGCGGCTTAGCGCCATGAGGGAGCTTTTGAGATAACGTGTCCCTTCCTTCTCGCAATACAGAAGATCCGATACGAATTCAACCGCAAATGTCGTTCCAATCGCTCCGGCAAAACGCTCCGCTTCCTCATTCAGCTCCCGCTCATGGCTGTAATTGGCGAACGCCGCCCCCAGCAGCTTCAGAGGGGTCTTCAGCACATTGTCTGCCGGCAGCAAATCACTGGTTCTCTGCAAAATCGAATCCGCAGACAGATGCGTAAATTTGGTGGCAATCTGAATCACATCGAGCAGATCGTAGCTTCCCCGCACCTTACGCTGGGCATAGGTATATCTCATCCGCAGATAAGGGATAGAGGCCGCGAGAACCGCCAGGAACAGCGGCAGCCGCCAAGCGTGCTGAACCGGCGCGCCATCGTTTAACACCATTCCCTCCAGAAAAGGATTGCTGAAGCTAAGCTGCCCCGGCAGCTCCTTAAGCGTCAACAGACTCGACAGATACACCCCCAGGAACAGCATTCCTGAGCGCGCGGCAAAACGCAGCACACTGATTCCCGGCTCGTATCTCTTCGCGGCAAAGTACAGCAGCTTATCCAGATGGCGGTACAGCCACATCGTTTGCCTGACCGTACTGACCTTCTGGCCAAACCGGCTCATCCGCAGATTCATCCGTGAATCCAGCTTGTAGCCCCATTGCTGCAAATGCCGCTCGATCAGCGGCCTCACCAATAGCCAGAGTCCGCCCGCTACGAGTAAATGAAGGATAAACCGGATGATATACAGCAGAAGCTCCACAGGTTTCCCCTCCTATTCGTTCAACACCATTTTGGATTTCAGACTCTCCTTCAGCGGACCCGTCATCGGCTTCTGCGCGGCGAGATGGCCAAGCTCCTGCAGAAATACCCGCGCGGCTCTGGCGTTTTTCTTCTTCATCTTCAGCATCAGCCCTTCGGTCAGCCTGTCATTATAGCTCCAGCCCGACTGCTCCGGCTCCCAGCGCATCAGATCATTCGCAAATACCGAGTTGGTGGACTCCTCATAGTAGACCTCGGAGATTCGCGCAAGCCGCTTTTTGCCCTCCGGCACACTCTCCAGAATGAACACCAGCTCGCACGATTTCAGCGCCGAGATGAGATGCCCCTTCAAGCTGCCGCCAATCCGCGTGGATACGGCAAACGCCCCCTGATAAGGGATGTCCTCCGCATCCACCGTATGAAAAGTCCCAGTAATGCCGTCATACCCCTTCTCACCGCTCCACAGGTAGAACTCCCACTCGTGATAACGCATTTCCGTCATGTACAGAATGTTCGGGTCATGCCGCAGCGATTCCACCCCAACCTCCATGAGCTCCTCATTGGAGGCCTGGATCGGGATAATCCGGTGACCCTTGATCTGGTAAGGCAGAATCGACTCCGGGTGCTTCTCGATCATTACGACACCCATACAGGAGGATGAGCCAAGCAGCTGCTCCCCGACAATGGTATTGGCGAACGTGGTTTTGCCCGATCCTACGGCACCGGCAATGATCGTATTGCGGAACGTACCGGTCAGCGCACGGATCAGATCAATCGCTTCCGCAGGAATGCATTCTGTACCCGCCTGGTCATCCAGATCCAGAAATTCAAAGACCTGCCGCCGCAGCGAGATGGTGGTGAAGCCCTCCCAGACCCGCGGGGAGACCCAGATCGCCAGACGGATGAAGCGGCCCGGCCACAGGGGGTCATCCATTTTAAATTCTACCGAAGGATTATCCTTGTTCAGCTTCTTGCCCGGATCACTCTTTAGAAGCGAGCGCTTCAGCTGCTCTACCCGGTCCAGCGAAGGCATCTCATAGGGATACGCCACAAACCTGCCTTGATGGTTATAAAAAATCTGCCGCCCGATAATCTGCATCCCGGTGGATTCACTATAAGCCCTGTCCGTGAACCAGCGGTACGCGGGGCCAAAGCCCTTCCATTCATGAAACAGCGCTTCGGCTGCTGTCCGGTAAGCCTCCGGCACCTGCCCGGTGAACGGGGTGCGGCGTAAGTATTTCTCAATCTCGTTCATGAAAAAGCTGACCGCCTGCGGGTCTCCAATGAGCGCCTTGGCATTCAACTCGAAATAGCTGTCTTCCTCCCGGTCCAGTCCGGTGTTCATTTCGCTTTTCATGGTGTGCAGGAAGCTGTAGAAGTCCTCCTTGCCCGGCTTGCTGGTGCGCAGCACGCTCTCCTTCAGTGAGAACAGCCGGATGTCTACTGCCGCATTACTGCTTATCATAGAAATATCCCCTTCTTTCGGACTTCCAGGGCAAGGCCCAGCGATACCAGCAGCGCGTGAACCTTACTGTCCACCTGCTGAAGCTCTTTTTTGCCGAGCGGGAGATTCTCCGGGAAAGACGGATAGTACGGCAGCTCCAGCAGCAGCTCACTGCCAAAGCGCAGGGCCAGATTCTTCGGTGAAGTCACTTCCTCCACATTGCTGCGGTTAACGATCCACTGGAAATCCTGCGGCTGCAGATCCATATGCCCGGCCAGCTCCATCAGGGGCTGCAGCCTGTACTCGTGCCTTGGATGCGTGACCATCATGCGCAGCGCGGATTTCTGCATGCCTACATACCAGGCGGCGCTCTCGGGAATTGATCCGAAGTCCGCAATCACTACATCGGCGCTGCTGCCCGCTCTGGCCAGAAGGTACTCCATCTCCTCTTCCTGATAATCCTGCGCGCTAAGATAATCGAAGTTACCGGGCAGATAGATGTAGCCTTCCTGCTTGACCCATCCGTCAAAATCCTCATTATGCAGCATCTTGCCGGTAATCCGCGGGCGCAGCTTGTCCAGGCTGACTGCCGTCCGCCGGTCATAACCGGGATCATACAGATCAAGTCCCAGCAGGATCACCCGCAGCCCTGAAGCGGCTATCCTTCTGGCGAACAGCTTGGCTATACTGGTGCAGCCGATGCCTGGCCCGGAGCCGAAGAAGCCGACCAGATTACTGCTCTCCTTACACTCGTCCTCCAGCATATAGCGCAGCTTGTCTATGATCGCGGCTGAGGTTGAACGCGGGGGCATGAAGAAGACGCCCAAGCTTTCACATTTCATATGAACCGCCTGATAACTTCTCACCCCTTTGTGCTGGTAGATGTACAGGATCAGGGAATTAGGGTATCTCGTACGCAGCTCATTTAAATCCTGCACCGGGACCTGCTCGCTGGTGACCATCAGGAGATGTCCTCCGGCATGTTCAGGCTCCGGCAGCACATGTTGCGCAATCACAGTGAAGCCGGTAAGCTTGATCTCATTATTCGTCAGCTGATCCACACCCAGACTGAATATTTTCACGTCTTATCCTTCCTCCTTTCATATGAGGTCCTATTCAACCACCCTGACAATCCACAGCTTTTTGCCCTGCTCCAGGTATGTGCCCAGCAGCTCGCCGTCGCTTTTCTTCAGCTTCAGCTCGGGGGCAGCTACTTTCCCGGTTGAGGTAAACCGGTTATTGTTGTTGCCGTTCTCTGAATCGAGCACATCATTATTATCTTCTGTGCGCACATAGTTCACGGTCACGCCGCTTAAGAAGACCTTACGGGCCGGAATCTCCTGCGGAGTCTCCTCGTCTGCCGTGGCTGCAGGCCCGGAACCGGCCGGTTCATCAACCAGATAAATATCGACCTTATCCCTGCTGCGCAGAGAGCCGTTAATGGCATAGATGGCATCCTTGGGAATGGGGAAAATGCCTTCATCCTGCTGCGGCTCCAGTTCATTTACATCGACCAGAGCTTCCGTCAGAATGCTGCCATCGGTCAGATTCACGTTCGTAATCTTATGCTTTACCTGATCCACGCTGCGGATGAACCCGGCCGGAACGTCTTTGGTCTGCACGGAATCCAGATAGAGATGATCCGCAGTCAGTTCATGATTCTTCGGCAGAATGCCACCGTCATCAACCTTGATTTTGACCACGGTCTGCGACAATACATAAGGCTTGAAGTAAAGATCATAGCCCAGCAGTCCGCCGAAGCCGATGATCAGGATGAGAAAGGCAAAGAGATAATTGCGTTTTAACAGTCGTCCGTGTTGCGTTGCCAAGCCTTTTACCCCCTTTGAATGTGATTTCTGCACATAGCAAAATACATCTTGGCCTAAGAGCCAAAATGTCCGGTAAAATGCTTTTTTACCTGTCGTGTTGAGAAGTGTATTAGATTATCATTGTGAGGTTGTTTTGCATGAGGCTGCGGGAGGCACTCCCGGCTGAAGAAGGATTCCGGCAAAAGTCAGGCGGGCAAGCTGCTGTTATTATCTGCATATCGCCTGATCCCTGACTTCTGCCGGAGTGGTATTAATTAAACACAACGGTCTTATTGTGGTGTACGAGGATACGGTCCTCGATATGCCATTTCACGGCCCGGGCCAGAACCACCCGTTCAATCGTACGTCCGATGCGCTTCAGTTCGTTCACATCATCGCTGTGGCTGACACGCTGCACGTCCTGCTCAATAATCGGGCCGCCGTCCAGTTCCTCTGTCACATAGTGGGCAGTCGCACCAATGATCTTGACCCCGCGCTGATACGCCTGGGCATACGGCTTGCCGCCAACGAATGCGGGCAGAAACGAATGGTGGATATTGATAATCCGGTGGCGGTAATGCTCAATGAACGATGGAGAAATAATCTGCATGTACCGGGCCAGAATGATAACATCGATATCATCACCGATTACCCCGAGCTGACGCGCTTCCGCTTCAGCCTTCGTCTCGGCCGTAACCGGAATATGATGGAATGGAATCCCGAAAGACTCCACATAAGCCTGCATATCGGTATGGTTGCTGACGACAAGGGCGATATCCGCATCCAGATCCCCGGCCTGCCACTGCCAGAGGAGTTCGACCAGGCAATGGTCCTCCTTAGAGACGAAGATCGCCAGCCGCTTCTTGTGGCTTACGCTGAAAATCTGCCATTCCATCTTGAAGCGTTCGGCAACCCCGCCGAAGATGGTACGCACTTCTTCAATCCGCTGATCCAGATTAGGCAGGTCAAACTCTACCCGCATGAAGAACATCCCGCCGTCCGGGTCCATCGTATATTGATCGGACTGCACTATATTGGCCCCGTGCTGGTACAGAAAATGCGATACCGCCGCCACAATCCCCGGACCGTCAGGACAGGAGATAAGCATACGTGCCCTGTCCGGGTGATGGGTGCCTGATGAATGATCTCTTTTCACATGTAATTCCATAATCCTCTGTCCATCCTCTCATCTGCTTAAGCAATCGGTTATCGGGTAAGACTACGCGTTCTGGAGCAGTTGCTTGCCGGCCATCCAGGCGATCAGCCGGTGGTTAACGGCTTCCTCACTAAGCTGAGGGAACAATCCGGCAGCTATAACCTGGTCGTACAGACGCTCCATAGGCTCGCGGGGATCTGCTTTTTTGGCCTTGGCGTCGTTCTTCAGCAGCTCCCATACATCCAGTACATAACGGCGGGAATCCAGCTCCTGCTTGTCCATGAAGGCGTGCAGCTCTTCCAGCTCCTGGAGGAATTCCGCTCCAAAGCGCTCCGCCACATTGCCGCGCAGCAGCGCAATCTCTATCTCGTACATCGGACGAACCTTCTTGGCATCCTTGCCGATCCATGGGGTCTCCAGGATGAACGGCAGCCCGGCCAGTGCTTCATGATGCACGACATTATGGATAGCCTCATATCCGATATAGCCGGAACCAATCGGGGTATGGCGGTCTTTGCCCGCTCCGCGCGGGTTCTTGCTGTCATTGATGTGAATGACGCCCAGCCGCTTAAGACCGATAATATCATCGAATTGCTGTAGCACCCCGTCCAGATCGTTCACGATGTCATAGCCCGCATCATGAATGTGGCAGGTATCAAGACAAACGGACAGCCGTTGATTAAATTCCACTTTATCTATAATAGAGGCAATCTCCTCGAAGCTGCGGCCAACCTCTGTTCCCTTGCCGGCCATCGTCTCCAGTGCGATATGGACTTCGGTCTCATCTGTTCCGCCCAGCACCTCGTTCAAGCCGTCGGCAATGCGCTGAACCCCGAATGCAGCATCCTTATCGGTGTAGGCACCCGGATGGAGAACAATATGCTTCACCTCCAGCGCATGGGTGCGGCGGATCTCCTCCTGCAGGAAGTCTACGGCGAGCTGGTAGGTGTTCTCCTTGTAGGAGCCCAGGTTAATAATGTAGGGGGCATGCACTACAATCTCGCTGACGCCGTTCTCCCGCATCGCCAGCTTCCCTTCCTCGGGGAACATCGACTCAATCGGCTTCCGGCGCGTATTCTGCGGCGCTCCCGTATATATCATAAACGAGGTAGATCCGTATTCATTGGCTTCATTGGCTGCGCTCAGCAGCCCCTTGTCCGCGCAGGACACATGAGAACCTATTTTCAGCATGTTTATTTCCCTCTTTCCCTCACGAATTAACCCTTATTCTACCGTGATCGGGAGAATAAATCTAGGCAGGTCCGGGAGGGCCGCTTCCGCTTCGCAAAACCCGGCAAATGCGATATACTCAAGAGGAGCAAAAGGAAAGTGACAATCATCATTGTCAAAGGCGGTGTATCAATGCATTACCAATTATCCTCAAGCTTATTATCCACGGCGCCAAGCAACTGGTTTATGAATTCGATTGCATTCTGGACGTTTGTCCTGCTGGGCTGCATGTGCATCGGCGGCTTTTTCATGTTCCGCAAATTTCTGAAGGTGCTGCCCAAGGCAGACGGCAAATCTAAGCTGGACTGGCAGAACTACTGGGTCGAGCGCAGCCGTCCGCTGTGGAGCAACGAGATGAAGGCGTTCCTGGACCAGCTTGTCCAGCCGGTGCCCGGTCCCTTCCGTGATATCGCCAAGCATTCCATCGCTGCCGAGATCGGCCGGCTTGCCGTGGAGAGCGGGGCCGCAGAAGTAACCCGTGATCACTGTATCCAAGGATATATTCTCGCCACGCCCCGGCGTGATAACCGCTTCCTGATTAATTTTCTGGAAAAGAACGGCATCGACTATGCCCCCTACAAGCATCTGGTGAAATAACATACCGTCACAGTAATATAAGTTATCCAGAACAGGAGAATCCCTATGAAATATATCATTTGCGGAGGCAGCGGCTTCATCGGCAGGGAGCTGACCGGGTATCTGCTGCGCAGCGGCCACCAGGTGCTCAGTGTCGGGCGGAAGCTTCCCGAAGGCAAGCCCGGACATCCGAATCTCAGCTATCTAACCTGGAACAGCCTGGAAGCAAACCCCGAAGCGGCGGAGGGCGCAGATGCGCTGATTAATCTTGCCGGAGCTTCACTCAGCCAGCGCTGGACTCCCGGGGGTAAGCGGGCCATCATGGAATCCCGGCTGGTTACGGTTGACTCTGCCGGGAAGCTGCTGCAATCCCTTAAGCATAAGCCCCCTGTAGTCGTCCAGTCCTCCGCTGTCGCTATCTACGGTACTTCTGAGCAGGATACTTATGATGAGACCTCCCCGGTCCGGGTAGTCGATTTCCCGTCAGAAGTCGTCAAGACCTGGGAAGAGGCTGCGGATGAAGCTTATCAGGGCTTCCGGCTGATCAAGCTGCGCACGGGTGTGGTGCTGGGCAATGAGAGCGGCGCTTTTCCCAAGATGAAGCTGCCTTACTCACTTGGCTTCGGCGGCAGAATCGGCAGCGGGAAGCAATGGCTGTCCTGGATTCATCTTGCGGATATCGTCCGGCTGATTGAATTCTGCGTTTTGCAGCCTGAGATCGATGGTCCCGTCAATGCCACAGCTCCGCAGCCGGTCACGAATGAGCAGTTCGGCAAGATGGTCGGCAAGGTCTACCACCGCCCGCATTGGTTCCCTGTCCCGGCGTTTGTGCTGAAGACTGCTGTCGGCGAGCTGTCAGAAATTCTGCTGAAGGGTCAACGCGTGCTGCCCTCCAAAGCGGTCAACCATGGCTTCACCTTCACCTATCCTACCCTGCAGCCGGCGCTGGAACAGTTGAAGTCGGAATAGCTTAAGCACTGCGGAAGGTATAAGTGCCCTTAACAATCGTGAACACAGCCCCTTCAGTCAACGGATACTCTTTATAAGGAACCATAGTCTCGCCCGCAAGCAGCGTACCATTCCTGGAATCCAGGTCCTTCAAGATATATCCGCCGGAGCCTCTGGAGATTTCAACATGCACCCGCGAGGCCCCTTCGGAAGCCTCAACATATTGGGCCACCTCAGCGGAGCGCCCGATGATGAAGCTGGGGCGGTTCAGTTCAATCCGCTCGGGGGCTCCGCTGTGATCCGGGCTGCTTCGCTCAAGATAAGGCGTGGTCCGGCCGGGTTCGGACGCTCTTCCCCCTGCCTCCTGAGCCGGGTCCCGTGTAAGCAGCGCTGTTGGCTTGACCGGCTCCATCGTCTGCGGGGTGCTTCCGGTCATGCCCATAGGTGCCTGTGCTCTCTTAGCAGAGCTCCCCGTAAAGCCGCCCGCACCAGCTGAAGATTCTTGCTCTGAAGGTACCGGCCGGGACGGAACCACCGGATTCCTGCTGAAATCCCAATCGGCTTCACTTCTAATCCTCCGGTTCCAGGCTGTACTTCTCCGGTCCGCGATCTCCTCTTCCAGTGCTTCCTCCCCGGCCTCAGCTTCGCCCTGAAACAGCCTTCCGCTTAAGATAAGCCAGCTTAAGACTGCAAGCCCAACGGTAGCTGCTCCGCAGACGGCGAGCCACAGCTTCCTTGGATCATCCAGATAAAGGAACTTCCACAGCAAGGCATCACCCAGCACTGCGCCAAGCAATACATAGGTCCGGTATGGACCAGGCCCGTCCGAAGCCTGCATGGATTCTTGCGGCATTTCCTTTAGCGGCTGTGCTCCTCCAAGCTTGTCCGGCTGCCTCAGCCCTGGTACAGGCTTCATCCAGGGAGTCTTATCAAGGATAGAGCCGTGAGACTCTATCTCCCGCTCCCCCTGACCCCAGGGGTTGGCTGCAACCGCCGGTGGTCTCAGGGCCGGTTCAGTCACGTTACGTAGCGGAGGCGGCATCTGGCCTGATCCGGGATTCTGGCTTACCTTATTAACAGCAGAGCCCTCTGCATCCGCCGCCTGGCTCGGTTTTGCATGCTCTGTTTCCACTGCTTCCGCATAGACCGTCTGGCTGTCTCCACCCGTCAGCAATTCGGCCAGCAGCTCCTTGAGTCCGGCAGGATTGAAATTCTCTTCATCGCAATATTGCAGGAGCCTCTGTATCCCGTCACCCGACAATTCGCGGATCGCAGCCATGCAGACCATAATCAGCGATTTCATCGACTCGCCCGGCTTAAGGGCTGGTTCAATGCATTGCAGCGGAATACAGGTCAGGAAGACCCTGCCGCTGCTAAGTGGACCTTCAATGAAGATGTAGTCCTGATGCAGCGCATACTGCTCGGGGCGCAGCATATACAGTCTCCCTTCCTCCATCCCGGCAGCAATCTGCAGCAGCAGCCCAAGGAATTCAGTCATACTCAGCTTCCCGCTCTTGAGCAGCATCCCCAGCATCTTACGCTTAGAAACGGTATATTCCAGTGTTACCTGCAGATCTATCTCTCTGAGCAACAGCCGCAGATGATGCGGAATACCGCTGTTCATCAGCATCCGAACCTGCACCATATTAAGCTCCCCAGCGGTTAGTCCCCCGGCTCTGCCCAGCAGCATCGTTATTCCGTCCTGCTGAATGAAATCCCGTTCTAATCCGAACAAATTTCTTCACCTCCTAAGCTGCGTAGTAATAAGCTTTGCATCAGAAATAGTAATATGCACAGAGGAACCCCGGGAACACCGCCAGCATAAAAGGAAACCGCAGCAGCTCACCATTCTGCCTGACCGCCGATAAGCCCATCCTGCGGAGCAGCAGGAAGCCTGCTGTTCTGCTGATCGTGCTGCGCAGCCTGCGGCCCGTGTCCCGCCGGGAGAGAATAAGCAGCAAGCCTACTACCGCTCCTAACAGCACGGAATATACAATCACCTGAAGGGAGAACAGCACCCCGGTCCAGGCTCCAATGGCGGCAAACAGCTTCACATCACCAGCCCCCACCGCTCCAATAAAATACATGATCAGCAGCAGCAAGAATCCCGCTCCGCTGCCGTACAGCGAGAACAGCAGCCCCTGCCAGCCGTTGATGACTGTCTGCAAGGTTATTCCCGCTAGGAATGCAGGCAGTGTAATCCAGTTAGGAATCCGCATCCAGCGTACATCTGTGAATAATGCCGCGGTCAGAAACAGCAGGCAGCCCCACAAACCCCATTCTGTCATCCATGTCCCTCCTTTCTCCAGCCTGTTATTTTTTCACTACCGTAAAGGTCGCCTCAATTGAAGTGCCATCCGCCAGCGCAACAACAAACGGCCAGGTTCCCGGGGTCGTATTGACGCCGATTTTCCATTCCCATTCGATCAACCCGTTCTCATCCGCCTGCTTCCAGCCCAGATACTTGGCCGTGCTCTGGCCGGTCTTGTAGAAGATCGAGAGATTCGCCGATGCTCCGGGAGGCACCTTGACCTTGATAATGCCCTGGCGGTTCGCTACTCCGGGGTTCGGCTTCTCTAGGATTAAGATGTTCCCCTCCTCCTCACCTGGTTCAGCCGGACCGCCTTCCCCGGAATCATCGGTGTTGCCGATCCATAGACGTTCAACCGCACTGGCTTCCAGTACAATCTTTTGATTCAGGAACGGGACCCGCATCGGCAGATCATAGCTGACGACCAGGCCGAAATATGGATGAGCTCCCTTCTTCAGATCCGGCACCGTCACATTGGACACATGAATCCGGCTATATTCAAGCCAATCCGAGGATACATACGGCCGCAGCATCGGCTTAAGCACCAGATCGAGCGCGGCTTCGGAAGCTTCAGCCTGCAGCTTCTGCAGAGGCCCTTCTCCTTCGCGGACAGCAGCCCTGACCCAGGTCTCCATCGGCTGTGGAAGCTTCTCCACATAGGCCTCGCTCCATTCAACCAGCGATAGCCTGGGAATGCTCCACACACTGCGGGAAGCAGACTCCCCGGCGCCACCCTCCGCCTCAGCTTGTCCAGCATCATCGCTCCCGCTTGAAGCACCCTGCTGCTGCGCAGCCAGAGCCGCCGGATACATATGGGTGGAGATCATTTTGACGGCGTCAGATGCCGTGCTCTGGAGCGCTGTAGAATATAGTGTCATTTGTACAATGAAGATGAGGAACAAGATAAATAACAGGAACACGGGCAGGACCAGGGCCGCTTCCACCACCATGCTGCCCTCATCCCGCGTGCCCGGCGGTGTCCTCAGCCAGCGCTTCATTCTCCCGCCCCCTCAATAAGCAAAGTCAGCCCTGACTTGTCTGAAATAATACTTGCCCCTTACATCGCCGGAGAGTCCCGCACTGTAATCCACCAGCTTCACTACACCCGGAAGGAACCACAGCGGCATGCCCGCCGTAAGCTCCGCTGATGCATATGTATATTTCTCTGCCGGATTACTGCCGGTATGCAGGCGGATCAGCGCAAGCATCCGGGCCAGCTGCTCATCGCCCGCTCCATGAAGCAGAAGAAACAGCCGCAGATAGTCACGGTAGGTAAGCTGTGCCGTCATGTACTTGGATAAGGGAATCTCCCCCTTCGTGCAGAGCAGGATCATATCCTGGACCGCCTGCTCGATTCCGTAGAGCAAGGCGGCTGCCAGAACAGCGAGCGGATTGCCCAGCCCGGCCTTCTCAATCATGCCCTCCATCGTCCGCACAGCCAGCCGTATGGCAAAAATCTCCCCGTAAGCCGCTGCCACGTTCCCCGCCGGATTATTGAAGCCGTACAGAATATATTCCAGCCCTTGCGCCTGCGGCTGGAGCTGCTCTCCAAGCTGGCCTCCGGCTCCCTCACCACTCCCCGATACAATGGACGCCAGCGCGGACAGATCGAAATGCCGGAAATACATGGCACTATACTCTGTCTGATACAGGCGGTCTCTGGCCCCCTCCAGCACACTGCCGACAGCCGCATAGATGCCGTCCATATTCTTCATCGAAGATTTCCCGGCCGTATACTGGTTGTCGTCGATTCCAGCAGCCGGCGCTTCCTGTTCTGCACCTTCATTGAAGGAGACATTCTCCCGGTAGTACTGACGCAGAATACGGTACTGCTCCATCGCCTCCTGTGCGCTGCTTCCTAACTCCCGGATCTGATCCAGCAGCTTCATCGCATCGCCAAGCTTCGCCTTCGCCTGCTGTTCTGTCTGCCTGCGCTGGCCGTCAGCAGTGCGGCGGCTCTCAATCTGTGCAGCTTCGGCAGCGATCACACTGCCCTGTTGCCCATAACCTCTTATATAGCCGGTAACTGCCTGAGAGGCGTTAAGCACCCCATTACTCATCTGAGAGTAATCTGCGTTCAGCCCGGTTGCCGTGATTAATAGATCCGAAAGACTGGAGACCAGCGGCTCCACAGAGAGCGCAGCAGTCCGCTGTCCATTGATATGATTCGCCATCTCATCAAGCTCTGCCTCAGGAAGGATAAGTCCCTGGGCCTGCTCCCGCAGCTTCTGAAGAGGCTCTGAGCTAAGCTCTCCCGCTGTCCCCGGGATATCCCAGCCGCTTGCAGGGTCAGTCTCGGCTCCCCCCGCTTCAGCCGCCGCCTGATCCAGCACACTCCTCATCTGGAGATTCACTGCCTTGGCCTGCTCAAGCGCTGCCGCAGCTTCATCCAGCAGACGGCTATTCCCGGCTTGAAACTCCGCCAGCGCTGCCGGAATCCGGCCTGTCAGTTCTTCAACCTGGCTCCTGTAACGGGATAGAGCAACGGTATACATGGGCCATTGCTTGGGACCACGGTAATAGTCCGCATAATATTTATTTAAATAATCCGCGTACATTGCCGGAATATCAGAGCTGGAGGCCAGCGTACCCAGCGGAAGCGAAGGAATATGATCCCCAGGCGGATTCATCAGAAGCTGCCCCAGCTTCTGTGCACTGTCAGCCGCTTCCATCCGCTTCTTCAGCATCAGGTCCAGCGCTTCCTCACGCTGGTCATATAAGGGCTGGAGGTCTCCCAGTATCTCCGTAGTCCGCGAGGCCTCTCCCATCGCTGCCGATAACGGCTTAAGCTTGCCCGCCAGCTCCAGCGCGAAATCGACCGGCGCTTTGTACTTCATCTCCTCAATAATCTGCCGCCGGAAGATGTCATATCTGCCCAGCGGACGGCTCCAGTTCAGGGATGAAGCATCGATCTTCAAGGGCAGCAGATTAAACGCATCCCCCCGTCCGCTCTCGTACAGATTATCGTTCAGCACCTTGGATAACAGCTGGTTCCCGTCACCGCCGCCGTAAGCGAATAATCCGTAGTTCTCCCGCAGTTCAATATCATAAGCAGACATAACAGAGCGGATACCGGCCCTCACCAGCCGTTCCTCCTGTACATTCACTGCGGCAATCCTTGCATAATCAATCAGCACTGATGTAAACAGAAAGACAAACGCCAACACCATAATCAGAAAAATGGATACCGAACCTTCGGCGCAATCCACGTACCGGCTCCGGGTAAGCCGCCTCCTTAAGAACGTGCTATGCTTGAACATACGTATCTGAGCTCCCTCTTCCTGCGTGATCCCGGCCGGTCTCCAGCCCAATCGGTTGCTGCCTGAAGCCTTCAGTGCAGCTTCTCCAGCATATACGCCGCATTCTTCTTCTTCATGCCCGCGCCTTCCTTGCTGCCGGTTGTGACCTGCTTGAACTTGGCCCCATAGTACCGCATCAGATCCACTGTCCTGATGAATTCAATAGGCTCTGTAACGAAGGAACGGGCTGAAACCTCTGGGGCTGCTCCATCAGCAAGCATGTGATCCAGCACCGGCAGGCGCAGCATTTTGTTCAGCTCCATGCTGATCCTGCGGCCTGTTAGGCCATAAGCATAGTTCATCTCACCCTGCAGTCCGGCCGGGACCATCTGTGAAGCACGCTTCAGCTTCACCGCCGGCAATGGCCCGCCGCTATTGGCATCACCAGGCAGGTTGATCCTTGTACTTCCATTCTCTGCTCCAGTGCCAAACATCGAAGACAGCAGGCCATCCTCACTGATTCGCCAATACAGCGGATCGTAATTGCCGGCCGGAAACTCACCGTTCGTTGCCCGGTTGCTGTTCTCCCAATTGTAGGCGGCACGCTCCGTGGCAGCTGACGCAATCTGCAATAGCATCGACTTCTGGTAGCTGTACAAGGTGAAGAACAGCAGCAGCATGGTGATGCCCATAATGACCGGCAGCAGCAGTGAAGCCTCAACCGTGAAGCTCCCTTCGTCCTCATATAACGGAATCACTCAAAGACTTCCTGGCTCTTATCCCCGGCAGTGCTGATCAGGCTCTTGACCACCTTCACAATCTCCTCGCGGAATACAAGAACCACCGCAATCAGCACAGCGATGATCAGAATCATCTCCAGCGTGCCAAGACCCTCCTCATCCTTCCATAAGCCTCTTGCACCCTCAGCAATCTGCGTTACCATACCTATCTCCTCCTACATTTTTAGCATCATAAGCGCAGGTGTTCCCACCAGCACAATCACAATCAGAAAGATTACAACCATCGGAAACACCAGCTTCGACGAGGCCTGCTCCCCGCGTGTGCGGCTGATCGCCTTCCGCTTCTCCCAGAGCATCCGTGACAGGTCACGCAAGGACAGAACGAAGTCGGCTCCGCCTCTGCGGTAATTCAGCAGTACTGTAGTTGTGAAAATCGATACCTCCTGCACCGCACAGCGCTTGCTGAAGTTCTCGAAGGCCTGCTGGAAGGAGTAGCCCCCTTCCCATTCGGCCGTCATCTTCAGCAGCTCAGCGTATAGCGGGTGGGCAGCATCCTTTTGCCGGCTGTTCACACAGCGGATAATGGCCCGCTGCACCGTCTCCCCCGCGCCAACCAGCAGCACGATGCTGTTCAGCAGCTCAGGCAGCTCAAGCATTATGTTCTGCTCCCGCACACGCACCTTCTTGTGCAGGTCGCTGACCATCGCCACCGGAACGGCCACGGCAAGCCCCCCGCCGATAATGATGCCTGCCTGCTCCCCTGTCGCCATAGTCAATGCGCTGCCGCCTGCCATCAGCAGCCAGCTGAAGCTGAGCATCTCCCCCATAAAAAGCAAGGTGCGTTCTGCACTGTAGCGCATTCCATAGATCCGCTGTACCGAGCGCTGAATTCTGAACATCACTGCCGGAAGATAGCTGGCGATTCTGCCTCTCTCTGCGAGCAGCAGCAGAGGCTCACCCAGCCGCCGCAGCCGCAGTCCTTCCATGGGCAGCTCCCGCAGTGCAGTATAGCGGCCTCCGCATTTGATACGCAGGAATAGCCAACTCCCGGCGCACAGGAGCAGAATCACCCCGCAGATGAATGACATTTCCTCACTCCCCCTCCGTTACAGCGGAATATCCATAATCTTGTTGGTCCAGAGGTAACAGAGGAACAGGGCGATCAGCGCCAGTGTTGAGACCGCAATGCCTGCACCAGTGTACATGGGCTGCATATAATCTCCGGCACTCAGGCTCATAAACATTACCATCATCAGCGGGGAGACCAGCAGCGCCTTGGCCTCAAATTTCTTCTGGGCAATGCTGACCGCTATATCCTGCTGGATATCCAGCTTCTCGCCGATAATACCCGATGTGCGGCGCACAATCTCAACCAGATCGCCGCCCGTCCGCTTGCAGACCATGAACACATCTGCGAAGCGTTCCACATCCTCCATGCCTGCCCTTGAGCTGAAATCATACAGCGCATCTTCTATCGGTTCGCCGTTCTCCATGCGGGCACAGATAATATTCAGCTCAGAGATCATGTCACTGGCCCCCTCCGGGTCCAGCATCCGCAGGTCCTGCACCGCCTCCCGGAACGCGTTCTCCACCGACCGTCCGGCCGAGAGCGATGAGGAGAGCGAGAACAGCATTTGCTTGAACTGGAGGTTCAGTGCGGCCCGGCGGCGCTGCAACAAATACTGCCGCAGCAGCCGGGGCCCGTAGGCACTGCCGGGGACCAGCAATACAGCCAGCAGCAGCCGGTGATAGAACAAGTAACCAATGCCCAGCAGCACGAGTCCCGCACACAGGATGACTGTCACTCTCTGCAGAGAGGTCAATTCGTATACGGTATAATCCGGCAAAAGCGCTTGTTCTCCCGCTCCCGCCGCCCCTGCCGTCCGAACTGGCGGTGATCTCTTCACAGAGCCTCTAGCCCGCTCTTCTGCCGGAGAACGCTTCTCCCTCTTCTGCAAAATATTCAGGGTACAATCACCTCCTTCCCGGCGCTGGCCTGTTCATACCTGCGGAGTGGATAATCACGGATGCCTGCCATCCGCAGCTTGTCCGTATGCCGCAGCGGGTTGCCGCAGGCTATAAGCCTGCCTTGTATCCTGCCGTCCTGCTCCCCCGCCTCCCGGAATTCATAGAGCGGATTCAGGATGACCTCACCGCCCTGGATACCAGCTACTTCGCTGATCTCCATCACCCGCCGCGAGCGGTCACGCAGCCGGGAGAGATGCACGAAGATATCGATCGCCGAGCCGATCTGCTGGCGGACAACCGCAACTGGCAAGTCTGCCCCGCTAAGCACCATCGTCTCCAGGCGGCTGAGCATGTCCAGCGCACTGTTGGAATGTCCTGTCGATAGACTTCCATCGTGTCCAGTGTTCATCGCCTGGAGCATATCCAGGCATTCGGCCCCCCGCACCTCGCCGACCACGATTCGGTTCGGACGCATCCGCAGAGAAGTGCGGATTAAATCCCGGATCGTAATCTCGCCCCGTCCCTCGGTATTGGCGTTTCGGGTCTCCAGCGAGACCAGATTCGGCACCGTGACAATCTGCAGCTCTGCGGAGTCCTCTATCGTAATGACACGCTCCTGCGGCGGAATGAACTGGGATAAGGCGTTCAGAAAGGTCGTCTTACCCGAGCCGGTGCCGCCGCTGATGAAGATATTGTATTTGGCGGCGACCAGCAGCTGGAGCAGCTCAGCCGCTTCCCCGCTGAGAGCTTCGCGCTTCACCAGTTCCTCCATTGTCATCGGCGTCTCAGGGAATTTGCGGATTGTCATGGCCGGGCCTTTGAGCGCCGCCGGCGGCAGGACGATATTGACACGCGAGCCGTCCGGCAGGCGCGCATCGACAATCGGCGAGGATTCATTGACCACCCGGTTCACCCCGGAGACGATCACCTGGATAATATCCTCCAGCCTGCTCCCCGATTCAAAAGCCAGCGGCAGCCTGCGGATCATCCCCTCCTCCTCAATAAAAATCTCCTCATGACTGTTGATCATAATCTCCGTAATGGCCGGATTGTCCACCAGCGGCTGCAGAATATCCAGCCCGCGGAAGGAGTCGAACAGCCTCTTCACCAGCTCATGCTTCTCCTGGGCGGTAAGGAGACGCAGCTGTTCCCGCTCCAGGATCGTCCGCTCGATGAAAGCGGCCAACTCCTGATTCCCTATAACCGAAGTTACATCCAGCCCCGCCCGGATATCGCTGCGCAGCGCCCTGAACAGATCATCATTCATACCGGCGTTCCGGTGAACACTCCGGGCAATACCGGCCCTACTACCGTCCGGCAGAGCTGCTGGACTGCGGCAATGAACGGCGGAGAGCTCAGGCAGAGTTCTCCGCCATGCTGCGTCCCCCAGGAAGGAATAGACGGAAGAACGGCATCCAGCCGGAGTCCGGCCGCTGCCAGCAGCGGTTCACTCTCCGCCCCGGCCCAGCCGTTCATCACGATTCTGCTCCGGCCCGCAAGCTCCTGCGGCATGTCCGAATGCGGGCTTGCCATATAATCCATCCAGCGCTCCGTCTTCATGAGACTGACCTGCTCCTGCTTCATCACCCATAGCAGAGCTCCGCATCTGTGCAGAACAGCCTGCATCCGCTCCTCCTCTAAGGAGCCGGTATCCACAATAACGGCATCATAGCTGCCGGAGCGGGCCAGACCCTCCAGTATATCCAGCGTGTCCTGCCGCGACATCTGCAGCTTCTCCTTGAAGTTCTCAACGGGCCGGAAGGCATCGCAGCGCAAGCTGTCATGTCTGAACACATATTTGCCCCAGTCCGGCTGCACCTTCTCCCCCTTGCCCCCTGCACTTCCAGCCTTGAGCTCGTAGAGCAGCCGCTCCAGCCCGGGAACATTCCCTCCTGGCATCCGCAGGTAAAGTCCGCTGCTGTCCACACTCTCCAGGTTGAGGTAGAATACGGACAGCCCAAGGGCTCCAAGCTGCTTCGCCATATTCAGCGCAACCGTCGTCTTGCCGCTGCCGCCGCTGGCCGAGACGATCCCGAGCAGCAGCGCCTCTTCCTTAGGCAGTGCGGCAGTTCTGACCCGCTTCAGATCACCCAGTTGAAGCATCGCCTCCAGCAGGGAGGGCAACGCCTGATATTTGGCGATTCTCCGGCCCCCTGCAAGGCCGCCTCCGCCCGGCAGCTCACCGTCTCCGCTTAACACTGCCCACGGAATAGAGGCCCGTCCTTCAACCAGCCAGGCTTCAATGAAGGACCGGTCTCCGGCCACCGCATCCGGCAGCTCATCGCCTGTCATAAATTCCATGAAGGCCTCTAATTTGCTGAAAGCCGTGATCCGCATCAGCTCTCCATACTCACTGTGGTGCAGATAATGCAACAGCGGCTCTATGTACTCACTCTCCCGGACCGCAAGCACAATTCTTGCCGTCATGAACTCATCCTCCTCCCGGAATACACAACAAAGAACAGCAAAAAAGCACCGCCAATAACCGTGAATACGGTCATTGAACGGTGCTTCCGTTACTGTTCCTTAATTTATTGCTATAGTAGCATATATATAAACGCTCAGCAATAGCTTTTTTCCATAATTCGACTGATCCTCCCAGAATCCGCCTTCCAGGGCTATGTCTATAAGAACCTCCGCTTCAGCTCGGGTGTAGGCACCAGACACTGTTCATCCTTGCCGAACCAGCGGTAGCGGTTCCTGGCTACAAACCTGTACACCGCGTTGCGCAGCGGCCTGGGGATGAGGATGAACGCATAGAGAGCAGGCCACGGAAACCGCAGCCGGCGGGCAATCCGCAGCGCAGCAGCCGATTCAGTATAATACTTGCCGTCCTCTACCAGCACTACTGTATTCAACTGATGCTCCGGCAATCCTCCGGCTCTCAGCAATGCCTGGCCCGCCTCGCTCTGCAGCGAAGCAAATTTGAAATTCGCCTGGGGATCGCGGGGAATGATGAACCGGACCAGCCCCTGGCACAGATGGCAGACCCCATCAATCAGCACGATCGCCTCCTTCTGCTTTCCCTCGTCCGCTCCAGTCATCCCGCCATCCCCTCTCTTATCCGAAATATAAAAAACGCGGGATTGCTCCCGCGCCTACAATGGTCCGTTCGTCTATTTATTCCGCTACTGCCTTGTTAATCCACTCGTCCCCGACCATTTGCTCCTCAAAATCAGCAGTGAACGATTCCATGCATTTGCAGATGAAATCCTTGCGGCATACCGGACAAGGCGTCTTGAGCAGGCGGCTGATGTTGGTCATTTTCCATTCCGGAAACCGATTGTAGAACGCGCGGCACTCCGTTCCGTCAGCAAGCTTAATAATGAACTCGTACAAGCCTTCCTTATCATTGCTGCTGGCTTTGGTTACATTCGTAATATTCGGTCTGTAGGACATCTTCATCACCCATTATTTAAATTTTTGGTAGTTAATTGCACGCGCGACATTAACAGATACTTAGACATATTAAAGAATTTCCCGGGTGATGTCAACCAAAGCATGTGTTGCATGAGTCCTCGCAGCTTAAGACCGGACATCTGCTGCCCGGCCCTAAGCATTTTTAACTTACAGTACGTTCAGTTCAACCTCAATATTTCCGCGTGTCGCCTTGGAATAAGGGCAGAAATCATGAGCCTTCTTCGCCAGATCCTCGGCAACAGAACGCTCGATGCCCGGCAGGTGCACATCCAGCTTCACGGCCAGCTTGAATCCGCCGTCACTCTCATCTTTTCCGATCAGGACATTCGAGGTAATTTCCACATCCTGCAGCTTCACGCCCTCTTTACGGGCAATATTGGCAAGGGCACTCTCATAGCAGGCACCATAGCCCGCTGCGAACAATTGCTCCGGATTCGTGCCGGCACCCCCGGGGCCTCCCAGCTCCTTCGGGATTTTCAGATCATGCTTCAACGCCCCGTCCGACGATTCCACCGAGCCTTCACGGCCTCCGCGGACCTTGGCTGTTGCCGTATATAGCGCCTTCAGTTTCAATGCAGTCATCTTTGATCTACTCCTTTTTCAAACAAATTTTGTAAAGACATCTACCCTTAACTTAAACAACCCCGGATATTTGAAACGATGAACCGCAGCTGTACACCTTCTGGGGCTTGCTTCTGGCGGTAAATGTTGTACAATTAAATTGTGTTAAATCAATGTACGGGAGGGATTATCCATGAGTGTCTATGACTATGAAGCCAACACCCTGCGGGGCGAGAAAGAATCGCTCTCCAAGCACAAAGGCAAGGTACTGCTCGTTGTCAACACGGCCAGCAAGTGCGGATTTACCCCGCAGTATAAGGGTCTCCAAGAGGTGTACGATAAATTCAAGGACCGCGGGTTTGAGGTACTGGGATTCCCGAGCAACCAGTTTGCCGGGCAGGAGCCGGGAGACAGCGAGGATATTGCGGAGTTCTGCGAGATTAATTACGGGGTCACCTTCCCGATGTACGAGAAGATTAATGTAAAAGGCAGCGACGCCCATCCTCTGTTCCAGTATCTGTCCAATGAGGCACCAGGCGTTCTCGGTTCAAAAAGTGTGAAATGGAACTTCACCAAGTTCCTGGTCGACAAGGAGGGCCGTGTTCTCAAGCGCTTCTCCCCGCAGACCACGCCGGAGCAGATTGAGAAGGATATTGCGAAGCTGCTGGATTAGAAGCGTGCCATAATTCTTTCCATAAAAAAACAAAACCCTTCATGCCCCGATTTGCGGGTGAAGGGTTTTTTAGCGTAACAGCACAAAACAAAAACCCTTGAATCATCAAGGGTTCCGGCCAATCCAATATGATGCGGTAGAGAGGACTCGAACCTCCACGGGTATACACCCACTACCCCCTCAAGATAGCGTGTCTGCCATTCCACCACTACCGCGCGGTGTACTTCATGGTTAATGCGTTGTTTGAGGCCAACATTCAATATTATAAATCGGTTCCGCTCAAAAGTAAAGATGGCCGCTTAAGAATTCTCATCCGCATCTTCATCCAGGTCCTCTTCCTGCTTCTCATTCTGTTCCACAGCCCGGTTCTTGTCCATCCGTTTCCGGTAATCGGTGAACGCCAGATATTCCTTAATGAAATGCTTCTCTTCCGGCAGCAGCTCCCCGGTGTGGCAATTCAATTGCCGTATTTCCTCAAAAAAATAATCCTCGCCGCTTTCCTGCACCGTTAACGTCTGCTTGCCAAGCACCAGCCAATCAAGGGTTACCTGAAAAAATCCGGCAATCTCGATCAGTTTATGTGTACCCGGAGTCGATTTGCCGCGCTTCCAGTCCCCCAGGTTCCCCGTGCTGATTCCTAGCTGCTTGCAGAAGGATTTCTTGGTCATTCCCTGCCGCTTAATCAGAAATTCAATACGATCGTAGATAGATTGCATCTAGCAAACCGCCTTCCTCTGGAAATTAACTATGTATTCTCATCCTCATTTTGGTCCTCTTTTGGCACATCGTCCCGGTTCTTGTTTAGCCGTTTCCGGTAATCGGTGAACGCCAGATATTCTTTAATGAAATGCTTCTCTTCCGGCAGCAGCTCTGCGGTGTGGCAACTCAGTTGCCGTATTTCGTCAAAAAAATAATCCCCGCCGCTTTCTTGCACAGTCAGTGTCTGCTTGCCAAGAACCAGCCAATCGAGGCTGACCTGGAAGAATCCTGCAATCTCAATCAGTTTATGCGTACCCGGCGTTGATTTGCCGCGCTTCCAATCTCCCATATTCCCGGTGCTGATTCCGAGCTGTGCACAGAAGGATTTCTTGGTCATGCCTTGCTTTTTGATCAGAAATTCAATTCGTTCGTAGATTGATTGCATCCGCAAACCGCCTTCCCCGAAAATAAGCACGTAAAAACGTTATTTTTTATTGTAAAATGACGTAAAAAAGTATATAATTAACTATTATTATATCTTTACCTATTTTATATCATAACGGCTGGATAGTCGATACGAGGTGAGCAATCTGAACAGCAAACGCCCCATAACTTCCTTTGGCTGGGCCATCAAGAAACGTCTGGCAGAACTGCACTTGGATCAGAAGAAATTCTGTGAGCTGCACGATATTCCACCCTATCGGCTGTCCAACCTGATTCACGGCACCCGCAAAGCCGACCGTTACCGCCGCTTAGTTGCTGAATTGCTGGACCTGCCTCCATCATAATCCCGGACACACGCACAGAAGGAGCGGTAGATTTTTGCCTGAATAGCATTTATTCCACCTGCTCTTAGCAATTTCCTTCTTTTCCGGCGGATCACTGTATACATAATACAAGCTCACAGGCGGGGTTATCCGGTAACCTCATCCTGTGAGCCGCTTAATTCGCGTTTTCGATTAAAATACGTTTCTGAGCACCACCTGATCAGGTCGTCCCGCTCTTTCTCATGAATCTTAACCAACTGGTTCAAGATAAAAATCCGCTGCACCATATCCTCCGCAAACCTCAACTGATTCGTGTAATAATCGATTTCACCTTGATAAGCCGAGTATTCTTCATTGTTAAGCGCACTATATGCCCTGAGCAGCTGAAGATGAAGCTCATAGACCTCGGAGTAATTCATTACCGTAGACTACCTCCCAAGTAAGGCGTTAACTAGTATTGTCTCCAAGATTGATAGGATTATACGGTAGAACTCCACTCTTCATTTAAAATCGCATATTGATAGGCATCATGCCATACGGGCTGACCATCATCTGTGCTTCTGAAGGATGCTGATGCCTTCTCTCACCGGCCACTTCTCTGAGGAATTGTTGCACTTCTTGCAGGATTCCTCTATATCTATTACTAGCTGAAGTAGATTGTTGCATTAATTGCACAAATTCCGGTGTGGAGAGCAAGTTTGTGCTGGATTTGTTGCATTTTGTGCTGGATTTCAGCATAGACCGCCCTTTATTGAGCAGTATTGTTGCATTTTGTGCAAGATTCCTCTATTAATGTTACTGGCTGTGGGGCATGAGGTCCTTCCCTCGACGCAGCAGTTAATACAAAAAAAGCAGAAACCCTTGGATCACCAAAGGTCTCTGCTCATTCCATGTTATGCGGTAGAGAGGACTCGAACCTCCACGGGTATACACCCACTACCCCCTCAAGATAGCGTGTCTGCCATTCCACCACTACCGCATATTGTATGCTTCAACGAACCCAGGGAATTCTCATCCCATCTGCCGAAGAAGAGATTGGTGACTCGTATGGGATTCGAACCCATGTTACCTCCGTGAAAGGGAGGTGTCTTAACCCCTTGACCAACGAGCCATATTGTCATTTATGTGTTTGTCACAACAAAAATGAGTATATCAAACCTTGTCCGATTTGACAAGCATTATTTCTGACAAAAAAAGCGGGGAGAACCGTAGGCGATTAGCCCCTGATTCTTCCCCATAATTGCCATGCCTTCCCGCAGGGCAACAAGGCTCTTCTCCGCCGCTCACTACTCCCCGCTAACACCCGCCAGCGCCGCAACTCCATCCGCATACTCATACCCCAGACTCTCCGCCACCGCAGCATTGGTGACCTGCCCGGCGACCACATTCAGGCCGCGCGCAAGCGCCGCGTTATTCACCGCTGCTTCGCGGATGCCCAGATTGGCAATCTGGAGCGCGTAGGGCATCGTCACATTGGTCAGCGCCAGAGTGGAGGTCCGGGCGACCGCACCCGGCATGTTAGCGACAGCGTAATGAACCACGCCATGCTTCACATACGTAGGATTCTCATGGGTCGTAATCCGGTCGATCGTCTCCACGGACCCGCCCTGGTCTATCGCGACATCTACAATCACTGAACCTTCGGCCATCTGCTGCACCATGTACTCCTTGACGATCTTCGGCGCACGGGCTCCGGGAATCAGCACCGCCCCGATCAGCAGATCGGCCCGGCGGACCGCCTGCTCCAGATGGTAGGAATCCGACATCACCGTCACCAGCCGCCCGCCAAAAATATCATCCAGCGCCCGCAGCCGGTCCGCATTCAGATCCAGCACCGTCACACGAGCCCCCATGCCGAGGGCAATCTTCGCCGCATTGGTGCCGACAATGCCGCCCCCGACAATCACGACTTCTCCAGGCTGTACTCCCGGCACCCCGCTGAGCAGAACCCCTTTGCCTCCATGCGGCTTCTCCAGCAGCGAGGCTCCGATCTGCACTGCCATGCGTCCGGCAACCTCACTCATCGGAATCAGCAGCGGCAGCGAGCCGTCCTCCAGTTGGATGGTCTCATACCCGACTGCGGTTACCCCGCTCTCCACCAGCGCCCGGGTCAGAGCGGCTTCAGGCGCGAGATGCAGATAGGTGAACAGGATCAGACCCTGGCGGAAAAAAGTATATTCCTCCGGCAGCGGCTCCTTCACCTTGATAATCATCTCTGCCCGGCTCCAGACCTCAGCAGCGCTGTCCAGAATGACTGCACCCTTATCCGAATATTCCTGGTCCTCGAAGCCGCTGCCGGTACCGGCAGAGCACTGCAGCAGCACCTCATGCCCTGCCTTCCTCAGCGCTTCTACCCCGGCTGGAGTGATGGCGACACGGTTCTCGTTATTCTTGATTTCTGCGGGTATGCCAACAATCATGCGGATTCCTCCCTAGGTCATCTCACTCCTATTATATGCGAATGAGCCTCTTAAGGGTTAACTTTGGTCTCAAAGGTCTGTTTGCCGTCAACGAATTTCAGGACAACAGCCGCTTTGACCGGGTCATGCTTGTCGTTCAGCGTAATCTTGCCTGTAGCGAGCTGCAGATCCTTGGTGGCAGCCAGTGCTTCAGTAATCTTGGCCGGATCAGCTTCACCGGCGCGGCCAATCGCATCGGCTACCAGCTTCAGCGCATCGTAACCCAGGGCCGCCATCCCGTCGGGAACTGCTCCGCCGTTAGCCGCTTTGTAGGCATCCACGAAGCTGGTTACTTCAGGAGCTGTATCTTCAGGCGAGTAGTGATTGGACATGAACGTGTTCTCCAGCGCCTTGGCACCGGCGATTTCCGCCAGCTGCGGGGAATCCCAGCCGTCGCCGCCGAGGAACGGAACGGTGATGCCCATTTCACGGGCCTGCTTCACAATTTTACCTACTTCTTCATAATAACCAGGCAGGTAGATAACATCCGGGTTCGCTGCTTTGATGCGGGTCAGAACTGCTTTGAAGTCCGAATCCTTCTGCTGGTAGGACTCCTGGCTCAGCACCTCGCCGCCTTTGGCCTTGAAGGTCTCTTCGAAGAACTTCTGCAGACCCTTGGAGTAGTCGGAAGAAGTATCGGTATAGATAACCGCCGTCTTCGCCTTCAGGGAATCGAGTGCAAAGTTAGCCATTACCTCACCCTGGAACGGATCGATGAATGCCGCGCGGAACACATATTCATTCACATTGCCGCTGCGCTCATCCACGGTTACCTTCGGATTCGTAGCGCCTACCGAGACCAGCGGAATCTTCTTCTCCGTAGCTACCGGAACGATCCCCAGCGTGTTGGTCGAAGTCGATGCGCCGATGATGGTCACAACCTTGTCATTGGTGATCAGCTTCTGCGCCGCCTGGGTAGCTTCTTCGGACTTCGACGCATTGTCGGCCACTACCAGTTCAAGCTGCTTGCCGAGTACACCGCCTGCCGCATTGATCTGGTCCACCGCCAGCTTCGCGCCCTTGGAGGCGGAGTCGCCGAAAGAAGCCTGACCGCCTGTAAGCTCCAGGTCAGCCCCGATTTTGATGGTGCCTCCGGCCGAGTTCCCGCCGCTTGCAGAATTCCCGCTGTTCTCTGTGTTGTTGCCGCAGCCGGATGCTAATACCGCAGTCAATACTGTTGACAAGATAATGGCCCCAATTTTCTTCATAGTTTCTCCCAGCCTCCCGATTGATTAGTTTATATTTGATGTTTCTGTGATGCTGCTGTAAGAGCGGCGTAATCTGCTAGTGCCCCAGATAAGCCATTTTGATCTCGTCAGAGTCGGCCAGCGCCTGGGCATCCCCTTCAAGGACGACCCTGCCTGTCTCCAGTACGTAAGCCCGGTCTGCGATTTTGAGTGCCTGATGGGCATTCTGCTCGACCAGCAGCACGGTGGTTCCGGCGTCATTAACCTCTTTGATGATCCGGAAAATATCCTGGACCAGCAGCGGCGCCAGTCCCATCGAAGGCTCATCCAGCAGCAGCAGCTTCGGGTGGCCCATCAGGGCGCGCCCCATCGCCAGCATCTGCTGCTCCCCGCCGGACAGTGTCCCGGCCTGCTGCTTCTTGCGCTCCAGGAGACGCGGGAAGGTGCGGTAGACATGCTCGAAGTCAGCAGCCAGGCTGCTTCCATCCTGCAGATAAGCGCCTAATTCCAGGTTTTCTTCGACCGACATATTGGCGAATACGCGCCGGCCCTCCGGGCAATGGATCAGCCCTTCTTTGACAATCGCCTGAACGCTTTGATTCACAATGGATTTATCCAGAAAAGCAATACTGCCCGTCTTCGGCTTCAGCAGCCCCGAGAGAGTCTTGAGCAGCGTAGACTTGCCGGCGCCATTGGCCCCGATGAGCGTCACGATCTCCCCCTGCTTCACGGTGATGCTAAGATCCTTCAAGGCATGAATCGCTCCGTAATATACGTTGATTCCTTCTACTGTAAGCATGGCGCTACGCCTCCTGTCCCAGATACGCTTCGATGACCTTCGGATTGTTGCGGATCTCCGCCGGAGTGCCGTCAGCAATCAGGATTCCGCGGTCCAGAACGTAGATCCGGTTGCAGACGCCCATTACCAGCGACATATCATGCTCAATCAGCAGAATGGTCAGGTCGAATTCCTCCCGGATCCAGGCGATCAGATTCATCAGATCACGCGTCTCATTCGGGTTCATCCCGGCTGCCGGCTCATCGAGCAGCAGCAGCTTTGGTCCGGCCGCAAGCGCCCGGGCAATCTCCAGCCGCCGCTGATTCCCGTAGCTCAGGTTGCTCGCCACCTCATCACACTGGTCAGCCAGGCTGAAGATTTTGAGGATATCCATCGCCTTGCGGGTAATCTCGTCCTCCCCCTTGAAGTGCTTCGGCAGGCGTAGCATCGAAGAGAACAACGAGTGCCGGGCGTGCTGGTGGAAGGCGATTTTGACATTCTCCAGGACCGTCATGGCAGTGAATAAGCGGATATTCTGAAAAGTGCGCGCAGCCCCTTTATGATTAATCTTGTAAGGCTTCATCCCGCCGATCGACTCATTGTTGAGCATGATTCTGCCGGAGGATGGCGGGTATACGCCGGTCAGCAGGTTAAACAGTGTCGTTTTGCCCGCACCGTTGGGTCCGATCAGGCCGATCAGCTCGCCTTTATCAATATGAAGGGAAACCTCACTGACTGCCTTAAGTCCGCCGAAGGACCGGCTGGCCTCCTTCACTTCAAGGAGTACTGCTGGTTTTGATTGCGTCATGCGCCTTCGCCTCCTTTTTGCCGAACTTGCCGAATGAGAACTTGCTTACGCCAAGCAGGCCGCTTGGACGGAAAATCATCATCAGAATAAGCACAATTGAGTAAATAATCATGCGCCATTCCGGGAATTCGCGCAGGAAGGTATACAGCAGGGTCACAAACACCGCGCCGACAATCGCGCCTGCCGTGCTGCCCAGCCCCCCGAGCACCACCATAACGATGATCTCGAACGACTTCAGGAAGTTGAAGCTGCCCGGAGTAATGACATAGAAGGTGTGCGCCGACAAGCCGCCCGCCATACCGGCAAACAATGCCCCGATGGTAAAAGCAATAATCTTGTAGCGTGTCGTGTTAATGCCCATCGCCTCAGCGGCTATCTCATTCTCGCGGATTGCAATACAAGCCCGGCCGTGGGTGGAACGGATAAAGTTATGAATCAATACGACCGAGATCAGGGTGAACAGGAACAGCATGGTCCAGGTGGTTTTGGCCGGAATGCCGCTCAGCCCCGAAGCCCCGCCGACATATTCTGTATTCAGCATAATAATGCGGATAATCTCGCCGAAGCCCAGTGTGGCAATCGCCAGATAGTCCCCGTTGAGCCGCAGTGTCGGCATTCCGATCAGTACGCCGAAGACCGCAGCCAGCAGTCCGCCCGCCAGAATCGCCGGAACGAACGGCACATTATAATCCAGGGTCAGGATCGCCGAGGTGTACGCACCGACAGACATGAATCCGGCGTGCCCGATGGAGAATTGCCCGGTAATCCCGGTAATCAGGTTAAGCGATACGGCCAGCATGATGTTGACACCAATCAGCAGCAGCATGGACTGATTCACATCGCTAAGTACACCCGTTGTTAGAAGAACTTTGACAATTCCATAGAATGCGAAGGCGGCGACAATGCCCAGCCAGAATTTTTTATTGAGCTTGTTCATGGCCCCCTCCACCTACACTTTCTCCCGGACATTCTTGCCGAACAGCCCGGATGGTTTGAAGATCAGGATTAGAATCAGTACTGCGAACGCCACTCCGTCACGCCAGGAGGAGAACCCGAGGGAAGAAATCTCCGTCTCTACCGTTCCGAGCAGCAGCCCGCCGACCAGCGCACCAGGGATACTTCCGATCCCGCCCAGCACCGCTGCGACAAAAGCCTTCAGCCCCGGCATAACCCCCATCAGCGGGTCCACCGAATTGTACGTCATGCCGAAAATCACGCCGGCTGCAGCGGCAAGTGCCGAACCGATGGCGAAGGTCGCTGAAATGGTGCGGTCCACGTTGATGCCCATCAGCCGCGCGGCTTCCACATCGAAGGATACGGCCCGCATGGCTTTGCCTGTCCGGGTGTACCGGACGATATATTGCAGTACAAGCATAAGAATTATCGTTGTTAGCAGAATCATGATCTGATTGGATTCGACCTGAATGGAGGAACCGAACAGGTGATATTGCTTCTTATCCATAATATCCGGGAAGCCCTTGGCCTGCGGCCCGAGAATCAGTACCCCGGTATATTCGAGCAGGAAGGACACCCCGATGGCTGTAATCAGTGCGGCAATCCGGGTGGACTTGCGCAGCGGCTTGTAGGCCAGACGTTCGATGCTGATCCCCAGCAATGCACTGATCGTCATCGAGATCATAAGCGACAGAAGCAGAACCAGTATCGGCGGCAATCCGGCGCTGGCCAGATATTTGGCACTGTACAGTCCAATGAAGGACCCGACCATAAACACATCGCCATGTGCGAAATTGATCAGCTTGATAATTCCATACACCATCGTGTAGCCAAGGGCGATCAGAGCGTAAATACTGCCTACCGAGATTCCGTTAATGAGCTGCTGAATGAAGTACTCCATCGCCATCCCCTTTTCCTCATATTCATTGTAATAACCCCTTTCTCTGTGGTGCTTCTTGTTTCTTGGATTATGATGTCATTTATATTAACACAAGGCCTACGAATCGTCACTATTTTTTGCACTAATTAAAACAAATTTCAATAGTTGGTGTTATATTACATAACATGATATATGTAGGATTAAATAGACTTCTGTAGGTTATTGAAAATCATGCAGAAAACAGGAGAAAAACCGAGGATTTTGGAGAAGGGATGTTTTAGAAGTTGCTTCCTTTTCTTATACAATACTTCTTTTCTGCGGAATTAATATAACATTTGTCTCTTTACAGCATCATTCCTTCAATTTATTAAAGGGGTAACGGGTTGAACGGGCAAATAAGCCGCCCCCCAGCATCGGAGGTACGGCTTATTGTAAGATATAGTCTGCTGGGCCGTGTAACGTTAGTCCAAATATACGGCCTTACCCGTCCGGGCCGATTCATAGATTGCCTCCAGAATCCGGGAAACCACATACGCCTGTTCAGGAGTGACGACCGGATCTTTATCCTGTTCGATCGCTTCAATCCACTTTCTTAATTCGATATCCGTAGCTTTCTCTTCTTTGCCGTCATAGAAGGCTACTCCCCCGGCACCAAGCTCAACTTTATTCGTGTATAGCTTGCTATGCTTCTCCCCGTTAATCCGGAGACCGTCCTTCATGTCCGCACCCGCTTCGGTTCCGCTTAAGCTACACTTGGCTTCATCCACCTCCAGCGAATTTAGCGCCCAGCTCGCCTCCAGCGTAATCGTTGCGCCGTTCTCCATCACTATCATCCCGAACGCAGAGTCTTCCACGGTGAATTTCTTCGGGTCCCAGGGTCCCCAGGCGTTGGCAGCGTCTTCTTTTTGGGAGAGCTCATGGTATTTGGTCCCCAGTACAACCTTCGGTTTGTAGTTATCCATCATCCAGAGCGTCAGATCGAGCGCATGGGTTCCGATATCAATCAGCGGGCCACCTCCCTGCTTCTCCTCATCCAGGAATACGCCCCAGGTTGGAACCGCTCTGCGCCGGATGGCATGGGCTTTCGCATAATAGATATGGCCAAGCTCGCCTGCTTCGCAGACTTTTTTCAGATACAAGCTGTCTTGTCTGAAACGGTTGTCATACCCAATGGTTAACTTCTTCCCTGTACGCTTCGCTGCTTCAGCCATACGTTTGGCGTCTGCCGCAGTTTTGGCCATGGGCTTCTCACACATTACATGCTTGCCCGCTTCCAAGCCCGCAATGGATATTTCCGCATGCGCGTCATTAGGAGTAAGTACATGAACAATATCAATGGAAGCATCCTTCAATAATTCCTTGTAATCCGTATAGACAGCAGCATCCGCACTGCCGTATTGTTCAGCAGCCGCCTCAGCCCGTTCCTTGATAATATCGCAAAAAGCCACCACTTGAACCTTATCCTGTCTGCTTAAGGCAGGCAGATGCTTCCCGTTCGCAATTCCTCCACAGCCGATCACGCCAACACGATACACTTTGCTCATCGCCATCTCATCCTCACTGTTCATGTAGTTTTCGGGCCTTGCGGTATGCCGCCGGGGTCATGCCCAGCCGCTTGCGGAATACCGAATGCAGGTAGGTCGCATTGGTGAATCCTTCGGATTCCGCGATCTGTTCGATGGACAGGTTACTGGCTTCCAGCTTGCTGCACACCGCCTGCAACCGGATCTCTTCAAGAATGCGGCTGAAGGTTTGCTCCGGATGAATCTGCTTAAAAATCCGCTGCAGCTGCCTGGAGCTGATATTCAGCTTCTCCGCCACATTCTCCAGCGTCACGGCTGCTGAATAATTCGCTTCCATGTATTGAACGGCATATTGATAGCGGTAGGTCACCATATCCCGTACGGGTGCCGCGGCTCCCATTCCGCCTGCATCATAAGCTCTGGTTACTTTCAGCAAAATGCTGATCACGAGATGCTTAATGGAGGTGTAATATCCCGCGAGCTTGCCGTCACAGGCCTCATAGGCTTCCAGAAAACACTTCATCGCCCTGTGATAATCCTGCGCAGGGATAAGCGGCAGCCTCCTCAGCTTCTCCACACATTCCTCCGCTTCCGCAACCTCCCATGGATCTGCATCGTCTCTCTGCTTCTCCGCAATATTGACATGCAGACACAGCTCCTCCATCGACTCATCTGCATCCGCTTCTTGGCGGTGCATGACTCCCGGTCCGGTCAAATAGAGCATTCCCTCCGATAAAGGAAACCGCTGATCGCCAAGAATGACCGTTCCCTTGCCCCGCGGTATGAAATGAAATTCAAATTCAGCATGGTTATGGAAATCAATGACCTTCCCCGGCGGAAAAGAGGTCAAATGAAACCGGAGCACGGAAATTTCATAATGTCCCCACAGGATGGAAATATCCAGTCTTTCCAGCAGATCCATCTTCTCAAACATGATCTCGAAGGGAAAAGGGCTCATATTAACCTCCTGCTTAAGCTACACTCTGTACCAAATAAGCGATTAGGACTTCAGCTCGGCTAACCGGACCACCCGTCCTGCCTTTGCCGAGAGATTCGCCGCCTCCATTAACCGGGTAAGCTCCGTTGCCGCTTGAATATTGTCAGAAGCAACCGTGTTATCCCGGATGTGGGCAACCCACTGCTTAAAAGCGCTATCACGATTGGCCAGCACAGGCGTATCGTTCCAGGAAGCCCCTTGATCTGCCGCTTTATTGCTTCTGACGAGCAGCTTCGCTTCAGGCGTTCCATAGAGTAGAGTTCCTTCCGTTCCATGCACTTCAATGGTAAAAGGCGAGTAGCTGTTTACGAAGCCGGCTTCCACCACACCAATCGCTCCCGAATCCGTATAGAGCGTCGCTACCGCATTGTCCTCCACTTCCTTGCCCGTCACATATCCGAAGCTCGCGCTTACCCCGGTCACCTCTTGACCCAGAAACAGTCTGGTCAGGTACATGGGATGACATCCCAGATCAATCAAAGCCCCGCCCTGGCATTGCTCAAGGCTATAGAAATGCTCAGGAAGCCAGTTGGCCGTTGCGCCGTTATGGGATAAGCGGACTCTGACATAAGTGATCTCTCCAAGCAGTCCCTGGCTTAGAATGTCTGTAACCGATAATGTATAACCGTCATTTAGCCGCGGCAGGGACACGGTTAGCTTCACTCCATGAGCCTCGACCGCTGAGAGAATTTCGTTAACCTCACTCAGCGTTGCAGCTACAACCTTTTCGGTGAAAATGTGCTTGCCGGCTCTGGCTGCCGCAATCATGACCTCCCGATGCATCCGGGTTGGCGCGTCGACAATCACGGCATCGATATCCTTCTGGGCCAGCATCTCCTCCAAAGAATCATAAAACGGGACATTCAAGCTCTCTGCCGCCTTCCTGCCCCGCTCCGCGTCCTCGTCCCATACCGCAGCGATTTCCGTATCGCCATGCTCCTGAGCCTGCTTCGTATAATCCCAGGCATGTACATGCCAATAGCTAATCTTGCCAATCCTAATGCTCACTCACCTGCACCTCCATATACATTATTCTGACATCACTTATAAAGTATCATATAATAAGCAGGATTTTTAGTAGATAAATGCGACATCAATTATATGGAATTACGACATCTGCAAGGAAAGCAGTATCGTTCAGAGGTTCAGCCGTTTTCATCAAAAAGAACGTAAAAAAAGGAGCTCAATATGAGCTCCTTTTATAAGGGAGAGAGAGGGATACTCTCGCTGCGCGAGAGATTGCGATGCCATTGCTAACGAAGCTTATGCTCCAACGAACCACTGAGGATTCTCATCCCTAACAAGGAAGTAATATCAAACGGAGAGAGAGGGATTCGAACCCTCGCACCGCTTACGCAGTCTAACCCCTTAGCAGAGGGTCCCCTTATAGCCACTTGGGTATCTCTCCAAGTAATGGCTCCCCGAACAGGACTCGAACCTGTGACAACTCGATTAACAGTCGAGTGCTCTACCAACTGAGCTATCAGGGAACATTCACATGAACTAAGGACTAATTTATCATGATTCTTCAGGTTAGTCAAGCGGGAAACGAGAGATTGTGAGATCGTTTACAATTCCTCCACATCCCGCCTGGCTCTTCAGAATTAGATCCACTCCCCATCCAGCGGCACGGCAACACGGCCGGACAAGCCTTCCTGTTCCAGGCGCTGCTTCAGCAGCTCCCGGGTTACGTGACAGTGATTGATCGTATCCATGTGCACGGCAATCACAGAGGCGGACGGAGCGGCATGGCAGACCTCCACAATATCCTGTTCGTTCATCGTGATCGGTCCTCCGCTCAGGAACTGTGCCCCTCCGGCATTAACGATAATCACTTCAGGTGCCTGCTCGTCTATCACCTGCTGCACCTCTTCACACCAGATCGTATCCCCCGCCAGGTACAGCACAGGCTCGCCTTCCGCCCGGAACACGAAGCCGGAGACCTTGCCCATCAGCTCGCCAATCTCCCCTGTTCCGTGCCGCCCGCCTGTACGTGTCAGGGTCACACCGCTGAACGATGCAGAACCGCTATCCTTAATCTCTGTAACACGCTCAAATCCTTGGGCTGTTAGGGTCTCTCCGTTGCCTTCCTGGCAATACACCGGCAGTTCCTTGGACAACTGCTCTGCCGCTGCTGCATCCCAGTGATCGGGATGCAAATGCGTGACCAGCACCACATCCGGCTCCAGCCACTCCTGAACAGGGCCCGGCAGAGGCACCAGCGGATTCCGGCGGTCATCGCCTGAATTCATAATCGGCGGATTCACGCCCTGCGCACTCAGCATCGGATCGATCAGAAACGTTGCACCGCCGTATTCCAGCCACAGGGTGGCGTGGCGGATCAATTGGATTTTCATCATATGCACCTCTTCCTTGGATGTCTACCTTATGTTCAACTTCTGATACAATAAGTATAGATTAAGGCAAGAACAGAAGACATTGTGCCGCGAAAGAGATTCTTACGTTCTGCTTTCAGCCGGAAAGGAATTCAAGGAAATGACCTCTCATCTCATCGACAATACCGATTACCGCATCCTTCAGCTCCTTATCGGGGACTCCACCTTAAGTCACAAGGATATCGGGGCGGCGGTCCATCTGACCGGCCAGGCGGTGGGTGCACGCATACGCAGAATGCGGGAGCTTGGCATCATCGAAGGCTACACCATCCGGTGGAACCCGCTGCGTATTGGTCAGAACATTCATGCCTTTATCACCGTTTTTCTCAGCAGCAATAATGCCCATCTGCCATTCCAAGCCTTTGCGAAGGCCCATGAAAGTGTCACTGAGCTGTACCGCATCAGCGGGGAAGGCTGTTACTGGATGCGGGTGCGCACGGTGGATCAGGAGGCGCTGACCGCTTTTCTGGACGAGCTATTGAAATATGGCAATTACCGGGTCAATCTGGACATGGGCCAGATCAAATAAGGAGGCTAAGATGAGCGATATCATTGAACCACCGAGACTCTCCGAACCAGAACTGTTACCGCCGCTGTCTATTCACGCTCTAGCCTCCAAAGATGAATACAGCCGCTGCCTGATCGAAGGGGCGCTGATTGAATATCAGGAGGCGGAGCGGGTAGCTTTTGACCAAGTGGTATTCAAAAATGTGACCATTACCGAATCCTCGCTGCAGCGTATTGAGCTTACCGATGTGATCTTCGATCATTGCGACCTCTCGAACGTAGATTTCAGCGATGCCTTCATGCACCGGACGGTGTTCAGGGATTGCCGGCTGACCGGCACGGACTTCACGGGGGCGCGGTTTCAGAATGTTGCGGTAACGGACTGCATTGGGGAGTATGCGGTGTTCCGCTTCGCCCAGTTCAAGGGAGCCTCCTTCGAGCGCTGCTCGCTGGTCAGTGCGGATTATTACCAGTCCAGCCTTAAGGGCCTGACCTTCGCGGAATGCAATCTGGAGCAGGCCACGCTGGCGGGCTGTAAGCTAAAAGGTGTCGATTTAAGCGACTGCGAATTCACCGGCCTCCTGGTGGATCTTGAGGATCTGGACGGCTGCATCATCTCTGCGGAGCAGGCGGCTTCTTTTGCCGGATTGCTTGGACTTGTTATTAAGTAGCGGACCCCTTGCCGGCCTCCAGGGTAACCAGCTTCAGCTTGCCGGAGCAGCGGCCGCAGCGGTAACGTCCCGGATCGGCTCTGCGCTTGCGCAGGTACTCGTTGGCACAGGTGATGCACACCAGCTTATAGCGGTACGGCTGCGGCTTGCGGGCCTGGGCGCCCGGCAGAGTCTGGCAGTAACGGCTGCCGCCGACGCGGGCGAGCAGTGCTTTGAAATCGGCATCCCGGTGCATATACCCCCGCTTCGCCAGATGCAGGTGGTAGTGGCAGAGCTCATGCTTGATGATTTTCTCCGTCTCCTCCCGCCCGTAGGTGGCAAGCTGCCGGGGGTTAATCTCTATATTATGGCTTTTGGTGAAATACCGTCCGCCTGTGGTCGTGAGTCTGCTGTTGAAGCTGGCCGTATGCCGGAAAGGCACGCCGAAGCTGTTCAGCGACACCTGCTCAATCCATTGCTGCAGCTCTTCGTTGCTCATACTGGTCATAGCGTTCCTTCACGGTCCTCTCTGCCTGAATTTAGATCACTACTTGAATTGTAACTTGCCCATACGCTACACTGTCAAGAAGAAAGACAAGTCCGGAGGGAGAATGTGTTATGCCAAGAATGCGGTACGTCATTATGCAGCAGGAGCAGGAGCTTCAATTCGTGGAGATGCCGGAGGAGTATGCTTACCAGTTAAGTGCCCTGAATCTCCGCCTGAACAAAGAAATCGACAAGCTGACAGCCGAGAATGTACCCGGTCTGCCGCGGGCGGTGGCCGAATGTGAGGCGCTGGAGCTACTGCGCGAAGAGCATCACCTGGAGTCGGGGCTGGCGTATATTAACCGGCTGGAGCAGGCTTTTGCCTCCATTAAGGAGGAGCATTACCCGCTGATCTCACTGCTGACCGAAATCCGGGCGCTCCAGGCCCAGCTCGAACAATGGTACGAAGAAGAGGAAGAACGGGTGCAGTAACGCCAGGATAGGACAGCCATCATCAATTACAGCTTGCACAACTATTGCCGATGACGCACCTTTGGGCGATTTTCCCCATATGCTATCTATACACAGGTAGTATGTAAGAGGAGGGATCGCCTTGCCACAGTGGCTTCGTCAACAGCTCATGAAGGCCTATCTCAAAAAAGACCGCCGTCAGATCAAACTGCTCAACGAATGCTGGTTCTTTTACCGGAATACCTCAGATTCCCATGAGATGATCCGGAAGAACGTATAACCCGGGTGGTTTCAAGTGGAAACGGCTATGCCGTCCTTTTTAAGGGCGGTATCATTTCAGCGAGAAATATAAGGATAAATTATCGTGTGGAACATATACATTCTTATATTTCAAAAAAAGCCGCGATTCCCTTCAGGGATCGTGGCTTTTGGCATGGCATCCGTCTCTGGTCCGTGCTTGACTTCGGCGTTACTTAAACATCGGGAAGACGTATCTCACCAGGAAGAATAGCACTCCAAAGGTTATTACAATGTAAGCTGCATATTTAATGAAAGTGGAGGCGACCAGACTGGAATCCGACTTCCGGTGCACCTCTGTCCGTTCAACCTCTACGCTTCTGTCCTTGTAATTCGGCTCCATCTTCAATCTCTCCTCTCGGTTAGTAGCTGCATGTCATCCATTAACCCGGGGATTTGGAGCTGAAACAGAGCGGGAGAGGCCTAGATTACTTGTAAAATATGGCTGTCCCCTTAATCGAAACGGCGGGTTCCCGGCCAGGAGCCCTGCAGCTTGCGGACCAGCACAATCTGTCCGGTGTGATACGCATCATGCAGAATCAGGCTCATTACCTCTTCGCCCGGTGCATGTCCGGAGCCGCCCCAGTCATAAGCGCCCTCTTCCAGCGCTACAATTACCTCACGGAGTCCGGCATGAACCGACTTCAGCTTGGCTACCGCCTGGTTCCATGCCTCTTCCCCGCTCTCGGTTACGGTGAACGTAGCATCATTGCTCTCCAGATCCGGCAATTTCTCCATTCCCTTAAGCTTGCGCAGCAGCCGCTCCTTATAGTAAGTCAGATGGTTCACATTCTCCCAGATCGAATTGCCCGCAGCACCCTCCGGCTTCCAGAGCGCCTGCTCACTGGTCACCCCCTCCAGCGCAGCACTAAGCGGCGGCGCCCAATCCTCGATATCCATCGCATAATCCCAATTCTCTACCAGCACATCGCTAATTTTGTTTCTCATCAGTATCCCTCCTGCAATTTGGTGGAGCAACAATGTAACGATTAAACATCCCAAACAACAGTTACATTGGCAATGTACCATATTTGCCGGAGCGGTTCAAGTAACTAGCAAAACTTATTTTTAACTGTTACAATCGAGGGAAGGAAGAAACGAAAGGACCGATGAAGCGTGCTGTGGGTAGATTTCATGAACAGCTATTGGCGGGATTGGCGGACGGGCGACCGGAGCAAGGACCGGGACCGGCTGGAGGAGCCGGAATGGGTAGAGAACTGGCTGGCGGAACAGAAGCTGCCGGCTGCCGGCCCCTTGTTGCCGGAGGAATTGGAGCGGCTGAAGCAGTTGCGCGGACGGTTATGGGACGAGCTGCAGCGATTAGTTGCGGGAGAAACGCCTGAAGCAGCGCTGCTGGAGCAGTTGAATGGATATATGGACAACGGGCCTGTGGTGCGTCAAGTGACCGGGATTGCTGAAGGCGAACCGAGAGTCTCACTGTTGCCGCAGCGCGCGGACTGGGGGCAGGTGATGGCCGAGATTGCGGCGTCTTTTGCGGCAGCGTTATTGGAGAAAGATCCCTCGCGCTTCCGCATCTGCGGGAACCCCGACTGCCTCTGGGTCTATTATGACGACACCCGCAACCGCTCGAAGCGGTATTGCGACGACAAGCTATGCGGGAATCTGATGAAGGTAAGACGGTTCCGGGCACGGCAAAAGGCGGCGGCGGATGAGAGACCGGCGGAGTAATTGGGGTGCCGGGGGCGGCTAACCCGTTAAGAGGCGGAGGTGCAGACTGCGGCTGGTTTGCCAGTGACAAGAAGGAACAGCGCTGGTGCGACATGGTAATCCGTTAACGGATTAGGCGAACAGGCGGTATCGAACCGTTAACATGGTTGGAACGATCGCGAGCCGACGGGGCGAGCCATACCTACACAGCGTTCCTCTGCGCCGGCGGAGTCAGTGTTTTGTTTTTGCCGGAATGCTTGGCGGTATAGAGCAGGTGGTCCACTTCCTCGAACAGCTTCTCTTTGGAGGTGCCTTCGGCATAGCTCTGGAGCCCGATGCTCACAGTAACTGCCCGCTGCTCCATCTCCTCATGGGGCGTCTGCGACAGCTCCTGGCGGACCTGCTCGATGAGGCCGTAAGCTTCCTCGAAGCTTTTCTCGAAGAGCAGAATTGCGAACTCCTCCCCGCCATAACGGGCGGCAATATCTGCGGGCGAGATATGCTCCTTGATGATCTGGGCCACCCGCGCCAGCACCACATCCCCCGTACGGTGTCCATATTTATCGTTGATCAGCTTGAAGTTATCAATATCAATCAGGGCCAGATGGAACGGAGCGCCGCGGCTGCCGAACTCCAATGCTTTTTCATAGAATTCGTGAAAAGAAATATGGTTATACAGCCCCGTCAGCGCATCCGTGGTCGACAGCTTGCGGATCACCGCGTTCTCGATCATCAGGTCCTGCTTCGCCGTCAGCGTAGCCTCCAGATCGCTCGCCAGCTCACGCCCGTTAATGATGACAATGCCCGCCACCAGCGTGCCGACCAGCAGGAAGAGCGGAATCGCAATCAGGTCGAAGTCCGTAAGGTAATACTTGAACCAGTAATCCCAGCGGTAGAGAATGAAGAAGGCCGCCGCCTGCAGGGCAGACGTGAACAAGGTCAGATCCAGCCGGAAAAAAATCGCCGACGCAATAATCGGCAGCAGCATGAGCGCCCCGATAATCCGTATGTCCATATTCAGGTGAATGATCATCATCGCAATAATTGTCCCCGCCACAAACAGCAGCACGAACGAATACTTCGGCGCTGCAAAATCCACAAGCTGCGTAATCCCCACCACCGCACTCATCAGCACGGTCGGATAGAGCAGTACATCATAGTAGAACTCATGCGCTCCCATCGGATACGGCAAGCTGATGAAAGCCCCCAGCTGGGCCAGAAAATGCAGCGCAATCACCAGCCAATACGTATACAGAAACCGCTTAACCCACTTCGCCTGCCGGTGCGCCGAAGTCTCCGAAGGGCCCATGTAATCTCTCAATCTCAACGCTCTCACCCGCTGCCCCCCAGATTCGATCTTCATTTACGTTGTACACATTTCTCCTATTTTATCACGTCTGCTTCGGGTTCGATACTCACTTGTGGGATATGTACGGGGGTGGGGGGAGTGGGGTTAAGGTATCGGGGGCGAAAGGACATAATGGGGTTGTGGGATTGAATCTCGCGATTGTGAGTTGGCTGGTTTGTGATCCTGTCAAAACATATAATATAAATAAAGCGTTAAATGCTACATAAGAATGCGTGGACTGAAACTTGTGGTTAAACATTCGAAAAATACACATTGCACTGTAAACTCGAACAAATTCTAAAGGCACACAATATGTCAGTACTTAAACTGTCTAACGAGATAGGGCATCGAAGAACAACCATTATGGAATTAGTGCATAACACCAACATGAATAAAAAGAAAATATCAGCGGAGTTGGTCATGAAGCTATGTCTCTATTTTGAGGTCAGCCCTAACGATTTATTTGAGGTACGCCGGAAGGAATAGGAGAGGATAAAAAAGCACTGAGTCCTGCATCTGCTATTCATTGCTTTTACTTATAAGAAGGAACTAACCAGATTTTTGTATGTCGGATAAACAAAAGGTTGGGATCCATCCGTATTCGTTATTCTCTGTTTTACAGTAAGTCCAATCGTTTAAATGCTTTAACCCCCACAGTATTTCCCCTTGAGCAACGGTTAGTTCATGCGCAGAATAATCTTCGGTAACTTTTGCAATATCACGACCATCTGGAGTAGTTAAAATCTGCTTCGGCACCCATCCCTCTTTGCTAGAGGACACTGATTTACAAAAAATCCAGTTAGGGAATTCAGTATCTTCCCTGCCATACCACACTTCTTCTCCCTTTTGCAGGATGATTGGATCAGGATAATTAGACGTATGAGTATTAACTACAGTATAACGTTGCAACGAAGAATGTCTCCTCTCGTATTAAAGTGCGACTCATTATAGCATTTTTACAGTGTTATATGAGCTATTTCAATCCACGCACTCACATAGAGTGCGACAGCGGAAAAAGCATAACCAATGCTTCTCCCGTATTAATACACTCTGTATCTTTAAATTCCATTCTTCAAACGTTATACAACCATCCTTGACTTCTAAAGACTACCCTCATATTTATAAATTTTCGACAAATTCCGAGGTGCGAAACCCCCGGGGATTTCATGTGAGCTTGGCATTCGCACCAGCCCTCTCCTTCTATTTTAATCCATCTCAAGTCATTCTGCATAACGATAAATCTCTCAATATTGTAGTTTTTTTGTTGTATGTGCAGCGTTTCTTATACACTAGGCCATTCGATATACTGTTAGTTGTAAAGGTCACCATTAGGCTACATACCTTAAGCGAAGGGGAATCGGACCCAATGAAAAAATATATATTAACATCCATCGGCGCTATTGCACTGTTAAGTTACCTAATTGGGTGTAATCAAATCTCCGCCCTCCAAGCCCAGACAAAAGCAACTCCATCTCACACCCTGGCCCCATCCAGTAAACCGACTTCTTTCCCGAAGCCCGCCCCCTCCCCTACACCAGCCTCTAAAGCACAGAGCATAGATGCCTTGATTCCAGCCGGGTGGCACATTCTAGAACCTGCCTTGGGAGAACAGGCCCTCGCCAAAGGCGACTTAAATAAAGATGGTATCCCCGATCTTGCAATGGTCATCGAGAAGGATTCGGTCAAGGGAGAGGCATCTCCGCGATCCCTTTTAATTGCTTTTGGCGGCAAAAATAACACATACTCCCTATCGATCATCGCCAAAAATGTCATTTTGCAAGCAGATGAGGGCGGCATCTGGGGCGATCCTTTTGATAGCCTGACGATTGACCGGGGTTCTGTCCTGGTTAGCGATTATGGGGGCAGCAACTGGAGATGGTACAACAAGTACCGGTTCCGGTATCAGGATCAGGATTGGTTTCTAATCGGGTCAACAAGTGGGAGTTACTTCACTGGAGCAGCCACTATGGATCAGGCGGACGAGGATGACATTAACTATTTGACCGGACAATACATCAAGCGTAGAACAGACGAACAGGGTCATACCACTACGACCAGAGGCAATCGGGGGAAAAAGCCATTGATCCGCCTAAAGGAGTTCCGCCCGGAGAACATATAGCATTTTTGCCAAGGAGACTTCTTTTGTATAGCAACCTTCTCCTCTCTCATGCGTCTAAATCCACAGGAAGAATAAAACATAAATTGGAATAAGGAGGCTATGAATTGGTGAACACAATGTGGAAAAGAGGCTTTGCCGGATGGCTTGTCGCTTCGCTGCTATTCACTGGAAGTGCCTTAACCACGGGAACGGCTTCAGCCGCTGCATCTGCGATTCAGATCTCGATGAATAACTCATTTGTGGATACGGATGTGGCCCCGTATATCACGAATGGCACTACGATGGTCCCCCTGCAGGTGGCCCAAAAAATCCCCGGCAGCTCCATCCAATGGCACAACGCCTCGAAGACAGTCACGCTTACCCGGGACGGACAGACCGTCACCTTAGTGGCGGGCCAACAAACAGCAAAGATCGGCAACCAGGATGTGAAACTCGAAGCCGCTTCGGTCATCCGCAAAGGGCGGGTGATGGTTCCCTTACGCTTCATGGCTGAATCCACGGGGGCTTATGTTTTGTGGAATCCCAAGCAGCGGATCGTCTTTGTCGCTTCCAAATCCAGCGAGGAGCTTAAGCAGCAATTGGCCTCCTCCAATCTGGCTGAAGCCCGGACCGCCGCTCTGAAATTACCCAGAGTTAGCGCACTTAAGCAATTTGAGGTGGGCGGCGTTGAAGGAGGCAATTTCGATTACTATTTTCCGGAGGGACGGGCTGACCAATTTTTCTTATCCGGGGGTAACGGTATCTCCTATTATGAAGTTGTGGGAGACCATAGCGAAGTCAAGTGGACCGCCACCTTCGACTGGAAGGTTAAAGCGGCAAGCGGGCTGTTCTTTCTTCCTTACCGGATTACCAACCAGGATGGCACACTCCCCAAACTAACAGGCCGGGTTGTATTCTACCATTACATGGGCCATATCGGAGAATCGGGTTACGGGTTCATCGACCGTGAAGGCAAAGAGACTATTTTGGGAATGAAGGGTATGGAGTCAGAGGTGTTTTTTGAGATTCCGGGAGAGGTAAAGCCTTAACCCATTGCTCCGAAAAAAAGCGGGCAACGCAGCTCATTCAGCCATTGTCCGCTTTATTGTGCTAACCAGCCATTTTGCAGCATCCAGAAGGTCTTTCGCAATATAATCGGGCGCTGCCTGCTCATACCACTGGTGACGGTATTTATCCAAGGATTGCATCCCCCAGCCTGTCTCGACCAGAATTCTTCTGGCCCCCACTGCTGCAGCAGCGAGCATATCGATTGAACCCACATCGCCAATCACCGCACACCGGGTTAAATCTAATCCAAGATCGGTGGCCGCTTGCCGAAGCATTCCCGGTTGCGGTTTGTGGCATACACAGCCGTCTTCAGGCTCATGGGGACATATGTATGCGGCGTCGAATCCGTAACTGTCAAATTCATTCCTGAACTCTATTTCTGTAGCCCGTCCCCTCGATATGTTGTGCTGATTCGTAAGGGCGATGATCGGGATTCCATGTTCTTTGAGCAGTTGCAATGCTTCTGTTGAAAATGGATATAATTCAAAATCCCAGGGGTGAATGAAATGACCGTTCCCGCCCAAGGTTCCATCGCGATCGATAAATACAGCCTCAAGGTTCAAGCGGAGTCACCTCTTCTTTCTGAACCATCCAAAAACCACTACTAAAATCAAAACAACGATAACAAAACCGCTCATGGCTATCACCCCTTTTGAGGATTATATCATGAGTCGGTAAGCGCTTGAACCGCTAAATCCAAAGCTCTAAGTCTTCTTTCCAAAAGCGTTCTTTGCGGACTGCCTTCCTTGGACTTCGCATAGCTGGATTCGACGGATGGGGTTAACCCGATTATAACATTGCGTGCTTCTGCACAATCGTCCAGGGTGTAAGAATGAGGTTTTTGATGCCACAGCTGTTCTAGCACTGCTAAGCCAATGCTAAGCGCTTTAAGACGTTTATGGACTAAGGTCGTATTCGTACCTTTTTGCGTCATCTGGGACAGGGCATTCTCCAACTTCATGATGGTTGATTGTAAAGACTTGATGGATTCTAACTTATCGGCATCTGATAGGTTTTGCAAAATTCACTCCTCCTAATCTGAGCGTAAGTAGTTTTCTGTGGTGCTTGATTTGCGGACCCGATCTTCGTGCAAGGGATGATAATGTTAAGTGATTTTTCTTAAAAGCTTAGCCAAATCACACAGAGTGCGACAATCACCTGGTCTGCCGGCCACTTCCTTATAGTTATTTCAATCCACGCACTCACACAGAGTGCGACAGCGAAAAAAAGCATAAACCATGCTTTTCCCGTATAAATTAACTATCTGCCACCTAATTCTATTCTTGAAAAGATATACGTCCACCCTTGACTTTTCAAGACCACCCTCGTATTAATAGACTTTTGACAAATTCTGAGGTGCGAAACCTCCGGGGATTTCATGGGAGCTTGGCATTCGCACCAGATCTCTTTTCTATTTTAATCCATCGCAGGTAATTCTGCATAACTATAAATTCTCAACTCTCAATATTGTAGTTTTATGTTGTGTGCGGCGCTTCTTATTCGCCAATCGTTCGATTTACTGGGGGTGACGGGGAAGGTCATCATTAAGCTGTGTACCTGAAAAGAAGGGAATCGGATGTAATGAAGGTGACTTGTTCTATAGCAAAAGTTAATGTCTTGCCCATTCTTTCGACTGCTCCCGAACCAATGAGAGGAATGCTGCTGCCGCCGGCGACAATGTCTCATGCTTCCGTGTACAGACGGCAATCGGATTCAGCAGCGAAGTGCCTTTGACTCTCACACGTTCCACTTCCCCGCGCTCCACATTATCCCTTACGGCCAGGGAAGAGATAAAAATGGCACCGTAGCCCGCGATGACGGCCCTAACCATCTCGTTCACCCCATTAAATTGTAAACCGACCTTGGGAGGACTCACATTCAAAGCCCGGCATAAGGAGAAGAGACGTTCCCGGGTTGAACTCCCTTCTTCTCGTAAAATGAAGGGAACCTTCATCATTTCCGCTAAAGTAATTTCCTTTCCGCCATATGGATGGTTTTTGGGGACAACAAACCAGAGCTCATCCTCCAAAAGCTCCTCCCATTCAATGCCCGATTGCTCCTCCCAGCCTCCTCCGTATACGGCTACCTCGGCATCGTACTGCAGTAGCCCCTCCACCGCTTCCCGGGAATTTGCAGTGTTCAGAACCACCTCCACGGAAGGATGCCCCTGTTTGTAAAGAGCCAGCCATTCCGGCAGCAGCAGATTAGCAGGCAAATAGGTGGCGACAATCCGCAGAACTCCGCTGAACCCGGCCTTGTATTCTCGGACGGCCTCATCCAACTCACGCTCTAATGCAAACAATCGTTTGGCATGGCTGGCCAGCATCTGACCCGCATCGGTCACTAGAATGCCACGTCCCTTGGAGGCTAACAGTTGTATACCCAGTTCCTTCTCCAGGTTGCGTACCTGAGCTGTAACCGCAGGCTGACTAATCCGCAGTTCCTCTGCGGCGCGGGTGACTCCGCCTTTTTCAGAGATGGTGTGGAATATCTTAAGAGCATGAAGATTCATAAGCTGACCTGCCCCCTACATCAAAATTGATGAATAACGAAATTATATATATTTTTCTGATGAATCGTTATGCTTTATTGTAAGGATAAGGGAAATTTTTCACAAGCTTAAATAAATTATCTATGAAGGAGAGAACAATCATGAGCAAAACTAAAATCGTCTGTACCATCGGCCCCTCCAGTGAAAGCCCCGAAATGCTCCGGAAGCTGATCCAAGCCGGTATGAACGTCGCCCGCCTGAACTTAGCCCACGGAGAGCTGGAGGAACACGCGGAGCGCATCCGCCATATCCGGGAGGCAGCCAAGGAGCTAAACCAATATGTTGCCGTCCTGCTCGACATCAAAGGTCCGGAAATTCGCATCGGAAAAATAGCCTCGGACTATGTGGAATTGATCCCAGGTGAAGCTGTGGTTTTAACCACTCAGGAGGTGCTTGGCACCAAGGAACGCATTCAAGTAACCTATAAGCAGTTGCCCCAAGATGTGAAGCCTGGAAGCAGCATCCTGATCGATGACGGTCTGATCCGTTTGGAAGTCATAAAGGCCGAGGGGACCGAGATCACCTGCCTTATCAAAAACGGCGGCAAGCTGAAACAACGCAAGGGCGTCAACGTTCCCGGCATCAAAACCAGTCTTCCCGGCGTAACCGAGAAGGACATCCGGCACATCAAATTCGGTATTGAGCAGAACATCGACATTATCGCTCAATCCTTCGTCCGCAAAGCCGAAGACATTCTTGAGATTAAGCATATTCTCAGCAAACACAAGGCCAGCCATATTCAAGTCATCGCAAAAATCGAAAATGACGAGGGCTTGGAGAACCTGGACGCCATCCTGAGCGTAGCCGACGGCTTGATGGTTGCCCGTGGCGATCTGGGAGTAGATTTACCGGTGGAGGATGTACCGCTGGTTCAGAAAGAAATGATCAAGAAGAGCAACCTGGCGGGAAAACCGGTTATTACCGCTACCCACATGCTGGAGTCCATGCAAATGAACCCACGTCCGACCCGTGCGGAAGCAAGCGACGTCGCCAACGCTGTCCTCGATGGTACCGATTCTCTAATGCTGTCTGGTGAATCCGCTGCTGGCAAGTACCCTCTGGAGTCCGTGGAGGTTATGGCCCGCATCGCCGCACGCGCTGAGTCCGTCCTGGGAAGCTACGGCCGCTGCAACTCCAAGGTTAACGAGGCTGCCACCACTGTAACGGGCGCCATCGGCGAATCCGTTGTACGCACTACCCTCGCGCTCTGCGCCAAGGCTATTCTCGCTCTGACTGAAAGCGGCTTTACTGCCCGGATGATTGCCAAACATAAGCCCACTGCACCGGTCATCGCCATATCCACCAAGGAGAGTGTACTACACGCCCTTTCCTTGACCTGGGGCGTAATTCCACTGCTCCGCGACGAGTCTGCTTCCAGTACTGACGCAGCCGTTGCAGCCGCCGTTGAACTGGCCAGGTCAGCCGGATATGTTCAAAATGGCGACTTGGTAATCATCACCGCCGGTGTCCCGGCAGGCTGCACCGGAACCACCAACCTGCTGCGGGTTCACCGAGTGGGCGAAGAAGATTTTGAATAAAGATGGAAATTCAGATTTAGCAGTGGTCCAGCGGAGAAATAAAGCGGGGGCTGCTGTCCTGCTGACTACCTTTACCGGATTAAAAAATCAACTCACAATCCTTTTGCTCCCATACATCAAATAAGTTCCCATCCAGATCCTCAAAAACAAAAAACTTGCCGTAAATACCTTCATCGCTAATGGGTCTAGCCGTAACTCCCTCAGATGTTAGCCTCATATGCAACGAGTCGATATCATCTGTAAAAAATGTTACAACCTACCGGGGCCGTCCATTCACCTCAAAAACCGCTCTTGCATCATTATCAGATTCGATTAGATCAATGATTGGACGGTTGTCCCGGAATAAGCTTAGATAGTTTCCTCTATCGTTTCTAACGTTGAAGCCAAAGTGATAGACAAACCACTCTGCAGATTTTTTTATGTTTTAACAGGAATTACATTATATGCGATTCCTAAGATTTTCCCGTTTACTATGCTAATCATCCCCTCATAGCAGCCATTACATTTAAGGTATTCTCCAAATAGCTAAATACTTCTTCGGCAATTCCCAGAAACTCTTCAACAGGTACATTACTATCCAAGTAACAAGCATACAGATAATCAACTAAAGAAGAGTCAATCTCACAATAGTTTAATATGGCATTCTTCATCTTAGAAAGATCATCTTCCCATACCCCTGTATCTTCTAAAACCAAAGAGTATAATGCACGAATTAATCTCTTAGAGTAACCTTTAATATATCTAGTTTTCATTGCGTTATTACTAGCATTAGTAAGTGAGCTATGTATACGATCTACTTCCTCTTTGGTCTCTGTATTTAAGTCTAAAATGAACTCTGGAGAAATAACGATCGGTGGTACTTGTTCACCAACATCATGACCATATATGCAGACACAAATTATCTTTACCCAAAACCCCCACTCATTTGGTTTACTTAACACATCGTCAATCGAGCAAACTATCGTATCAATCTTAGTTACTATTGGATATTCTTCCAGTAGCCTTTCTTTAATATTTGACAATCTTTCATAATCGATATCTTTGGGATCTACACATACAATAGTAAAGTCTGCATCTGACTTATAAGGTTCAGCAGTCCCTTTTGGAATTGAGCCGCACATATAAATGCTATGAATTTTATCTTTAAATTCGGTTAGTATATTATCTATGTACTTATCAACAATAACCTTATATTCACTTTGCATTACAATTCTATTTATAACTTTTTCTAATATCATATAGACTCCTCAACCTCAAATATAGAATCAATAATGATGGGAAGATTGTCTCTAACCGAAACAGCTCCAAAGACTGAACGGGCATGGATACCTTTTTCTCCGAAAACGTCCTGCATCAGATCAGAACAGCCATTAAGCACTTTATGATGCTCTTCAAAACTGGCGGCCGCATTAACAAAGCCTTGAATTTTGACGACTCGTTTCACCTTATCCAGAGTACCTAAAGCTGTTTGTAGTACAGCCAAAATTTCAATCCCTGTTTGCCGTGCAAACTCATAACCTTCTGCCGTGGTATAATCCTGACCTAACTTACCTTTGGGCGTACCAGCAGGCCCTTTGCCTGAAACGAACAATAACCCGTTTACTTTTACAAAGTTTGCGTACTTAGCTGCCGGTTCGCTTGCATTGGGGAGGACGATGCCTAATGTTGCTAATCTACTAGCCACTGTTTGTTCAGTCATTTTCAATCTCCTCACTCATTAGATATGTAAGAATTATAGTATGGTATCAGGGTGTGCCGTACTTTTCTACAAATTCTTTGATTAATTCATCCCTCTTATCAGGACTGCTACTGCAATAACCATTCGTTTTAAATTCATAAGAAATCACCTAACACGTTTAGCAATCGGATGATCCTCATTCAACTCCAACAGATCCCATAAATTCCCGTATAAATCTTTAAATACGGCTACTTTTCCGTAAGATTGATCCTGGGGCTCTCTAACAAATTCAATGCCCTTGGAGACCATGTCCTTATAATCCCTCCAAAAGTCATCGGTGTTCAGGAACAAGAATACCCGCCCACCCGTCTGGTTGCCGACAAATTGCTCTTGTTCAGGTTTGGACGCCTTGGCAAGTAAGATCGTAGTCCCCACAGAGCCAGGAGGCGAAATCACCACCCAGCGTTTATCCTGCTCCGGCTGATACGTATCTTCTATTAACATGAAATTCAACTTTTTTGTATAAAATTCTATGGCTTCATCATAATCATTTACGACCAGAGCAATATGTACAATGGACTGAATCATTTGTTAGTTCTCCTCCTACCAATCATTTAGTGTTTTCAGCCCCATCACTTTCGATCCCTTTGTAAACAGCACTGAAATCTTCACCTTCATTTAGAGAATCAATAAGCTGTAATAAACCTGGTGTACCAACAATCCCATACCATCTCGAAACCTCATAACATGCCAGTTCATAATTCATAGTACTTGTAGCATTAGCCTGAAAGGCAGAATGGGAGTCCAAAAGATTGAAATCTACGGGTTCTTTACCGCCATTCGTTTGAATGCTCCACGTCTTCTCATATTCGGTAAACCGGCCATCCACCATAGCGGCTAAACCCTCGTCGAACCATATGGGCACCATGCTGCTGTTTTTGAGTCTCTTCCTTAATTCGGCATGGGTAAATTCATGGGCAATGACATTTTCGTTATAACCGCGGGGGCCGATCACAATATAGCTATTCCATGGATAATAATAAGTTTGCCCAATATCTGAGTCTGCGTAATTTTCCAGAGTCTCATTGGATTTTGCATAGATTAGAACAGGGCTCGACTCTTTCTGGCCAAAAAGTGATTTGATTTTCTCAGCAGAGGTCTGCACAAAATGGCTTACTTCTGCTTGCTCACTCTCATTGATGTCAGGTTCAACGTATACATTATGGTCAATTTGTTTCATATTGGAGAACTTGACTAATACCGCATGGGTTTGCTTAGCATAAATTAAATATAAGAGCAGTAAGATGAGAACGAAGCCTAGAATGGTAGAAAAGCCGATTATTTTGATCCTTTTTGATCTGCGTAGTGTCAATGTAATCTTCTCCAGACAATAGAATTAGTAATGTTGGGAATCAGGGTCTACCACCGTTTAACCCAAACGGGCTCCAGGTTTGAGTAACCCATGGCTTGCAGCAGTTCCCAAGCGTTCTCTATCGTATGCTGCTTTCCTTTGAGCCACAGTTTAGGTTGTTCCCGTTGTATGTACTGAATAATCCCGGAAATAGGTCCCGGTTTGCCTAGATGAATGGTGATACGGGAGTTGTTTTTGTATGCTGAAATATCATAGAACTCCCAAGCGGTGTGACGCTCTTCTTCTGGTGGAGTGGCTGGGAAAATGAGCGTGATTTTTGTGGTTTTATCTTCCTTGGGCGAAATATTTAACGTGAGGCGGGAACCACCCACATGCCAATATACAAAAGGCCGGTCTTGGACGGTTAGCTGTCTGATCTGAGTTTTTACCGTAGGACAATCCCCCTTTGAAGTGAAAATTCTATAAAGAAGCATAAAAAAGGGGCTGTTATCGCCCCATGCAATATACAATCATTCTTCTTTAGGTTTTACCGTCATAGAGAAGACAACCCCAAAGATAATCCCGAAAGCAATGCCAAGTGGAATACTATGAAGGGCTGCACCAAATACCACGCTAAAACACAAGCCTAAAGCTGTACCAGTTAAAAGAGACTTGTTGTTCATCCTCCACACCTCCTTCCCTTATACAACGAATTTAAACACTATCGGTTTCGAATAAATTAACACATTAAGGAATCACCGTAGTCCCAATCCCATTTGTAAATAGGGTATCTATCAGCTTGACCAATTCTTCCGACGACAGATCCTTGTCATTCCGTATCCATAAGCGAAACATCGAAATTAGTGTGGATATGTAAAACTCAATGATATAGGGTGCTAAAGCTTCATTTGCCGGAAGGTCGACGATTAATCGCTCAAAAGGAATTTCTCTTTTCAGACGTTCAATAAAACGAACAGAACCATAGTCGCCCAAGAGGGCTTTCAGCATTGAAATTTCCTCTGCGTTTTCCAGGCATTGAAGTGCGTCTTGGAAGGTATGTGTGGAGAACTCTCTGCTTGCCATTTCCTCTTTAATGGATGTAAAGACACGCTCTTCAACATTGTCCAACAACTCATAGATATCCGTAAAGTATTGATAAAAGGTGCTGCGGTTATATCCTGATCGCTTTGCGATCTCTTGGATGGTTATTTTCTCAATGGGTTTCTGACTATATAAATCGCAGAATACATTGATAAAGGTTTGCCTTGTTTTATCCGTAATTTCAGGTTGCTTATTCATGATTGGCCTCCAGTTTCTGTGCAATCGATCATACGACAGATCTTAAAAATCTGATGGTTGATGGTCCTATAGCGTATCTATACAATAAATTATACAACACGTTGTTGGATAATCAACAAGGATTAATATATAGGCCAGGAGGCTAATATGCGAATTTTATTTTTCGGCAGAGGTGTCATATCGGTCCAGTATGCTTGGGCGATGGAACAGGCAGGGCATACCGTGGAATTTTACGTTAGAGAAGGGAGGAAAGAAACTTTTGGAAGCAGCATTAAGCTTGAAATGTGGGACGCACGAAAAGGAAAACAGCTCGTCAAAGAAAACTGGAACGTTACATTGCATGAGAAAATCAGTCCCGGTTATGACCTCATTATTGTGAGTGTCAACACGGAACAGCTTCCGGCAGCAGCACAACTATTATCGGCAGTTGCCGGGAGCACGCCTATCCTCATCTTCAATAACCTTTGGCAGGATTTGAAATCATCGATTTCGCCTCTGTCTATGAACAATGTGGTCTTTGGATTCCCGGGAGGCGGCGGTGGCATTGAGGACAACAGGCTTAGAGGCGGCTTTTTAAAAATGCTGTTTCTGGAGCAGCCACGGGCAGGCACTGAAGCTATTAACAACAAGGTCAAAGTGCTATTGGAAAGTGCCCATTTTAAAATTAAGTGGATCAAGGATATGCAGAACTGGCTCTGGAATCACTTCGCGATGAATGCGGCAATGGAAACCGAGGTGTTGAGACTGGGAAGCTTTGCGGCACTTATGAATGATAGCGACTCTTTCGCAAATGTTGGCAGAAACATGAGGGAAATGATCCCGGTAATAAAAGCCCGGGGCGGAAACGCTGATATGACCTCTCTGCTGTTGACTAAGATCCCGCCGGCACTGCTCGGCACGCTGTTTAACAAGGTGATTTTTGCAAAAGGTAGCTTAGCACGGCTTTTCATGGAATACAACAATAGCAAAGCAGGCTTTGCGATACTTGAAGTGGTGCGGGAAGCGAAAAGATTAGGTATAGCTATGCCACGGCTTACTTCGGCGTTGGAAAATTCGGGGCAATACAAAGCAGAGGCATTAGGATAAGAGTGGTTTAATATCCCCTTGGTCGGCCGCATAGCGGTCGGCCTTTTTGGTGCAATATAATCGGAGTGCGACATGTGAATGCTCACTCAAATTCTTCGTTCTTTTGATTTCAATTCACGCACTCGCACGGAGTGCCACGAGGCTCCGGGGGCCGGCATAGCCGGTCTTTGGAGATTTCAATCCACGTACTCACGTAGAGTGCGACAACACCTTCACCAATCTGCGTTACTTTGCCGGTATTTCAATCCACGCACTCACGTAGAGTGCGACCCTGGCACTATGGTACTTTATCACCCGCTTTAATTTCAATCCACGCACTCACGTAGAGTGCGACACAATGCGCCTTCAGGATCGTCAGATTTTATTCCATTTCAATCCACGCACTCACGTAGAGTGCTACAAGTACGCGCATCCTTCCGCAGAGTCTATTCGTATTTCAATCCACGCACTCACGTAGAATGCGACCAATGAAATCAATGAGTACCTGGATGCTGTGCTATTTCAATCCACGCACTCACGTAGAGTGCGACAACGAAATCAACTTTGACAAAAGATGTGCAAAAAATTTCAATCCACGCACTCACGTAGAGTGCGACGGTTGCTCGGCAACGATTACACGCACTATCAAAATTTCAATCCACGCACTCACGTAGAGTGCGACGATGCACGCGGCAGATTGGTACTATCAACACGACGATTTCAATCCACGCACTCACGTAGAGTGCGAAGCGGAAAACAGCATAACCTATGCTTTTTCCGTATACATACACTATATTTCCCTTTGTTCCATTCTCAAAAAGGCATTTTTCCACCCTTGACTTTTCAAGTACTCTCTCGATTTCTGTGAGTTTCGACAAATTCCGAGGTGCGAAACCCCCGGGGATTTCATGGGAGCTTGGCATTCGCACCAGCTCTCCGCTCCTATTTTACTCTATGGCTTAAATTCTGCAATACAATAATTCATTGAGTACTGCATCTATTCTTGAATCAGCACACTCGCAAAAACCCTGTACGTTATTTCAATCTATACACTCTCCTGAAGTGCCCTAACTGCAGGGTTTCCTCCGCCCTAAAACCAGCTTAATTTCAATCAACGCACTCACACGTAATGCGACGGCATTGCCTTTTGCGCCGCGATCAATTGCCTGATTTCAAACCACGCACTCATGTAGAGTGCGACGATTTCGTCAGTTCCTTGATGCTTTCACGGCCCGGATTTCAATTCACACACTCATGTAGAGTGCGACTTGGGTGCAGCAAATGCCAAACCGGAAAGCCCTTAATTTCAATCCACGCACTCACGTAGAGTGCGACGGCGCTGAGTGAGCTTTTCGATGTGTTTTATCACGCATTTCAATCCACGCACTCACACGGAGTGCGACGAATTCGTCCTCAAGCAGCCCCAAGAGAACGGCCTATTTCAATCCACGCATTCACACGGAGTGCGACAACAGCGTTGACGCAAAAGCCTTTCGGACCTACTGATTTCAATCCACGCACTCACATAGAGTGCGACGACAAGTCTGGTAGGGCTTGGATTCCTGCAAAGATTTCAATCCACGCACTCACATAGAGTGCGACAGAACAAAATAAAGTTCACAGATATGGAGTTTAGATTTCAATCCACGCACTCACATAGAGTGCGACGCCTCGGTCCAGGTATCGCCATACAACTCCTCCACGATTTCAATCCACGCACTCACATAGAGTGCGACGTCCTGGGCGAATACGCCGACCTCGCGCCAGAAATTTCAATCCACGCACTCACATAGAGTGCGACGAAAACGCCCTTAGCCACAATAGTTTCTCCTGTTATTTCAATCCACGCACTCACATAGAGTGCGACACCATTCCTCTGTATTGCCGTCAATGGAGATAGAATTTCAATCCACGCACTCACATAGAGTGCGACGAGACGGCACTACAAAGCAGTAGACACGATCTTTTGATTTCAATCCACGCACTCACATAGAGTGCGACATCACTTTACGGACCATTATCTCATTCATCTTGTATTTCAATCCACGCACTCACATAGAGTGCGACGACGGAGGTGTTCGGCCAGGAGCTGGACACCTCCGAATTTCAATCCACGCACTCACATAGAGTGCGACGATTTCAAGGTCTTTGCCCTTAACGGTAGAGAGCAAATTTCAATCCACGCACTCACATAGAGTGCGACTTTTTGAATATAGCTATGTTAATGCTGATGGTCATGAGATTTCAATCCACGCACTCACATAGAGTGCGACAGCGAAAAACAGCATAACCTATGCTATATCCGCATTCATTCACTACCTATCCTCTTACTCCATTCTCAAAAAGGTATCTGTCCCCGCTTGACTTTTCAAGTGCTCCCTCGATTCCTGAGAGTTTCGACAAATTCTGAGGTGCGAAACCCCCGGGGATTTCATGGGAGCTTGGCATTCGCACCAGCTCTTTGTTTCTATTGTACCTCTTCGGCCATATTCTGCATAATCCTAAATTGTCTCAACACTATGTCGGCCGGGGTCTTTCAACACACTGCAAATAAGCCAGCCTGCATACTTCAGTATGCAGGCCGGCTATCTCTGTTACTTTTACTTAACTAGGGCCTCAGCAAGGTGCTCTCTCCCACTCTACCAAGTGGACTCAGAGGCCCTTATTCCGCGCAAAATCCAACTTTTCCAGCATTCGCGGACTGTAGGGCCGTTATTGTTGGATATGCCGCCTGAAAACGCCCCGCAGGGAGACAATAAGCGCACCACAGTCCGCCAAGCCGTAAAAAACAATGTTTGTTTGAAAATAACGGCCCTCAGGTCCGCGAAGGAGCATGGAGCAGCAGAGTTGTGCAACCAGACGGGTCCGCTCCCTCAACAAGCGTATTTCCCAGGAGCCTTACGCTACTGCCCCCATCCAATCCCGCACGAAGCCGCCTCATTCCGCCCCCTCCCCCCGTCAAGCATTCATCAACAACTGAATGCGCTCCACATCCTGACTGAATTTCTTGGCCAGGCGGGCTTTGCCGAGGTTGGACTTGACGATCTTTTGCATCCGCTTGTCGCCGTTGACGGCGAACTTGGCGAGCATCTTGAAGCCGGCTTCGGGGGCGCGCTCGACGAAGACGCTGAGCGCGTACTCCAGACCCTTGGACAGCACGCGGAATTCCTCCGCACCGCAGCGGGTGCGGCCTTCGGCGATGCCGTCCAGGATCTCCTCGGACAGTTCCAGCGCATACAGCACATTCGCCTGCTCCTTCAGCATCGGCGGGTGGGCCAGTGCGGCGACGAACGCCCGCTGCTCCAGCGCGCTGGCGCTGCCCTTCATCTCGTCGAACAAGCGCCGCAGCACGCCGAAGTCCTGCTCCCCGATGCGTTGCAGCGCCATCGCTGCCGCCTCGCGCATCCGCCAGCGGCCGTCATTCATCGCGGCCTGGCAGCGCTCCAGAATGAGCTGCTGCCGGGCAGGCTCCGCATAGCGGTAGTAGCTGCCCATCGCCTGCAAGGCGCAGAACGGCAGGAACTCGCGGGCATCGTCGGTCGGTGCTTCCGTCTCCGGCTTGCCGCTCCATGCCAGCACCAGCTCCCAAGCTTCGTCCGTCACCCAGTCTGACGCGAACGCGTCCGCGAAGGCGGAAGCCGCCCCCAGATTAGCCCGCGGCCCCGGCAGATTCGACTCACCCATCAGGCGCTGCTCCAGCTCCGCATACTTCCCGGCCTCCTGAAGATCGCCGTAGAAGACGTTCTTACTAACTTTACTGTTCATCCTAGTACCCCTCCATTATTTTGGAAAAGCCAGCTTAATATGCTCCTCACAGAACTCCTTACATACATTGTTGCCCCAGAATAACCCCTCGAACCGTGTCAGCGCAATCGTGTCCTCGCGGATCTCGACCAGTCCCTCCATCACGAACTTGGCGAACAAGTCAGGGAACAGCTCCTCCGGGAAGTTACCGAACTTATGCCGGAACTTCTGGCGGTCAATGGCTGTGCGGCGCAGGCCCATCGCCAGGAACTGGTTCGGCAGATCGTCCGCCTTCACTTCGTAGCCTAAAGCAATGGGCAGGGTGCCGGATGTAATCTTTTTCACATATTCAGGGAGCAATTTCACATTCTGGTAAGCGTAGCCGCCTACATCGCCGAAGGCCCCCAGTCCGACCGAGAGCAGGTCCAGGTGGTCGTCGAAATGCTTACGGCTATAGACATGATGCCCGCCCGGCAGCACAAAGTCATAGGTGGATTCGACCGCATACCCCTGTGACTCCAGGTAATGGCACGCTTCCACATACATCTGCTGCTCCAGCCCGATATCGCCGCAGGCCGGCAGTTCACCGCTGGAAATGCGCTTCGCCAGACCGAAGCCGGGGATAATCTTCAGGGGAAATAACGTGACATGGCCGATCCCCAGCTCCGCCACCTTCGCCAGATCCTCCAGCCATTCCTCCATCGTCTGACCCGGCAGATTGTACATCAGGTCCAGACTGACATTCGCAATTCCCGCCTCCCTGGACTCCTGAATGCTGCGCAGCGAATCCTCTGCGGTCTGGAGCAGGCCGAGGCGTCTGCCCAGCACATCGTTGAAGGTCTGCACCCCCAGGCTGATCCGGTTCACGCCCAGCGCATGAAGCAGCTTCAGCTTGGAAGCGGTGAACGAGGCGGGATTGCCCTCGAACGTGATCTCCTCGATATGCTGCATCGGGAGCGTGGCCTGAAGCTGCTCGAAGAGCGCGGTAATCTCTTCCTCCTCCAGCACACTGGGCGTCCCGCCGCCGATATAGAGCGCCTCTACGGTGCTATTGCGGATCTGCGGTGTATTCCCGTACATCTCCAGCTCCCGGAAGAGAGCAGCCAGATATTCCTGGCGGGCCTCCTGCTCATTGAATGCCTTCGGGTACGGGCAGAACGGGCAGATGGAATCGCAAAAGGGAATATGTACATAGGCCAGCTTCGGGCTGGCAGCCGTACGGTCCAGGTTCATCAGAGACGGCAGGCGCTGGCTGTCCTCCGGTGTGACCGGCGTGTTCCCCATGGGATAATGTCCAATCCCGATCTCACGGAACGGGTAAAGCGGCTTGTTCATTCGATCAAGTCCTTCCTCCAATTGAATTCATAAGCATATCCTTATAGATGTGGCGCGATCCCTCCAGCGCCTTCGTGAGCAGACCGGCATTATACTCCTTCGACTGATAGAACACGGGAGTTAGTAAATCATCCTCCGGCCGGATCACCTGCTCCTGAAGTGCAACATGATACAGCGAAGTATGCGGATATACCCGGATGCCCTGGCTCGCCAGAATATAGACCGGATTCATCTCGTTCACCACCTGCACCGTCTCCTGCACAGTCGCTTCACACTCCCCCGGTCCGCCGAACAGCAGCGATACCGAATACGGGAGGTGGTATTGCTCCAGCAGGCGGCCCAGTGTCACCAGTTGCTCTGGAGTGAATTGCTTGCCCATCCGCCGCAGCATCTGCCGGGAAGCGGAGTCAGCCCCGATATCCACGAAGCGGCAGCCGTTCTCCTTCAGCGCGCGGATCAGCTCCTCCGTAATCTGGGCCGGGGTCAAGGCGCAGCTCCATTCCAGCGACGGGCTGGTGCGGCCGATCAGCTGGCAGAACGCAAGCGTCTCCTCCACATCATGGTTGAACACACCGTCTACGAACGTAATGTTATGCACCTGATATTCCGTCTCCAGAATCCTCATATCCTCACGGAATTGCTCCGCCGGAATCCGGCAGGCCACGGGCTGGTTGTAGCCCTCCGAGCAGTAGATGCAGTGGCGGCTGCAGCCCCGGGAGGCCTGGTAGCCCATAGAAGCCTTTTTGATGCGTGGATTCGGAATAAAATACTGCGGAGCGAACAGCAACTTCGGCGGAATACGGCTGTACACCGGATGATAGGCAGGGTCTGCGATCCGGACCGTCCCTGTCTCCGGGGCCAGTCCCTGTTCCAGTTCGCGGGCCAGCCGCACCGCTTCCGCCTCGCCCCCGCTCCCCTTGATCCCGTAATCTGCCCCCAGCGCCTGCACCAGCTCCGCCGGCATCACCAGCATAGCCGCACCGCCCAGCATGACCCGGGCAGAACTGCTGGTCCGGCAGACCTTCATCACTTCCCGGATGAACGGGAGATAGCTCTCCGGCTGCTGAATCACCTGGTTGTCAATATTGCGCACCGACAGGCAGATCAGCTCCGGGCGGAACGCCTCCAGCGTCTCGCGCAGAACTTCAAGCGGCTCCTCAACGAAGGCCAGGTCCACAAAACAAGTCTCGAACCCGGCAGCCGCCAGCGCCGAGTAGACCATCCCCGCCCCGACCGGAAGGGCCGGCAGCGGCTTCAGCAGCGTATTCGTAGACACGACCACTATTCTCATGATCCGCGCTCCACTCTGTTCTTTCTCATGATTGGCGCTCCATCCTGTCCTTCTTAGATAAGAAGAAACGGCTGCACGTTACTCCGCAAGAGAAGGCATCCGTTTCTTCGGGCTTAACTATTCTCATATGAACATCCAGTCCGGGTTGCGCTCCCGGTACGGACGGCAGATGCGGTTCGCCTGCTCCAGGCTCAGCTCCGGGGACATGAAGAACTTCGGATGCAGCAGCTCATCCGGTTCCGGGGAACCTGTATAGCTGTACATATCGGTGGACGGCAGAATGCGGATGCCGAACAGGCCGAAGATGCGCTGAACGGCCAGCTCCTCCATCAGCTCCAGCGTCTCGGTCAAGGTCTCCAGCGTCTCCTCCGGCCCGCCGATCAGCAGGCAGAAGCTGAACGTAAGGTTAGCCTCGCGGCAGAGCTGCACCACGGTGCGGATCTCACCCTGCCGGAAGTTCTTCTTGAACGACCGCAGGCAGATGTCGCTGCCGGAATCGATGCCGAACTCCACCTCCGTGCACCCTGACTGCTTGAGCAGCCGGGCGAATTCTGCGGTGAAGAACCGGGGATTCAGGAAGCACCCCCAGGATACAGGTGCAGCCCGCAGAATCAGCTCCCGGCAGATGTCCTCGGCATGCTCCAGCGGGAAGTTGAACACACTGTCCACGAAATCAAAAGAGCGGATGCCATGCACCAGCGCCATCTGCTCCACCTCTTCGGCCACCGCCTGCGGCGACCGCAGGCGTACGTTCCGGCCCTCCAGCGAGGGGTAGGCGCAGTAGGTGCAGCTTAGGGCGCAGCCTCTTTTGGTCAGAACATTATGGCGCACCTTGCCCTCCGCATCATAGCTGTGCAGGAATCCGCTGCGGCTCGGAAAATACGCCTGATCCAGCTGCTCCGGCGCATCCGGCGGCCAGAACCGCCATTCTCCGTCCGCTGCCCTGAACATCAGGCCGCTAACCGAAGCTGGTGTCTTCCCCGCCTCTAACTGGTCAATCAGCTCAACGATGCTGCTGCAGCCGTCACCCACAATGCCGTAATCCGCCCCGGTCTCCTGCAGCCACTGCTGGGGAAGGAGCGAGAAGCCTGCTCCCCCCAGAATGACCGCCGCCGCGGGGTTCCATTGCCGGACCCAGCTCACCAGAGAAGAGGTCTGCTCCACGAAGCTCCGGGGATATTGCATACAGCAATTATCCAGATTGCGGATTGAGAGGCCGATATAATCCGGCGCATAATCATCCAGGTAGGAGGTGACCGCCTCGCGGGTATATTCCAGCTGGGTCATATCCAGCATCCCCGCCTCCCGCCCGGCAGCAGTAAGCGCAGCATGGATATAGCTCAGCCCCAGCGGAAAAACAGGCGGCCGCTTCTCCGTGTTCGCCGAGATCAGCAGCACTCTGCCCATGCTCACGCCTCCCGGAGGAACGTCAGGATGGCCTCGCTGACCACCGCAGGCTCCTCCAGGAACATGAAGTGCCCGGTCCCCGGCACCGCCAGCATCCGTGAATCCGGCAGATTGCGGTTCAGCTCCAGCGCCTTGGGCAGCGGCGTGATCCGGTCCTCCTGGCCGGTGACGATCAGCGTCCGCTGCCGGATGCCCTGCAGGACCGGCCGCAGATCGGGATGCCGGATTTGGATCATCAGGCGGTGGGTCGCAGCGGGCAGCTGCGACCATCCCTTCAGAATCCGCTGCTGTACCTCTTCATGGCCCTCCGTGAAGAAAAACGGAACCGCCGCCGCATTCGTCCGCTTCACCGTATCCGGCGTGATCTCTTCACCCTGATCCGGCCGCTTGAACGGAACCTTGAAGGTGGCGGCGGCCCCCATCAGCACCAGCTTATTCACCCGCTCCGGCTCCCGGGCAGCCAGCAGCAAAGCCAGCGTGCTGCCCAGAGAATGCCCGATCAGCGTAACCTTCTTCAGCCCCCGCTCATCCATCAGCCGGATCAGATCATCCACCATGTCCTCTAGCGTGAACGCCGGACCGGTGTATTCCGACTGGCCGTGTCCGCGCAGGTCAGCGCACAGCACCTGATAATGAGGCCCCAGCGCCCCGGCCAGCTCCCGGAAGACCTGCGAGGAATCGCGGTTGCCGTGCAGACACAGCACCGCCTCCCCCGCGCCCTGGCAGCTATAAAATAAACGTATACCCTTCGTCTTCAACATGTACGCTTGTTCCTCCCTTGGACTTCCCTGCCCCGGCTGCTCATACGACAGCTTCAGCCAGATATTCTAAGGCTTGGCCCAGATTCCCGCCGTCCGCTTCGTCCAGGGTGAACAGCTGCCACTCCTCTCTGGAGCGCCCCGCCAGGATAGCGGGCTGGCCGGGTGCCAGGGCGCAGCGCGGACCCAGCTTATCCTCCCAGTCATAATAGAGCGTGAAGCCCGGAACCGTCTCCTTCGTCTTGCCCTTCACGAATTCATGGGTAATGAAGTGCGGCAGCTGGCCTACTCTGGCGATCAATGCACAGTCTGCCTTGCCGCCGAGCTGCTGCTGCAATTGCTCCAGCAGCGGGCCGCAGCGGATGCTGGCCTGCTGGTCGCCGATGACGAAGACCTGCGGCCGCTCCGAGGCCAGATCGCCAAGCAGCACCTCTTCATCCTCCGCATTCTGAATGGCGAACGAGGACCAGGCAAGGGCTTCCTTCCCGCCGGCCTGCTGCTGCTCCCAGCTCTCCTGGCCGGCCGGGAGATCGAAGTAGGAGAAGCCCAAGGAAGAGGCTACGCGCATCCCGACCGCCCGGGCCATCATCTTCGCTTCCTCCGCTTCTTCAATCGGCTTGCTCCATGGGCGCTTGCGGATGCCGGGCTGGCCGTCATATTCAATCAGGCTGATGCCCGCGCTGGCAATCATCGACAGCTTGATCGCCGTGAAGCAGGGCATCAGCGAGGACAGCGCCCATTCATGCCCGGGACCTGCGGCGACGACAATCTGCCCGGCCACCTTGCCCTTGAACGCTTTGCCCTTCACTCCGGCCACACGGTCGTAATTGTAGTACTCGAAGTCCAGATCCTCATCGCTGCAAGGCTCGCAGCGGTCGATCCAGTTCTTCCAGACGGCCGGAAGCGAGAGTGCATAGACCGGGGAGGCGAAGACGAAGCCGTCCCCTTCCTTCAGCTTGTCGTACAGCTCCCTCAACTGGTCCTCCGGGTCGTTCAGCAGGTGGCAATGCTTGCCGTTCATGCAGTTGCCGCAGCCGTCACAGGGCAGAATGTTGTAATCATTCAGCCGCAGCAGCTCGGTCTGCACCCCCTGCTCCGCTGCGGCTTCCAGCGCAACGGAGAGCAGGTATTCGCTGGAGCTGTGATGCTTCTTCATGGACCCGGCGAGTCCGATGACCTTCTTCATCCGGCCGCCTCCTCTAAGTCCAGCTCAGCCGTATCGAAGCCCAGCGCCCGCAGATCGCTGAGCGCGAACATGCGGAAATCTGCCGGAGTACACAAGACATTGGCCTTGGCGACGTCCTGCCTCAAGACCTGGGCGCTTCCGCGCGCCGTTGCCAGCTCCTCCGCCTTTCTGCGGATCTCAGGAGCAGCCATGTCGCGGATGAATTCCGGCTTGCGGGCGATGATGCCGGCATAGAGACTCTCGCCCTCCGCGCTCCAGACCGCCTTCGCGGCGGCCGCCGACTCGAAGAAGCTGCCAGAAGCCAGCGCTGCGAACAGCTCGCCGAATTCCTTCAGCGCCTCATCCCCCGGCTTCGCCATCGACACGGTTTGGCTGGCCCACTCGGCGCAGTAGCCGCATTTGTCACAGTCCATCCGGTCGCAACGCTTGGATCGGAAGCCCTCCAGGAAGCCTTCCAGGCTCTCGTTGTCGATGCTGGCCTGGAAGCTGAACAGCAGGCGGTAGACCTGTCTCATTTTGTCCGACGGCGCGAAGTCCTCCTTGATGTTCTTGGAGAAGTTCGGCATTTCGAAATCTGCCTCAGCCATACGTGAGTTGAGCAGGCTCAGCAGATTGCCCTGATATTTCCGCGAGGAGTAGGACTGTGCAGTCGCCGCAATCTTCTCCGTGGTCTTCATCCGCTCGGTCAGCTTGAATTTGTGGTAGCCCAGCTCCTCGTAGATATGCATATCCTCCGGGCGGATCCACTGCGATTTCAGCAGCTCCTCCGGGTGCTGGAGCTTGCGCTCCGTACAGCGCAGCATGTAATAATCGAGCGCGAAGCCGTCGGTCACATGGTTGCACTGCGAGGCATGGCTCTGGAAGTTGGCATGATTCTGGCGCAGCGGGCAATCCAGCATACAGTCATTGGTGGCAATGAGCTGGTACTCGCAGCGGGTGCTTTTGCGCAGACTCTCCAGGAAGGCGAAGTCACGGTTGCGGCTCTCCGGCAGGGTGATCTCGCTGACCCCTTTTTCCTCGAAATATTGGGCCTGTCTGATCGTATTGACGTTCGCGAAGGTGGACAGGCTGATCTTCACCTCCGGCAGCGCGGAGCGGACCATATCAATCAGCAGCGGGAGGGACACAGTCACATACTCCGGCTGCAGCGTCCCGATCCACTCCAGCAGCTCGCGCAGGCGGTAGTGGAATTCCTTCGTCGTCTCCAGGTTGTCCAGACAAGTCGCATTCAGCAGATAGTTGAACTTGAACCCGTAGGCATGCAGCAGCTTCACATGCTCTTCCACCCGTGTCCGGTCGATCGTGGGCAACGCGAAGGTGGGTCTGCCCCCGCCTACCAGATCAGAGGATAATTTGCCATAAAAGACATCCACATGCGAATCCTTCAGCAGGATCGGCAAGCGGTCATCGAAGTTGGTGCCGACAGACAGCCTCATGCCTTCAGCTCCTCTCCCGCCGGCTCGGCCGGCTTCTGTCCGCGCGCCAGCTTCACCCGGCTCTCGAACGACTGCTGGTTGGCTTCGGAGAAGAATTCCTTGCACACATTGTTGCCCCAGACAATGCCCCTGGCGGACAGGCGGATCTCATGCTCATCCGTTTCCAGCAGGCCTTTGGATACCAGATCATCGATGGTCTTACCGAAGACCTCCTCCGGCTGGAAGCCGAACATCCCGCTGAAATCATCCCGCTTCACGGACAGCATCCGCAGACCCTTGGCCATCATCCCGTGCATCGCCTCCAGATCATCCGCCTGGCTAGCGATGAAGACGGACAGGAACTGCTGCGCCAGCCGGCCGCTGTACTCATGAATATCTCCCTGGTTGATATACATCAGCTTGTTGACATAGCCGAACGCGGCCGGGCCGTGTGCGAACAGATCCTTTTGCTGGGTATAGTAGAGCAGGACATGCCGGTCCTCGAACCCCGGCTTGGCGAAATCCCATACACTGTACTGGACATAGCCCTCCTCCTGCAGCAGCCGTTTGGCCTCCAGATACATATCCACTTCCAGCTCGACACTGCCGGTAGGCGGGATTTTGCCTTCCTTGATCATTTTGAACAGTGCAGTAAAAGGAACGACACACAGTGAAAATACGGTAATATGGTCAATGCCGAGCCGGATCGCCGTGCGGACATCCTTCAGCCATTCCTCCATCGTCTGCTCCGGCAGATTGTACATCAGGTCAATGCCGATGTTCTCAAAGCCCGCTGCCTTCGCTTCCTCCAGCACCTCGAAGGCGCGCCGGGAGTCGTGGCTCATCCGCAGATGCTGCCCCATCTTATCGTTGAATGTCTGGATGCCGATGCTAATCCGGTTCGCGCCCTGGGCGCGGATCGCCTGCATTTTCGCAAGCGTCAGGGTGGACGGGCTGCCCTCGTAGGAGATCTGTGCATCCGGCGCCACCTTGTAGTTCGCCTGCACACTTTTCAGCATATCAACCATCTGCTCCGCAGACAGAGCCGAAGGCGTGCCGCCTCCGAACGTGACCGCGCTGATCGTCGAGTCGGAGCCGTAAGGAGATGAGGCATAGATGCCGATCTCGGCTTTGACGGCCTGCATATAGTCCTCGACCTGCTTTTCCTGATAGGCCATCTTGTTGAAGGGACAGAAGATGCAGACCGAGGCGCAGAAGGGAACATGCACGTAGACGGCACCCACATTGTCCTGCGGAGGCTGGCTGTCCAGGCCCATCGTGCCGTAGATGTCAGCCGGAGCAAGCTCGTTCACAGGATTGGGGTAGTGGGATACGCAGATAGGATCTCTGTAAGGATAGATGTTATAAAAGCGTTCATTCGACGTTCTAACTGCCATGGTGAACACCCCGCTTGGCTTCCACAGCCGACAGCGCCGCAGCCAGACCCGAGGATACCGCCTCAATGCCTGCTACCGGCAGACAATTCATCACAGTCTCTGCCACTTCATCCGCACTCGCCCCCAGCTCATAAGCCTTCTGCGCGTGCAGCCGGATGCCGTACGTGGAACGGTCTGTAACCACACAAGCCAGACGGATTAACTCCCGTACCTTGGGCTCCAGCGTCCCCGTGTCCTCAATCGACTTGCACATGCTATCAAAAGCAGCCCCCACCCGGGGATTCACTCTCATTAACATCTCGCTCATTCCCTAACCCCTCCTTAAGATTGTACCGGCTGTACCGGACGTCCTTTGGCCAGCTTCATGCGGTGCTGCAGCCCGTAATCCGCATACTTCGCCGAGAAAAATTGCTTACTCACATTATTGCCCCATATAATCCCGTCCTCCGTCAGCCGAATCCCTTCAGCATCCTGGATCAGCAGCCCTTCCTTCACCAGACGCCCGATCGTATCCGGGAAAAGCGCCTCCGGCTCCTGCCCGAACATGCTGACGAAATCCGCACGGTTCACCGCCAGCATCCGCAGCCCCTTCGCCATCGCCCCGTGCGCCAGCTCCCGCTCATCGGCCTTCTCCCCGCAATTGACCGGAAGCAGGCCCTCCTGCACGCGGGAGATATATTCGTTCAGATTGCCGCTGTTGATATACATATAGCCGTTGATGAAGCCAAAAGCAGCCGCGCCGATCCCGATCATATGCGACTGCTCCGAGAAGTAGAGGGTGGCATGGCGGTCGGTTTTGCCCGGCTTGGCGAAATCAATCACGCTGTACTGCTCATACCCGGCTTCCAGCAGCATCTCCTTGGCGATGGTATACAGCTCGATCTCCCGGTAGACATCGCCGATGCCCGGAAGCTTCCCGCTGGCGATCCGCGCGGCGATCTGGGTATGCGGAACTACGCAGAACGAGAGCACACAGATGTGGTCGATCTCCTGCTCGATGGAGGTGAGAATATCTGCCCGCCACTGGTCCAGCGTCTGGCCCGGCAGATTGTACATCAGATCAATGCCGACGTTCTCAATTCCGCTGTTACGCGCATTTTTGACTAACTCGAACGAATCGTCAACACTGTGGTACAGCCCCAGCACCTCAGCCAGCTCCTCCTGGAAGGTCTGCACCCCCACACTGATCCGGTTCAGCCCCTGCAAGACCAGTGTCTCCAGCTTGTCCTTCGTGAAGTTCCGCGGATTGCCTTCGATGAAGATCATGGCGTCCTCCGTCACCTGGAAGGCCTGCTTCAGGTATTGCAGAATGCCGGTCAGCTCCTCCGAGGTCAGGCAGGAGGGAGTGCCGCCGCCGAGATTAATGGAAGAGACTGTAATACTCCGGCCAAAAGGCGTACCCGCATAACGGTCGATCTCCTTGCGCACCGCGACCAGATAATCATCCACCTGCTCCTGCCGCTTCAGATAACGGTTGAACGGGCAGAACGAGCAGGTCGCGTCACAAAAGGGAATGTGCAGATACAGGGCGGTCGGTGTATCTTTGGTATTCGGCTGCTCCAGCTCCATCAGGGAGCGGACCTCGGACTCTTCATGCTGGGAGATGGGCACAGGATAATGCGAGACACAGATCGAATCCCGCTCCTTAAATAATTCAACATATTGCTCGGCTCTGCTCATATCGGGCCTCCCCTTCATTTGGATTGCAGCATCCGTCCGGCATAGGGAGAGTCTTCAGACGGCTCCACCGGAATGCGGCGGATCTCCATTGTCATCTGGTTGCGCAGATCCGGGCAGGCCGAGTGCACGATATTGCCTTCCGGGTCCCACGGCAGCTTCGCATCCATATTCAGCGCCAGCAGCATCGGGAACACCGCATGAAAGGCCGTGCCGCACAGATTGCCTGCATTCAGCGGGGAGACCTTCATAACGTCCCCTTCCTTATGTCCTGCCCGGCAATGCCCTTTAACCCCTGTTACCTTCAGTTCAAATTCATAGTTCATCCGTAATGCCTCCTCTTTGAATTGTGTGATCGTTTTCACTTATTCGGCCAGCTGGTCTCCGATGATCGCCACTGCCCGTACCCAGGCCGCGCCGGCCCCGCCGAGCTTGATCGGGAAGCATGCTACCTTGAACCCGTATGCCCCCGGAAGCTGATCCAGATTCGTCATCCGCTCCATATGGCAATACGTCTGCTCCCTGCCCCAGAAATGAGCCGGAAACAGGTAGGCATTATCCCCGGTCCGCTTATAATCGCCGATCATATCCCGGAACGGGCGGTCGAAGCCATAGCTGTCGATGCCCATCACCCGGATGCCCCGCTCGGTCAGCAGCTTCGTAGCCTCCTTGCTCATGCCCGGATAATCGGTCAGATACTGCGGAGTGCCCCAGTGCCGGTCTGCGCCTGTACGGATCAGCACGATATCCAGCGGCTTCAGCTTATAACCGGTCCTCGTTAGCGCTGCTTCAATATCCTCAGGCTCAATGAATTCACCCGCCTGCTTATGCGTCACGTCCAGGACCACGCCGTCGCCGTAGCACCATTCCAGCGGAATCTGGTCGATTGATGCTGCCGGCCGGCCTTCGCTCAGTGAGCCGAAGTGCAGGGGGGCATCCAGATGAGTACCCGTGTGCGTGGACGCGGTGATCATCTCCATGTTCAGAAATTCCTCATCCGGGAAGTCCTTGCGGCTCCCGTCGAACTGGAGGGCGAAGCGGTCTGCCCCTTCCGAATGGCCGGTCTGCTCGACTTTGTACGGAGCCGGCTCGCCTGCATTCTCCTCCACCCGCACGCTTAGATCAATAATCCGGTATCCCATGCTCTCACCTACTTCATAATTCTCATCGCATTTAGTCCCAGGATGTTCTGGACATCCTCCTTGCGGATCTCCTTCACCCCCATCATCAGCTTCATCGGCAGCGGAATGACTACCTTCTGCATGTAATTCAGCACCTCGGCGATGTTCGGCGTAACGGTCCAGTCCGAGCCCCAGAGGATCTTGTGGCTGCCGCAGACGGAGATCATCTTAGCCAGCTCCATGCGGAATACCTTCGGGTTGTTGTGGATCAGAATATTGGCTACCGCCGTGATGGTCACATACATATTGTCGTGCCGGCCGACCATGTAATAGCACAGGTCATTCCAGGGATGGCCCATATGCTCCACAATCAAGGTCAGCTCGGGAAAATCCACCGCCACATCATCCAGCAGAATCGGGTAGTTATGCTTCATCCGGAAAATGCTGCCCGGCGTAATCCCGGTATGCACGCTGACCGGAATTCCCAGCTCGCTGCACCGCTCGTACAGCGGATAGAGCAGCTCGCGGTCATTCAGCACGAAGCCCCCGTAATCATTCGGGTTCAGCTTGAAGCCCTGCATCCCCAGCGTGTTAATGGCATAGTCCAGCTCCGCCAGCGCCTCTTTTCCCTTGTAGGGATTGACACTGGCGAAGCCGCGCAGCTTATCGGGATGGGCCCGGACCGCCTCGGCGATCCGCTCATTGGACAGCACCTCATAGCCGTAGACATCCTCGAAGCTAAGCTGGTGCACCCAGCTCATGGCAATCTGATTCTCGGCCATACAGTTCAGGTAATCCTCCAGCATATTGTTCTCGTCCACGAAGCCGTCTCCGTCAGCGCCGACCATTTTCTTCAGATATTGCAGGTCATCGAAGCCCTTCTGCTTCTTGTAGTCCGGGACGGCCCCGGCCGCAGCCAGGCTAAGCTCCCGGGTCTTATTCTCCTTGACGGCAAAATGCGCATGTGTATCCACAATCACAAGATTGCTCTTCACCTTCGTCTACTCACCTCTTTGCTTAGAATTGGATGCGACAGATCTGGAGCCAGATCGCTAGACATCCCGGTGGCCGATCTCCGGCCTCGGAGCCAGCGGAGCCGTAGCGAATACCAGCTCCATATCGCCCGATCCCCCGTTGACCACCCGATGGCGCAGCCCTTTGGGGACCAGGAACACGCACTGCTCCTGAATCGGATGCGGCACATCCTCAATGATCACCGTGCCTTGCCCCCGGATGACAAACACACTCTCTTCCCCGTAGTCATGAAGATGCTCCTTGATCTCCTCCCCCGGCTGGAGCAGGACATGACCCATAATGAGCTGCGTGGCCCCCACCGTGGCCGGTGTCGCCAGCACGCGCATTTGCCCTCCTCTGGCATGAACCACCGGGACATCGCCGAATTGCACCACCGTTCCCGCGTACACCTGTGTCATCTAAGCACCCCTTATCCGGCTGATTTATATTCGGTTACGTTTGTTTGTTCTTTTTTGCCCAGGCCCAGCGAGATCAGAATAGTTAGCACCATCAGTCCGGCGGCCACCAGATAGCTGGGATGGGTCCCGATTCTGCTGTAAAAGAAGCCGCCCAGCGTGGACCCCAGCGCGATCCCGACCCCCTGGAGGGTGCGGAAGGTGCCTAAGGCCGCTCCCATTTCCATCGGATTGATTTTGACCACCTTATCCGTAATGATCGTGTTAGCCAAAGTAATAATCGGCCCCTCGGTCAGCCCGATCAGCGCGTAGCCGAAGGTCAGCAGCCACGGGTTGAAGTCCAGTGCATACAGCAGCACGAGCGCTCCCAAACAGATCGATTGAGCCCAGATCAGAGGCGCATGCCTGCCGACCTTGTCAGAGATCCAGCCAATGAATACCGCCCCGAACGAAGCAACCGCCTCATACGGAATGAACAGCAGGCTGAGCAGCACCAGCGAGATATTCTGTTCCTTGGCCGCGAACGGTACCAGGAAGGTGGTGAATACCCCGACCATGAAGCACAGGGTTCCGATAATGCCCGCCAGCAGAATCTCACGGACGCCGAGCCATTTGAACGAATTCTTGAACGCTTGCCCGATGCTCTTGCCTGCATTCCGCACTCCGGTCTCCGGCAGCAGCGCAGCGGTCACCGCCGAGGACAGCACCAGCAGTGAGCCCAGCACCGCGAAGGAGGTATGCCAGCCGAAGTAGTTGCTGAGCAGGCCGCTGATGACATAACCGAGCACCGACCCGGCACCGATGGCCCCGGATACAATCCCCATGGCTCTGCCCCGTTCCTCCGGCTTGCATACATCCGTTACTACGGCGAAGATTGGAGTGGAGACGAAGCCTCTGGCGAAGCCGAACAGCAGCCAGCCTGCTGTGAACAGGACGGGACCGCGTGAAGCGGCCACCATGAACACAGCCACCGCCGACAGGATCATCGCCGTGAGAATGATCTTCTTCCGCCCGTACCGGTCGGCGAACACGCCGGAAGGAATCGACAGGAAGGTCATCACCAGCGAGGCAATGCCCGCGATCGAGCCGATCTCACTGGAGGTCATGCCCAGCTCACTGCTGATCAGCGGCGCAATCGGGAAGATACTGACCATAATCGAGAAAATCAGTAGAATATTTACAGCCAAAAGCATGAAAATTTTGTTGTTGCTCATGGAAATCGTCCTCCTCACAGTCATTGACTGCTCTCAATAATGATGAATGCGGCAGCATAATCACCGTGATGACTAATGCTTACATGAATGCTGTCCTGCGGCTGGAGATACTGCGCAAGGCGCGGGGTACGGACCAGATAAGGCTGGCCGCTGGCCTGATTGAGGAACTCCAGCTCGTTCCAGCCCAGCTCGCAGTCCATGCCGGTGCCGAAGGCCTTCAGCAGCGCTTCCTTGGCGGCGAAGCGGCCGGCCAGGAAGTCGGCGGCATGTCTTTTTTTGCCGGTGAACAGCTCTCTTTCCCCGGCTGAGAAAAACTGTGCGGTGAAGAGTTCACCGCCTTTGGCCAGCATCTGCTCTACGAAGCGGATGCTGATCAGGTCCATGCCGGTCCCGCGGATCATGCCTTCAGGGCAATGGCTTCCATCACCTGACCCACGGAATATGCTCTGAGCGCCTTGCTCTCAATATGGATGCCGAAGGTCTTGGCCAGTGCCGTCGAGACCAACGCCAGCTCCGTTGAATCCAGCGCCAGATCCTCATACAGACGCGAGGCCTCCGTAATCTCCTCTTCGATTCCGATATCCTCAATGATCGTTTTGATCTTCACGAATACCATTGCTAACACCCTCCCATTAGATTGAATGAGCTTGCGAACCTGCTTGTTTACGAGTCTTCCTTATTCACGACCAGTGCCGCAGAGACGCCTCCCCTCCCTCTCGACAGAATCAGCGAGGACCCGGTGGAGACCCGGCTGCTGATGCCCGGCACGAAGCGGAGGCCGTTGTCCTGAATCGATGCACCCAGATAAGGCAGGCCGGGCAGCTCTCCGTGATTCATAGCCAGCACGCTCAAGGCGGTATCGAATGCGCCTGCCGCTCCGATGGCATTGCCGAAGGCCGTCTTGGGGCAGCCTGCCCATTTGTCTTGGACACTGTCGCCGAACACCTGCTGGATGGCCGCGCATTCGATCCCGTCCTCACGGGCCGATGCCGCCCCGTCCAGCGAGAGATAGCCGATGTTCTCCGGCTGCGTCTCCGAATGCTCCACCGCCAGCCGGATGGCCCGGGCGCACTGCGCCACGCTTTCTTCAACCGGTGCGGCCTCCTGGCCGGCACTGGTGAAGCCGAAGCCCTGGATATTGGCCCGCACCCGACTGGCAGCTTCACGCCGCCGGAGGCTTCGCTCCGATTCCAGGCAGAGGAAGGCCGCGCCTTCGGCCAGCGCCATGCCGCTGCGGGACTGCACATACGGCCGGTAGGCCGTCTCCGCGCTGTCCGCCTTCAGATTCAGCAGCCCCTCCGCGTTGTAGAACGCGAGCGCCCATGGATCAATTGGCGTCTCAGCCCCGCCCACCACAGCGGCATCAATGATTCCGCTGCGGATCGCCCGGGCCGCATAGGCGATGGCCAGCAGCCCGCTGCACCGGTCGGCGATAACGGTCTTGCTGTAGCCCTTGATGCCGAAGGCCAGGGACATATGCCCCTGGGCAGCCGCCGGGAACCAGTTGCTCGCCAGGTTCGGGTCCGTGAAGGCGGCGCCTTCGGTATGCAGCACACGGAGACCGTTCCTTGCACTCTCCCATCCGCCGGAGTTGTTGCCGACGAAGATCCCGATCCGCTCCAGGCTCATGGTGCCAAGATTCCAGCCCGCATCGTCCATAGCATCCTTTGCTGCAAGAATCGACATCACGGAGAACCGCGAGCATTTCTTGAACAGCCGCTTCGAGATCACCTGCCCGGGGTCCAGCCCGCTGACTTGTCCGGCGAACGGAGGTGCTGCGCCCATCGTATCCTCCAGTTGGAGCGAGGACATATAATTGCGTCCGCTAAGCAGGCCGTCCCAGAAGGCCGCGGCATTATTGCCGCAAGGCCCGATCATGCCGACACCGGTTACATACACTTTGTTCTTCATCGGCTGCACATCCATTGTTCCGTCTGAAGCCTCCCCGTCCGGTTGCAGAATTCGTTCCTCTCCAGCACCATAGCGGAATGGATGCCGGAGAACCCGCTGGCATTGGTCAGAATCTGGTACAGCTCGCGCTTCACCGCCTGCTTCGGCACATAATTCAGGTCACAGGCCGGGTCCGGCTCATCCAGATTCGCCGTTGGCGGAATGTAGCCTTCGTTCAAGGCCAGCAGGCAATGCACAATCTCGATGGCACTGGCGGCCGACAGCGGATGGCCGGTCATCGATTTGGTGGAGCTGATCGGAATGGAGTATGCGGACTCCCCGAAGGTTCTTTTGTAGGCTGCGGTCTCGAAGGCATCATTCTGCGGCGTCGAGCTTCCGTGGGCATTGATGTACCCGATCTCCTCCGGCCGGATACCGGCACTGTGCAGCGCCTCGTTCATCGTCAGAGCCAGCGCCTCCCCGTCCTGGGGCAGGTCAGTCATGTGATAAGCATTGTTCGTGCTGGCGAACCCGGTCACCTCGCCGTAGATTGGCGCGTGCCGCCGGAGCGCATGGTCCAGCTCCTCCAGCACCACAACCGCGCAGCCCTCACTGAGCACGAAGCCGCTGCGGTTGCGCTCGAAGGGCCGGGAAGCCCGCTTGGGATCATCGTTGAACTTGGTCGTGAGTGCCCCAATCGCGTCAAACGAGGAGATCGTCATCGAGCTGATTGGCGCTTCCGCCGCACCGCACAGCATCACATCATGCTCACCGGCCGTGATGGATTCGTATCCGTAACCCACCGCATCAATGCCGCCCGTGCAGCCGGTTGACATGACCAGCGCCTCGCCCTGCAGCCCGAACTGATGGGCCACATCGAAGGCGATGTAGGAGAACATGCCCTTGCGGTACAGATCTCCTTCGCCCAGTCCATAGTCAATCGGCCCTTGGCCGCTTGCCGTCAGTCCCAGGAACGTCTGCTCCGAGAACGGCGTGTCCGCAATCGCATTGGCGATGCAGACGCCTGAGCGCTCCCGCAGCTCCTTCGTGAACATAAGGCCGGCATCGTCCACGGCCCTGACTGCGGCATTGACCGCCAGAATAGCCGGCCGGCCCATCGCTGACCTCACCGCATCGTCCGCTGTTCTGCCGAGATGCTCGAATTCAGGGATTTTACCAACCACCCGGCTTTTCAGCTTCATGTCCTCATAGCCCTGGAGCCGGTCATATCCCACCTTGCCCTCCAGGCTGTTCCTCCAGAAGTCCTCCAGCGTATTCCCCAGCGGGGTAAGCAGCCCCATGCCGGTGATTACGACTCTTCTTCCCTTCGTCTTCTCCATCTGAGGCTCAGCTCCGAACCGTTTGCTGCTCGATATTCTGCTTGATTGCCGCCATCTGCTCCTTCGTGGTCCGGTTCAGATGCGCCTCCACCTGTTCCCCGGTAAGCCCGCTTGCGGGATCGACCTCGAACTCCTGAATCCAGGTCATATACGTCCCTTCGTTCTGCTCTTCATAGAGCCATTCCAGGTTCATATGCTTGAACGGCAGCAGCGGTGCGAGTCGGCGGGCGGTGATCCGGAAGTTCGGACGGTCAAGCCACCGCTCGGAGGTCCAGGACCGGGCTGGCCGGTTCTCCTCGGGATATGTCGTCAGCTCGAAACGGATGTACGCCTCAGTCTGCTCCAGCACCCGGCTCTCCTGGTACTCCGTGAATAGCTCCGTCCAGTTCGCAATATCGTTAGTCCTGTCGAATACGGTGTTCCGGTCTGCATGAATCCAGATACTGTTCTGAATCGTTGTCACTCCACATGCCTCCCCAATAGGTTTACAGACATCGTAACGCTAAATTTCGCAGGGTGACATAACCCGGATGTTAGTCTTGCGTTAATCTACAGTTAGTTTGCAGCAGCGACAGGAAGCGCGCTTTTTCGCATACATTGGACCCCACACCGGCTCGCAGGCGCAATGTGTTCGGTTTTTCGCATACATTCGACCACACACCGGCTCGCGGGCGAGATGTGTTCGGTTTTTCGCATACATTCGACCACATACCGGCTCACGGGCGCAATGTGTTCGGTTTTTCGCATACATTCGACCACACACCGGTTTGCGGGCGCAATGTGTTCGGTTTTTCGCATACATTGGACCACACACCGGCTTGCGGGCGAGATATGTTCGGTTTTTCGCATACATTGGACCACACACCGGCTCGCAAGCGCAATGTGTTCGGTTTTTCGCATACATTGGATCACACGCCGGCTCGCAGGCGCAATCTGTTCGGTTTTTCGCATACATTTGGCCACACACCGGCTTGCGGGCGAGATGTGTTCGGTTTTCCACATACATTTGGACCACATACCGGCTCGCAGGCGCAATGTGTTCGGTTTTTCGCATACATTTGGTCCACGCGCATCCGCCCCGCCCAATGTGTTCGGTTTTTGGCATACATTTGGCCATGCCCCTCTTTCATCCCGTTCACGCATACCTGTCCCAAACCAAAAAAAAAAGACCCGACAGACAACTGTCAGATCTACACACTCACTGAATATCCGATGCCCCGGCGGAACAGGATGATGTCGCTGCGGCCCGAGGTCACTTCGATTTTGTGCCTTAGCTTGTATACGTATTGCCTCACAATTTCCGGGGACGTATACCTATCCCACAGGTGATGCAGGATCTGCTCCGTCGGGATGAACTGGCCTTGGCTCTCCAGCAGGAGATCTAAGAGTTCAAATTCCTTACAGGTAAGTTCAATAACGAACTCGCCAACCTTCAGGGACTTGGAGTGGAGATTAAGCGCGATGCCTCTGGAGTGCCGGGTACCATTCGCGTTGCGGCTAAGCCCTTCGTCGAACCAGCAGCGCAGGCGGCTGAATAATTCCTCCTGGAAGCCCTGGCGTCCGGAGCTGCCGATGTACATATGATTGGACGGGATAGGAACCAACATGCCTTGAGTGCCAATCTCTTCAACAATAATGAAAATTTTCAGCGTCAATAGCTGCTGCAGGGATTGCATCATATGGATGAAGCCCAGGTTGAAATCCGGAGTGCTGACGATCACCCCATCGAACCTCAAGCCCTCCTTCACAATATCCGCCAGCGCCTCCAGCTCCCTGAAATGAAACACCTTACACCCGTATTCCCGCGCAAAAAAAGAATGAATGTTCTTGAACCTGCACTCCTCGCAAGGCTCCGTAGAACCCGCACAACAAACCAATGCAACACGCATGAGCTTCTCCCCAATCCCGTTCTTTTCAATGCCTTCCGGATTTCACCAAGGTTTTATTTTCTATTTTATAGCATTAAAAAGGATAAAAAAGGAAAAATATCATAGCATTCACCCCCAAAAATGAACAAGCAGAGACAGCATATTTCTATGCGGCACTCCGCTTGCCAAGGGCTAGTACTTATGTAGGATGGGATGGGTTATTTATTTTACACAGATTACCCGCCCTTGTGTCATTTGTATTAATTCTTGGGGTGTTAATTGAAACACTGCTCTTGGATGTCCGGCAGCAGCCCATATCTCTCTGTATTGCAACAAGTCTTCATCAATAAAAGTGAGGATGGACTCTTTATGTCCTAACGGCGGTACGCCTCCAATCACAAATCCGGTGTGTTCACGTACAAAATCAGCATCAGCTTTGCCCAACTTGTCATTTAGATGGCTGGTAATTTGTTTTTCATTAATCCGGTTTACTCCGCTTGCTATGACCAGTAAGGGTTTATCCTCATTTTTGAGCCGAAAGATAATGGATTTCGCTATATGTGCTACCTCGCAGCCTATCGCATCGGCAGCCTCCTGTGCAGTCCGTGTACTGTCAGGCAGTTCTACAACTTGATTTGTATACCCCAGCTCCAGTAGTTTGTTTTGAACCTGCTTAGCACTCTCTTTAAGTTGGTTTGTCACCGTATATTCCTCCTTAATCTTTACATGCATTAAGAATCCATATAATGCATAATCACTTGTATCGTCACATCTTCGTCCGATTGATTGAGATAACGGTGTTCAACATTGCCTGCAAATCTTATAGCCTGTCCTTCTGGTAAGGTGTATATTTCGTCCTTAATCTGTATACTGAACACTCCGGAGGTAACGGTGATGTACTCTTGAACCCCGTCATTGTGCGGGAGTGAAACATAGTTACAGGCAGGGCTGAGAATGAGCGTAAATGTTTCAATACGTGTCTGCGGATCAAAAGGAAACAGTAAATATGCTCTGCATTTTCCATTGTCCTCTGTTAAATCTGGAGTTTCTTTCCGCGTTGCAATGGATACTACTGCCTCATCCTCTTTAAGCAGAGATGAGAACGAAATATTGAGTCCCGTCGCAATTTTCCACACCGTTGTCACTGTGGGCTGCGTTTCTCCCCGCTCAATTTGATGCAGCATACCTTTGCTAACCTTGGTTAAATCGGCGAGCTTATCTAAGCTTAACTGCCTGTTCTTTCGAATACGCTGCAGATTGTTTCCTATCCTGATGTGTATAGCATTCAAACCGTAGCACCTCCTTTTGTTCATTATAATATACATATGTAACATTATACAATACATCCCCAGGCTATTATCTCCCCGACAAAATCATGCTACATATCCCCATTCGTCTCGATTTTCTTTCCCAATGATTATTCATTAATCTGCCTATGGGGTGTAGGGTGGGTATTAGGACCTCTTTATCAAAAAATACCTTTTTGCTTACTTGCCCTTCCCTACTAATAAACAATGAATATCCTAAATTGCAGATATAGTATCTGTAATATTTTGTTAGGGAGTTGTTTGAAATGGAAGAGAACAAAAAGAAAGAACCTTGTAATTGTGGTCAGCACATTGAGAGTAGCCCCATAACTGTACCTGCTGGCGGTAAATTCAAGGACATTAGCCTAAGAGCCAATGCCTGTCTCTCCAATCAGTCCGACTTTATTAATGGGGCCGTGATCTCTCAAGGAACATCCTATAATATTATAGATTTAGCTAAGTGGGTATCATGGCAAAGCTTTCAGTCTCCCTATTTTGGCGTTTTGCCAATCTCGCTCGTTCTTGCTCATTGGGCTTTTGAGCATGGATGGAGCCGGTCCTCCTTCCAGAGTGCGTGGAACCCAGGATTTCAGACAGGTACTTGCGGTTATAGCGGCACAACTGACAATACTCCTCATGGAACTTTTTTCAATAATGTTATTCAAGGGGTTTCTGCTTATGCTCATCTTTTAATCTCAGGCTACCGCCACGTGCAATTTGCTTACTCTCATGCAGGTTTTGGAAATACAGGTCTCAATGCAGCCTGTACTGCATTGAGATACGGCTTTTATGCTAACTACACAGGAAGTTCTACAAGTTATTGTTCGTCACAGTCCTATGCATTAAACAGCACCAGTACAAGAAGGTTGTGGACAGCAAGTGGTGGTTATCAAAATATGTATGAGACCATAACAGGTAGAGATTGCCTGAATAACTATACGTATCAACAATCAAGCGATCCTAATGTATATGGATTTAATAATATCTCTTGGTAAAATATAGCCCAAACGAGACAATCATGACTCGTTTGGGCTTTTCAAATTATTGAATCACAAGATCCATAGTTAAGGAAATGGCTATAACTTTATCTTTTTCAATCGAAAATACAATGGCATATTTTTTGTTAACTGATTTTTGCTCTAATAGTTTATTATCACCATTACTTTTTACCTGTTTCACTTCAGGATAAGCCTTTTTCACATCCTCTTCAGTACTACCAATACCTATATTTCGCGGTGTAGTTCCTTTAAAAGGTTCAAGCACCCGAATTCCCCAAACCTTATTATCAATGTTCAAATAGATCCCCTTTTTTTCATAGATCCATAAAGGGCTGCCATTACCGTGAGTAATAGTTTCTTCGGAGGGTTGACCTATTTTTTGCTCCACCTCTTCTTCTGACTGTCCAATTGCCACATCTCCAATCGACATATCTTTTTCTGTTAAAGTATAATCATTATCGCCAGCTTGTGTTATTGGAGTTGATAGTATCGTTGGTAAAGGACTTGGAGACAACATTGAAGTTGGGTTCACACTAGCAGAAGGTTGACTTTCTGCCCCTCCCTCTTTAGAACATGCTGATATTACTATAATTAGGCTCAAAATGATTCCAACCCGGATAATTTTTCTTCCTACGCCTAACATCATTCCCTTCCTCCCTTTTAATCATTGTTACATAATTAGACGCCATACAAATTTAAAAAGTTTCCCATAAATAATATTTTTTAGGTTACTCTACTAACTCTATTCTACAACAGATCCTCATTCGTCTCGATTTTCTTTCCCAATGATTATTCATCCATTTCCTATGCTATAATCGTTCAAAAGATTAAACCATTGATTGAAGGTGGCCAAACATATTGGACAATACCGAGCGGAAGGAACGATTGAATGAGCTGGCGGCGGCTTTCCGCGAGTCTCAACAGGCCTTATTTGCGGTTGGGGACCCGACACGGCAATTGATTATTCTATCCTTGATTGATAGCAGCGGGGAATGCAGGGAGGGCGGCACCCGGGTCGGGGAGATTGCTTCCAGAACGAACCTGTCCCGCCCGGCCGTCTCCCATCACCTGAAGATCCTGAAGGACGCCAACTTAATCGGGATGAAGCGTGTGGGGACCAAGAATTATTACTATTTGGAGGTTCATCAGAGCGATCTGTTCAAGCTGAAGCAGCTATTTGACGACTCTGCGGCATTTGTATACCGGCTTCAAGATGGGGCCACAACTACAATGGAAGAGGAAGGGTGACTCCCGGATGGAAAATTTCGTGCTGAACAACGGTGTGCTGATGCCCAAAGTCGGTCTAGGCGTTTATAATATCAAAAATGAAGATGAAGCTGCGCTGGTCTATGCACTGGAAAACGGGTACCGGCATCTGGATACAGCGGCAGCGTACCGCAACGAAGAGCTGATCGCCAGCGCGATCCGGAAATCCGGAGTGCCGCGAAGCGAGCTTTTTATCACAACTAAAGTATGGAGCACACATCTGGGGCGAAAGACCCGCCAGGCCTTTGAAGACAGTCTGCACAAACTGCACACCGATTATATCGATCTCTACTTGATCCACTGGCCGGCCAAGAATTACATGGAGAGCTGGCAGATCATGGAGTCCTTATACAAGGAGGGCAAGATCAGAGCGATCGGGGTATCCAATTTTGAGCCGGAGCATCTGGACAAGGTGATGAAGCAGGGGACGATCATCCCCGCAGTGAATCAGATCCAGACGAACCCCTTGCTGCAGCAAGAATCGCTTCATGATTATATGAATAAGCATAATATCCAGCATGTGGCCTGGAGCCCTTTTGGACACGGCAATCAGCAGATGCTTGCTCACCCTGTACTCACTGAAATAGCAGCCAAGTACAACAAAACCCCAGCGCAGGTCATCTTGAGATGGAACCTTGACCGGAACATCGCAGTCATACCGAAATCGGTTACTCCCGCAAGGCTGAAGCAGAATATGGAGCTGTTTGATTTCTCCCTGACTGAGGAAGAAATGAAGCAGATCGCCGCCCTGGATGAGGATAAAAGAGGATTCATCGATCCCCGGAATAAATTTTACCTGTGGACTACCCGTTTTATCCCGTTGTCCTAACAATTGCGTATTAATTTTCCGACAACTGCAACTTTTCCGCACGTTTAACCATCATAGTATATAGAGGTGATGCACAATGAAAACTACTAACTTAACGAAGCGCGCAAAAACCATGAGCATCGCGTGCGGAATCCTGGCTGCCAGCTTATCGTTTGGAGCGTCCGCATTTGCCTTTTCGGACCTCAAGGGGAATGCGGCCGAGACGAAGATCAATTCGCTGCATAATGCCGGTGTCATTAACGGAATTACGGGTGACCTGTTTGCCCCGAATGCGAAAGTAACGAATGCACAAGCCGTGCAGTTCCTGGTGAAAGGGCTGTCGCTGACTCCTAAGACAGACAGCAATGCTACAGCCAGCCAATTGTTCGATAATGTTAAGGATAATGCCTGGTATGCGTCATCGTTCGCGATTGCCAAACAGGCCGGCCTGACGCTGGCGAAGGACATCAAGCCGAATGAGGCGATGACCCGGGCGGAATTCGCCCATCTCCTGGCAGAGGCCCTGCAGAGCAAAGGGAACTTCCCCGTAACGAAAATGTACTTCATGATCGAGGATGGCGACAAGCTTCCGTCAGAGGTGAATTACAGTCTCCAGGTCCTGCTGAACACGAAGGTGCTCACGCTGGACAACGGCAAATTCCGCCCGTCCGATGCCATTACCCGCGCTGAAGCAGCGGTGATGATCCATGATGCCGCTGATTTCGCCGATCGGGTGATTACGCCGAACAATCCGGGGAATGAGCCTTCCGAGCCGGAGCCGGTGCCAGAGAATCAATACACTTCAGAAGTGACTTTGGATAAAATCGCTGAAGGTGTCAACAAAGCCACCATCACCGTCGATAACCTGCCGAACCCGGGGTACGGCCTGGCGGTAGAGCGCATCGAGTTCACCAGCGACACCAAAGCGGTGATCTACTTCAAGGTGACCCTACCTGACCCGGATAAAATGTATCCGCAGGTGATCTCCAAAGGCACGGTCTCCACGTACCTGCCTGCAGGCTTCACTGCAACAGCAGAGCCTGTGATGGGTTCACGCTGGCTCGAGCCGTCTGAGGCTGCCAAATAAGCTGCACCCTTCCAGCACCATAACCAGACCATAACAAAAAGCAGTCCCTGCACATCAGGGGCTGCTTTTTTTCATTCCAAGCCTACTTATTCTGCCGCAGCCGGTTCCGGTAATCCATCGGGCGGCAGCCGTAGGTCTTCTTGAACATTTCCGTGAAGCGGTTCACATTGCTGAAGCCGGTCAGCCCGGAGATCTCCATGATCTTCTTATCCGTGGTCTCCAGCAGGCTGACCGCCTCCGAGATGCGGTATTCGTTCAGGAAGTCCATCGGGGACAGGTCGAATTGCTTCTTCATGAAGCGGCAGAAGTAGGACGGGCTCATATTGACCTGCTGCGCCATGTCGGCAAGCGTAATCCGCTTGTTGTAGTTCTGCTGGACGTAGGCGAGCATTTTTTTGGCCAGCATCGAGCTGTTGCCGCCTCTGGATTGCCCGGGCAGCTCCGCCCGCGGATGCTCGGCCGCATATTTCTCCAGCCGGTAGAGCCCCTCGAACAGCCTGGCCTTGATCAGCATCTCATAGCCGTGCGCCTCCTGCTGATAGAGATCGCGTACCTCCTCCAAGAGCGGGATGAGCTTCAGCTCCTGCTCCAGCTCCCGGTGAATCAGCAGCGGATAACGGCCGCCCTGCAGGAAGAGCGGGAAGATATACTGCTGCTGAATCCGGTCATTCTCCAGGCTGGTCAGGAAGTTGAAGTGCACCAGCACCGCGCAGAACACAATCTCCTCCTGATCCACCCGGATCGCAGAGTGCAGCATATTCGGCTGAATGAAGATCACCTCGCCGCTCTGCACTACGATTTTCTCCTGCCCCACATGGAACTTGGCCGTCCCCTTAAGCATGAACAGCAGCTCCAGCTCCTCATGCCAATGGGAATACAGCACCAGATTATTCGTAGGGGAGACCTTGGTCACATGCACACTCATGCGGAACTGCCTGCTGCCGTGAGTCAGCTTCTCCTTCATGTCCTGAGAGACAGGCTCACCGATGGCTTCCAGCAGTTCAAGACTTTTTTTCATAAGAGGCTTCCTCCCTCCCGGCCCGCAGGCCAGCAGCACGCATTATTACTTAGCGTTACCCCTTCACCGCACCAATCATAACACCCTTCTCGAAATACTTCTGAATAAAAGGATAGATGATCAGCACCGGCACCGTCGAGACGATAATGACCGCATACTTGATCTGATCCGCGAACTGCTGGGCATAGCTGCCCGCACCGGCCCCGGCCCCTGATCCTGCTCCCCCGGCAAAGGCCTGGTTAGAGAGCAGAATATTGCGCAGGACAATCTGCAGCGGCTGCAGGCGGTCCGTATTGATGTAGAGCAAGGCATTGAAGAAGTCGTTCCAGTGACCCACCATATAATAGAGCGTGATGACCGAGATGACCGCCTTGGACAGCGGAACCACCACCGACAGGAAATAACGGAAATGCGAGCAGCCGTCCAGCGTCGCCGCCTCGTGCAGCTCCTCCGGGATCGACGTCTCGAAGAAGGTCCTGGTAATAATCAGGTTGTATACGCTGACCGCGCCGTTCACAATCATCACCCAAGGCGTATTCAGCAGATTCAGGTCGCGGATCAGCAGATACGTAGGGATCATGCCCCCGCCGAAATACATCGTAATGACAAACATCGGCATAATGAACCGCCGCGCCTTGAACTTCCGCTGGGACAGGGCATAGGCCGCAGGCAGCGTCACCAGCAGATTCAGCAGTGTACCCAGCACCGTGTAGATGATTGTGTTCATATACCCCTGCCAGATCCGGCTGTCCTTGAAAATCTGCTCATATCCGTAAAAGTTAACCGCCTTCGGCCACAGGATCACCTGCCCCTGGTTGACCATCGTCGAGTTGCTGACCGAAGCGATAATGATGAAATACAGCGGGTACGCAACCATAATGAACGCGGCAATTCCGATCACCGCAACCATCAGCGTATACAGCCTGTCTGCAATGCCGCCCGAATAGTTAAGGCTCTGCGAATGAGAGGCTTGTTTGCTTGACATCCCATTCCCTCCTTACATCAAGCTGATTTTTGAGGTGCGTTTAGCCAAACTGTTCGCCAGAATCAGGAACGTAAAGTTAATGACGGTATTGAATAATCCGACTGCCGAACCGAAGCTGAACTGATTGGATTTCACCCCGACGTTGAAGACATACGTGGAGATGACCTCGGACACCGGCTTGTTCAGGCTGTTCTGCATGAGGAAGGTTTTCTCGAAGCCTACGCTGAGAATGTTCCCCATGTTCATAATCAGCAGGATGATAATCGTCGGCAGAATCGCTGGAATCTCCACATGCCAGACCGTCTGCCAGCGGTTCGCCCCGTCGATCCTGGCGGCATCATACTGCTGGCCATCCACCGAGGACAGGGCGGCAATGAAGATGATGCTGTTCCAGCCGCAGGCCTGCCAGATCCCCGAGAGGACATAGACCGGAACGAAGGCGCCGGGGTCCCCGACCAGATTCGTATCCGCAGGGATCAGATGCAGCGCTTTGAGGAAGCCGTCGAGCAGCCCCGTAGTAGGTGAGAGCATAATCTGCAGCAGGGCCACCAGAACTACAGTGGAGATGAAGTACGGCATATACACCGTAGTCTGCAGGATGCGCTTGCGCCGGTTACTGCGGATGGAATTGACCACAAGCGCCAGCAGAATCGGCATCGGGAAGCCCAGCAGAATCGAGAAGAACGCGATGATGAAGGTATTGCGGAGCGTAGGCCAGAACATCGGGCTGTTGAAGTATTGCTCGAAATATTTGAACCCGGCCCAATCGCCCCCGGTCAGCCCTTTACTGAAATCGAATTCGCGAAAAGCAAGCTGAATGCCATACATCGGGCCGTAACAGAAAATGGCGATGTAAATGACTGCGGGCAGCACCATAATCCACAGCTGGTAATGCCCGGCGTACTTGCGCAGCCACCCGCTTCCGCGAAGTGTCGTCTGTGCTGGTTTCATTGAGAGCGCTCCTTCCGTTTCCCGCTATTTCAGGTTCGCGAGGTATTCCTCATACGCTTTTTGCCGGATCTGCAGGTTCTGCTCCAGACCTGAGCTGTTAACGGAGGATACATAAGCGGCCCACTCCTTCTCAATGTCCGCCTTGGTGGTCAGCCAGCTTGCCCATTTCTGATCGGTAATATTGTTGATGTTCGCCTGGTTCATCGCCAGTATGTTGGTATCCTCCGTGCTGTACTTCATGAAGTTCTGCGGGTAGACATTGGTCTTCTCGTCCGCCTTGCTGATCAGCTCTTCATAGACCGCCTTCTCCTTCAGCACATTCTGCATATCCGTGCCCAGCGTCACCTTATCCTTCAGCGCATCGGCAATGTACATCGGACCGTTGTCCGCGAAGGAATTCGTCCATTTCCAGGAGCCCGGGTCGAGGGAAGCGTCCGCCGGAGGCAGAATCGCATACGTTCCGTCCCCGTTGTCCTTAATCCCTTTATCCGTGTCATTCATCCCGCCGAACAGCACCTGCAAGCTAACCTCCGGCTCGTAAAAAGCATCAATGAAGCGCATCGCCGCTTCCTTATTCTTCGAGCTGGCACTGATCGACACCGCATTGGAGCCGTAGTTCTGGTAGTAGTAGTCATTGCTCCAGTACAGCTCATCCGTTGAATCCGCGTGCTGCTTGAGCTGCGGCAGGGTAATATACTGGTCCTTCAGCTCGTTGCCGAAGCGGTCGCCCGTCTCCCAGCCCCAGGTGAAGCCGACCTTGGCCGTGGCTCCGCTGCCCCGGGCCACCGACTGGTATTTCGAGTAGTCCTGCGTGACCACTTCCTTGCTGATCAGGTTCTGGCTGTACAGCTTCTGCAGGAACTGCATCAGGGTTTTGAAGCGCTCATCAACATAGAAATTCTTGACCTGCGCACCCTCTGTGAAGTAGCCGTCCGTTGCCCCGTTGGACAGAGGCAGGCCCAGACTGCCCAGCAGCAGCTTCGGCGTGAAGTCCCAGCCGATCGGATTGAAGTCCATCGGGATCTCATCCGTCTTGTCCCCGTTCCCGTTCGGGTCCCCGTCGCGGAAGGCGACCAGCACTGTCTCCAGCTCATCCCAGGTTGTGGGCACCTGAAGACCGAGGTTATCGAGCCACGTTTTGTTGATGAACATCGAAGCGGTCGAGGCCGGCCAGATCCCCTTGTAGCGCGGAGTTCCGTAGATTTTGCCGTCATTCTGGGTAGCAAGCGTTTTCAATTCCGGGTGCTCGCTGAACATCTTCTGGATGTTAGGCGCATTCTGCTCAATCAGCGGACCCAGGTCCTCGAATAACCCGTTGAATTGGACGAAATCCGAGTTCGCGGTTGCATTAAACAGCAAATCCGGAATTTCTCCGCTGGCAAACAAGGCGCTCTTCTTCTGATCCCAGTCTGCGGAGATCTGCTGCCATTCCACCTCCACGTTGGCCTTTTCCTCCAGCTCCGTGAGCCATTTCATCTCCCCGACATCCTTGGTGAGTGAATGCTTGACGATAATCGCCTTCAGCTTCGTCTTCCCTTCCGGCGAATTGGTGGAATCCGCCTCCGTGCTGTTATTTCCCTTGCTGCAACCCGCGAGTGATAATCCTGCCAGACAGCCAGCCATGATTAAGGCAAGAATACTCTTTTTTCTCATTTGACTTACCCCCTTAGTAGTAATTAGAAATGCATGACATGCCTATATGCTTAAGAGCATCGCTCTGTCCGCCAGAAAGTCAGGACCATGGGAGAATCGCATGAATGTTAAAAAGCTCGCGGGTGCATAATTTAACAATATATACAGTTAATTCTTAAGCAGGGTTTAAGTAAGCGTTACCACAATTATAGTTTCTCTTCCTGCTGCTGTCTCACCGTATATTACCTTTTAATCATCGTATTTTGACCTTTTTGCTGGAGGGAGTGACAGAATTCGGGGCTTCAACAGCTATCGGGTAGGTGAAAATTGACACATAATGAATCTTTTTGGGACGCGGGCACTGCTTGCTTCTGTGGTGACTGCAACCTTTTGCCGCTTCGTTCCATCTATGAATATAAAGAGGTGATGTACAATGAAGAATAGAAACTCCCGGATGCGCACAGCCAAATTCACGCTGGCCTGCGGTATTCTGGCGGCAACGGTATCTTTCGGAGCATCGGCGTCCGCTTTCTCGGACATCAAGGGCCATGCAGCCGAAACCAAGATCAATGCTCTTCATCAGGAGGGCATCATTAACGGGGTGACCAGCGATAAGTTTGCACCCAAATCCAAGCTTACGGTTGCGCAAGGCGTGCAGCTCATGGTGAACGGCCTGAAGCTGTCCCCGCAGTCATCCTCCGGCAAGCAAGCCGGGGATTACTTCGATAAGGTGAAGGCTACGGCATGGTATGCCCCTGCCTTCTTGGCTGCCAAGGAGAGCGGCTTGTCCTTGGACCGGTCTATTGATCCTAATGCCGAGATGTCACGGGTCCAGTTCGCAACATTGCTGCTTCAGGCGCTTCAGAGCAAGGGGGACTTCGCGTATACTGAGAGGTACGCAGAGATTACGGACGGCAGCAAGCTGTCTGCCCCGGAGATGAACAGCCTGCAGATACTGATCAACACCGGGCTGATCACGCTGGAGAAGAACAACACCTTCCGCCCGAATGAAGCGGTCACCCGTGCGGAAGCTGCGGTATGGATCTACGATGCAGCCAAATTCGTGAAGGAAGTGATTATGATGGATGAGGATGATTCGGCTCCGGCCAACACCTACGAAGCTGCGGTCAAGCTGGACAAAGCCGCCGATGGTGTCAACAAAGCTACAGTTACGGTATCCAATCTGCCGAACCCGGGGTACGGTCTGGTTATTGAGCGGATTGAATTCGGCTCCGGGAAGACTGCTGTCATCTACTTCAGAGTCACATCACCGGCACCCGGCTCGATGAATCCGCAGGTCATCTCTTCAGGCACAGCGGTTACTTATCTGCCGGAAGGCTACACTGCCGTTGCCCGTTCTGTGAACGGTCCGGCGGCTTCGTCTGCTCCTTCAGCACTGAAGTAGCTGCTGCCGGTTAATACACAAACAGCGCACCGCCGGGTATCCGGGCTGGTGCGCTGTGCTTTTTTATATAGGGGAATCGCTGGTTATTCCAGCTCCATATGATAACGGATCTCCTGACGTCCCGTCCGGAATCCGGCAGATTTGTACAGCGACAACGCCGAGTCGTTGTCCGTCAGCACAACCAGCTCCGCCTGCTCCAGGCCGTGCTGCTTCAGATATGACAATGCACGGCTCAGCAGCGCCTTGGCGATTCCGCGTCTTCGCCAGCCCCCCTGGACGAACACATCCTCGATGACGCCCTTCTGCTCCTCCTGCCAGACCATCAGGCTGCCCGCCACCTGCCCGCCGTCCCGGACGGCCATTGATGTCCAGAGCGGATGCTCCTGGTATTCCATCAGCCGCTCCATACCCAGAGGATTATCCGGCCAGATCTCTGCCTCCAGCTCCAGATAAGCCGCCCGCTGCTCCGGCGTATCCAGCGGTTCGTCCGTCATTTCCAGACCTGCCTCCAGTTCTGGCGTATGGATGGGTTCATGCAGATCCCGGTGGAGCGTATACAAGCAACTCTCCGGCCGGTAACCGAGATGCTCTGCAAAATAAGCATGGCAGCTCTCCTCCGCCGCATAATTGCCTGTGCACAGGATCGTTCCATATTCCGGAGGCAGCGTGCTCTTCAGCACATATGCCCGTTCCAGCAGCAGAGCGTAGACACTGTCACGCAGCTCCAGATCCTTTTCCCGGCCGGGCCGCAGCTTCAGATTCACAAAAATCTTGTGCTTGCTCCCCGCCGCGCGTCCCGGAGGCACCACATTGAACACCTGAAGCTGGCCCTTAGCCACCATCCGCTCCCCTTCGAAGGCACAGAATACATTCTCCCAGTTGCTCTCCTCCCCCACCCACCAGAACAGCATATCCCCGCTGGCCGACACCAGCTCATACAACTCCCCAAGCGCCGCCATATCGCTCTGTCTAAACTGCCGGATTACTCGATTATTCACATAACGTCCTCCATGTTTGGTTTTGTAATAATCATAACATTGCCGGGCAGGGATGGTGCGTGCAAGAACAGGTATAATTGTTCTCTGCTAAGTGATGTTCATATGAACCAGAGTGCGGATTTCACCAGGGTCACTACGCCGAATGCACACATGATTCCTCCAGACACCTTGTTAAATATGGACAGCTTCAAGGACCCCTCCAGCAAGTGATTACGGAACAGCACTGCTGCTCCCGACAGGAAGACCCACCATAACGCCGAGCCAAGAAACACACCCGCAACCAAAGACAGCATATTCGTGAGCGTATGGGACACCAGAATGCCCGAAGCGCTGAATACGCCCAGGAAGAACATAATCGTTATCGGGTTCGACAACGTCAACAGGAACGTTATTGCGTAAGAGCCCAGCATCCCTGCTGAAGGAGGGGTCTGAGGTGCTTCCTTAGCTGGAACCTGGAAGAGCGATTGTATACCGAACCCGCAGATAAACAATCCGCCAAGCACCTGGAGAGCTATTTTGTAATCCATTAGGGCGGCAGTCAGGGCGGTTAGGCCGAACCCGGCAAGAATGCCATACACCGCATCTGCTGTTGCTGCCCCCAGCCCGCTGAAGAGACCGGCTCGGAACCCTCTGGCCATCGTCTTCCTGATGCATAATACACTGATCGGTCCTACAGGAGCCGCAATGGACAGCCCCAGCAGCAGCCCTTTGGTTATCCATTCCCATGGCATATGAATCCCTCCTTCGCCTCTATTCCTCTTTCAGTGTAGATAGAATGAAGAAGGTGTTGGACCTCACAATGTTATAGTGTGCCTTAAGTGTGTGTGTAATAAATGCCTCCACAGCGGACAAGTCCTCCAGCGCCACCTTCAACAGATAATCATATTCGCCCGAAATATGGTGACACTCCAGCACCTCCGGGGCTTGAATAATCCCCTCACGAAAAGCTTGGGTCTCCTGTGAGCCATGAAGCTGCAGAAAGATGCAGACTACACAGCTCTGCCCCATGGCCTTGCGGTTCACCTTGACGGTGAACTTTTCAATCATCCCGTTCCGTTCCAGCTTCCGGATTCTCTCCGCAATGGATGGAACAGACAAATGAATCACCTTCGAGATATCGGAGCTGGTCATACGGCTGTTCTTCTTCAGCAGCTCCAGAATTTGCAGATCAGTATCATCCATTCCGCTCACTCCTTTTAGGTAAATTATACGATATGGATAAAAAAAGAAAATGGAGTCTTATGAACTTGTAATTTTATTAAGAAAAATGAATTATTGATTAAAAAAATTAGTTTTTGACTCAGCGGATAGCAGTTATACTTAAAAAGTTTAACCATCTACTCCTCCCTAATTCAGACGTCAAAGAGGCCAGCCGGAAATCCGGCTGACCTCATCTTATATCCTAAGTCATATCCTAAATCTACAGCCCTCTAACCAACCCGCCATCCACCATTACGGTCTGGCCTGTGCTGTAGGAGTTGGCTTCGGAGCAGAGAAAAACGATCATTCGGGCAATCTCCTCAGGCTGGCCGTAACGGTGCAGGGGAACGCTCCGCTCGGACTCGGCACGAATCTCTTCTATAGGGACCTGCCGGGCCTCTGCCTTGAGCCCATCCAGATACAGCGTCCGGTCTGTGGCAATGCGCCCCGGTCCCACTGTGTTAATAAGTATACCGTAAGGAGCCAGCTCACCAGCCAGCGTCTTGGCCAGACCGGCAATTCCGGTGCGGAACGTATTGGAGAGAATCAGCCCATCGATCGGCTGCTTCACGGAGATGGAGGCGATGTTGGCGATTCTGCCGGCACCGGATTGCTTCAAGTGCGGCAAGGCACCACGGATCAGCCGGATCACGCTCATCAGATTCTGCTGAAACGCCTTCTCCCACTGTTCATCCTCCATCTCCTCGAACGTTCCTCCCGGGGGACCTCCTGAATTGGTTACCAGCACATCAAGCCCGCCCAGGGCAGAGACGGCTCCCTGCACGAACGCTTCAATGTCCGCCTTGACCGTTAGGTCGGCCTGGAGGCTGTACACCTTCACCCCGTAACGCTCCCTGATCTCCTCTGCCGTCTTGCGGAGCTGCTCCTCGTTCCGGGAACAAAGGGCCACATTCGCACCCTCCGCGGCAAATTCCTCGGCTACCGCCCTCCCGATGCCTTTGCTGGAGGCGGCGACCAGTACGTTTTTACCTTTGAGCTTCAGATTCATGGACATCTGCCTCCTTCAGATTGTAAGCCTCCAGCCGCTTGCGGACCAGAAAGCCGTTATTTGCTGCAAATTGCCCCTTTTGTCAGCCTAACCGGCACAGAGGACGCTAATGAGGCTGCCGGGCATAATTCCAGGCTCCGCGGCCTGAATTAAGGGCCCCTGAGTCCGCAAGGACCTGAAAAACGCCGATTTCAGCAAAATAGGGTCCGCTGAGTCCGCAATCGCAGCGCCCCTCACGCTCCTTACACTGGTTACTTCCCGCCGCCCGCCGCCTCACGCGGCTCACGCATGGTCAGGCTGACGCGGCCCTTCTTCAGATCGACGCCGAGCACCCATACGGTAACGTTGTCGCCAACGGAGACTACATCCATCGGGTGCTTCACGAAGCTGCCGCTGAGCTGGGAGATATGCACCAGCCCGTCATTCTTGATCCCGATATCGACGAACGCGCCGAAGTCGATGACATTGCGGACGGTTCCCTGCAGCTCCATGCCGGGAACCAAGTCCTCAATCTTCAGCACATCGGTGCGGAAGATCGGCGGCGGCAGCTCCTCGCGCGGATCGCGTCCCGGACGCTGCAGGCTCTCCAGGATGTCGCGCAGCGTGGGCACGCCGACCTCCAGCTTCACCGCCAGCTCGGCGGCATCCTGTGCGGCAAGCTGCGCAGCGACCTCCTTGCTGCCGAGCTGCTTGACGTCCAGCCCCAGCTCGCGGAACAGCCGGTCAACCACCGGATACGATTCCGGGTGGATCGGCGTGCGGTCCAGCGTATTCTCCCCGCCGGGAATCCGCAGGAACCCGATGCACTGCTCATAGGACTTCGCGCCCAGGCGCGGCACCTTCTGCAGTGCCTTGCGCGTCACGAACTTGCCGTTCTCCTCGCGGAACTTCACAATATTCTTCGCAATCGTCGAGTTAACTCCGGCCACATAGGAGAGCAGGGACGCCGACGCGGTGTTGACGTCCACACCGACATGGTTGACGGCCGATTCCACCACGGCCTTCAGACTCTCCTCCAGATGCTTCTGCGACACATCATGCTGATACTGCCCGACTCCGATCGCCTTCGGGTCGATCTTCACCAGCTCCGCGAGCGGGTCCTGCACGCGGCGGGCGATGGATGCGGCACTCCGCTCCGCCACATCCAGGTCCGGGAACTCCTCCTGCGCCAGCTTGGAGGCCGAATACACACTGGCCCCTGCCTCGTTGACGATCAGGTAGGCCAGCTCAGGGTCGCCGATCTCGGCGATCACCTCGGCCGTGAATTGCTCCGTCTCCCGCGAGCCGGTGCCGTTGCCGATGACGATGAGCTGGATGCCATATTTGGCGATCAGCTCCTTGAACTTGGCCGCCGCCTCCCGCTTCTTGTTGTTCGGCGGCGTCGGATAGGTGACCGCTACCTCCAGCAGCTTGCCGGTATCGTCCACCACAGCCAGCTTGCATCCGGTACGGTACGCCGGATCGACGCCCAGGACATGCCGCCCCTTCACCGGCGGCTGCAGGAGCAGGCTGCGCAGATTCCCGGAGAAAATGGAGATCGCCTGCGTCTCCCCCTTCTCCGTCATCTCCCCGCGCACCTCGCGCTCCACCGAAGGCGCGATCAGCCGCTTGTAGGCATCGCTGGTCACCGCTTCCAGCAGCTCCTTGACCGGCGAAGGGCCCTTCACCAGCTTGCGCAGAATGAACGCATGAATCTTGTCCGGCACCACCTCGATGCCGACCTTGAGCACATTCTCCCGCTCGCCGCGGTTGATGGCGAGGATGCGGTGCGGCGGCATCCGGTGCACAGGCTCGCGGTAAGCGTAATAATTCTCGTAGACGCTCTCCTGTTCGGCATCCCTTGCCTCGGAGACAAGAATGCCCTGGCTGGCCGTATACTGGCGCACCCAGGAGCGGATCGCCGGATCATCGGCAATATTCTCGGCGATGATGTCCATCGCCCCTTGCAGTGCCAGCTCGGCACTCTCTACGCCTTTCTCCGCATCGATATACTTCGCCGCTTCCTCCAGCGGCTGGCCTTGGCGGCGCTGCTCCATAATCCAACCGGCCAGCGGCTCCAGGCCCTTCTCTTTGGCGACGCTGGCTCTGGTCTTGCGCTTCTGCTTAAACGGACGGTACAGATCCTCCACTTCCTGGAGCTTGACCGCCCGCAGAATCTGCTCCTGCAGCTCCGGTGTAAGCTTGCCCTGCTCCTCAATACTGCGGATCACATCCCGCTTGCGTTCACCCAGATTGCGCAGATAACCCAGCCGTTCCTCAATGTCGCGCAGGGCATTCTCATCCAGCTCCCCGGTCATTTCCTTGCGGTAACGGGCAATGAACGGAATCGTATTGCCCTCATCGAGCAGTCCCACCGTAGTCCGTACCTGCTTCAGGCTGATGCCAAGCTCCTTGGCAATCGCCCCGTTGATCGTTTCCTGCTCCTGACGCTTCGCTTCCTCATCCGGCAGCGTGCCGGCATTCGTATTCTCTGCTGCCAATAGTATCCCTCTTTCCGCACACATGCTTATCTATTCCTTGAGACCATACCTCAAATATTATCACAATCTGCCCCTCTTCCAAAGTTTAGCCGGCAAAAGAACAGCGGCCTCTCCCCGAGAGACCGCTGTATCTATCAGCTTCAACTATTCGTGCGCAGACCGCGCTTCATCCGCCTGCCGAAGCTGAGGGACAGCATGAAGCACAGCACCAGCACCAGCGACGCCGCTCCATACGGCAGATTAATATCAAGATCAAACAGGACTCCGGCCACAATCGGACCGGCGATGTTGCCAAGGCTCGTATAGGCGGAGTTCATGCCCATCACGAATCCCTGCTGCGACTCGTCCGCCAGACGGGAGAGCTGGGTGCCGACCGCAGGCCGCAGCATATCCATGGAGAGGAAGACGATGAACGTGACTGTAACAATCGCCCAGTAGCCGTGAACCAGCAGCGTCAGCAGAATGAACACCCCTGAACTGAGCAGGGCGATGGAGATCACCTTGTTCTCGCCGAACCGGTTCAGAATCCAGCTGAACGCAGTAACCTGAATGACCGCCCCGGCAATCGAACCGAACGTCAGGACGAAGGCGATATCCTTCGGTGTGAACCCGAACTTATGATCCACAAACAGGCCGAAGACCGTCTCATAGTTGGCCAGCCCGAAGGACAGCACGAAGACAATGACCAGTCCGAAAAAATACGGCTCCCGGTAAGAACGCATCAGTTGGAGCACCAGACTGTCATTATTGCTTTTCCCAGATCCTGCTTCTTCACGCAGCTTAGCCGAACGCGATTCCGGCAGGACGAGCAGGGTAATCACCGCAACGATGGCAGCAGCCCCGGCAGCAACGAAGAAAGGAACCCGGATACCCAGCTCCGCCAGATACCCGCCGATGCCCGGCCCGATAATGAAGCCTGTAGTAATCGCTGCGTTGATGAAGCCCATCCCCTGGGCCCGCTCTTCCGAGGTCGTTGTGTCTGCGACATAAGCCATCACCGCAGGCATAATCATCGCTGCACCGATACCGCCGAGCATTCTGGAGATGAACAACACCCATGCGGCATTAGCCATGCCGAACAGCAGCTCCGACAAGGCAAAGACGATCAGTCCGCCGACGATGATCTTTTTGCGCCCCATCTTGTCGGAGAGCCTTCCCGCGAAGGGTGAGACCAGTAATTGTGTGAGTGAGAAGGCGGCGACCAGCAGTCCGACTACACTTCCGCCGATGCCCAGCTCATTCATGTACGTTGGCATAATGGGAACGACGAGACCAATCCCCGTAAACGCCAGAAAAATATTCAACATCAGGAGCAGCATCGCTCCCCGGTTTTTTAACAGTAAAGCCATGATATGATTCCCTCCGTAGATCCCCGGGCCAATCTGAATGTATGCTCCGGATGCAAATCTTGTCTATCTGTTACTCTCTTCACCGGCGCGCATTCCCTGAAGCAGCATCTGCAACGCCGACCGGTAGTATGCCCTGATCTCCTCCCGGGTCTGCGCAATCGCGGCAATCTCGTTGACCCGGCTGATGCCCTCCAGTATCCCGCTCAGAGCAATTACACTGTTCTCCAGATCACCGCTTCTCAGGTAACCGGAATCCATGCCCTCCTGCAGCAGCTCGCGGCAGACCTGCATCACCCTATTGAAGCTCTCTGAGAGACGGCTGCGGAAATCATCCGGCAGTGTGCGGGAGCGGGCATATTCCTCCAGCGCATGGGTGAGCGGATTCTGGAAATCATTCGCATAATGATCCCCCAGCGCGAACAGGCGGGCCTCCGTGCCGCTAATCCGGCTGCGCTGTTCCTCCCACTCCTGGAGCCACTTCCGCATATCCTCCTCCACCACATACAGGAATAACTCATCCTTACTCGGAAAATGGTGATACAAGCTGCCCTTGCTCACCTCAGCGGCGGTGCAGACCTCATTCATGCTTACCGCTCCGTAGCCCTTTTGCGCAAATAAAACAGCAGCCGTGTGCAGAATCCGGCGCTTGGTTTCTTCTCCATCTGAACGTCCTTTTATGGTTATCACTCCTCTAGACCGACCATTCGGTCTAATTGTAGCATGAGGCCAGACCCGGGTGCAACCCGGCTGCTTCTGCCTGTTATTGCCTGGCTGGACTAGGTGTCTGCATATGCCCACTGCCTCGCCCAATGTGATCGGTTTTCCGATTACATTTACCTCACGCGCCTCCACCACGCCAAATGTGATCGGTTTTCCGATTACATTTGCTCCACGCGCCTCCGCCACGCCCAATGTGGTCGGTTTTCCGATTACATTTGCTCCACGCGCCTCCGCCACGCCCAATGTGTTCGCTTTTTCGCATACATCTGCCCCGCGCATCCTCCCCAGCCCCAATGTGTTCGCTTTTTCGCATACATCCGCCTCGCGCCCCCTCCCCAGCCCCAATGTGTTCGCTTTTTCGCATACATTCGCCTCGCGCACCCTCCCCAACCCCAATGTGTTCGCTTTTTCGCATACATCCGCCCACGCACCCTCGCCCAGCCCCAATGTGTTCGCTTTTTCGCATACATCCGCCCGCACACCCTCGCCCAGCCCCAATGTGTTCGCTTTTTCGCATACATTCGCCTCGCGCCCCCTCCCCAACCCCAATGTGTTCGCTTTTTCGCATACATTCGCCTCGCGCCCCCTCCCCAGCCCCAATGTGTTCGCTTTTTCGCATACATCCACCGCGCCCGCCCCACGCCACCGCTATGTATCCGCTTTCCCACGCAACCCAAAAAGGCGGCACCGGAGATCCGGCCCGCCTTCCATACCCATTATTGATGTTAGTCCCCGTATGGTTCAGAAATCAATCAGCCCAAGGCTGATCTGCAGCGAATCATCCACCAGCTTCATCGTCTCATCGTCCAGGTGGGTGATCTTATCCGTTAAGCGTTGTTTGTCAATGGTACGGACCTGTTCCAGCAAGATGACGGAATCCCGGTCGAAGCCGTGCGCTGCCGCATCAATCTCCACATGCGTCGGCAGCTTGGCCTTCTGAATCTGGGCCGTAATGGCGGCCACAATCACCGTCGGACTGAAGCGGTTGCCAATATCGTTCTGAATGATCAGTACCGGCCGAACCCCACCCTGCTCAGAACCCACAACCGGTGAAAGGTCGGCAAAAAAAACGTCGCCGCGTTTAACAATCAATGGTTACACCCCGCTTACTAAGCGGCCAAGAGTACTGTCTGCATCTTCCTCAGCGAGAAAGGCCTCGCATGCCATCGTCAAATTAATCTTAGCCATTTCCATATAGCCCCGCTGCATGGACTCCCGGATGGTACGCTTCCTCCGATCGCTCAAATACAGCTTCATGGCCTGCCTGATCAATTCACTTCGGTTAGAGTTCTCCATTTGAACGATCCCATCTACTTCCTGCAAGAGATGATCGGGCAAGCTGATCATGATTCTTTTGGTGTTCTGCAAATTGGCCACCTTCTCTTCCACCCCCACAAACCTTCTGCCCTTGTGTTCCAGTGTTACAATATACAAGGAATTTTATACAAGGAATATATGCCGCCAGTATATCAAGTATGCTGCATCCCATTATAAACTAGAAATGGCGGTTCGTATAGACTATAAGTCATATGCACTATACGGTTATTCCCGGTATTCAATTCCTGTACCAGTATCTGGTCAGGGCCTTAGGCCTGCAGCAGGGGATTCACCAAGGTGTTAACCTTGCCTTCGCGTACGTATACGCGGGGTACCCGGTGAGCCAGCATACAGAGAATTTCGTAGGGGATCGTCCCTAAATGGAGCGCCAGTTCATCTGCCGTGATCGACTCTTTGCCCTGGCGTCCGATGAGTACAACCTCTTCGCCTGCTTGAATTTGTTCTGCTTCTCCTGCGAAAGATTTCAGTGATACCATACACTGGTCCATGCAGATGGTTCCGACGACAGGAACGCGGCGTCCGCGTATTAGCACCTCCGCTTTGCCCGTTAGCATGCGGGAGTATCCGTCAGCGTACCCCACAGGGAGCGTAGCGATAACCTCATCGCTGGCCGTGAAGTACCGGGTGCCGTAGCTGATGCCTGAGTCAGGCGGCAGGGTCTTCACGTAGACAGCCTGCGTCTTCAGCGTCATTACCGGGTGTAAAGCAACCTGCTCACGGTTCACCTCAGCCGAGGGATAGTATCCGTACAAGCTTATGCCTACACGCACCATGTTAATGGATAGTAGAGGTGTATCAATGGCCGTAGCGCTGTTACCCGTATGTATGATCGGGATGTTGAGATTCATGTCCCGAAGCGCTTCCGCCACGCTCATGAACCGCCGGTACTGCATTAGTGTATAGCTTTTGTTACGTTCGTCTGCTCTGGCAAAATGGGTGAACATGCCCTCAAGCTCCGCCTGCGCAGTTCTCTGCACTTCAGCGATGAATGCAGGTGCATCTTCGGGCGATAATCCCAGCCGGCCCATTCCGCTGTCAATCTTGATGTGCACCTTCAGCCGGTGCTCCGGTTGGACAGGAAGCGCTCTTACCGCATCCAGTACCTCCGGTGTGAACATAGTTACAGTAATGTTGTTCTCCCAGGCAGCGGCTATGCCTTCCGGCGCAGTATAGCCCAGCACCAGTACAGGAAGTAGTATTCCCGCCTGACGCAGCTCCAATGCCTCATCCAGAAAAGCAACGCAAACATAATCCGCTCCCAGCCGTTCCAGCTCCCGCGCCACTTCCACCGCTCCGTGTCCGTAGGCATTGGCTTTGACGCAGCCCATGAATCTTGTCTCCTGCGGCAATACCGCGCGGAAGGCCTCGTAATTGGCCCGCAGGTTATCCAGATGAATCTCGGCTACGGTCGGCCGATAACTTGCCTTCACTTCAGGTCACCTTCTTACATTGTAGTAAAACATCTCTGCCTAATTTACGCACAGATCAGAAGTCTTACTGCCAATGGTAATGCTCGCGAAGGCCGCTGTCAATGCGGGCAAAGGAGCAGAAAACGGACACTGCGGGTAGAGGAAAATGTTTCCTACCATGCGCAGTATCCGCCCGCTGATTTTTATTTACCCGATTGTTCCTCCATAGAAGCGGCTATTTGCATCATTTCCGTAACTGGCAGATTGGAACTGGTAATCCGGTACTCTACACCGTCGCTCATCCAGGTCAGAGTCTGCTGTTCATCGCCGCTGAGCAGACCGGCGGTGAACCCGAGATCGATCAGCGTTCCGGGAGCCAGCGACACCGCACGGTCAAGCGGACGGGACTCCATAATGGTGTACTGATAGAGACCGTCATACCGGATCAGCACCGCGTGATCCTTGCTCCCTTCGATCTTGTTGGTATCCTTCAGCTTCACACCGGCCGGGATGTAATCCGGCTCGATGATCCCGAAGTCGCCCTGGTCAGCAGCTACCGTAGCCCCAGCCTGTTCACCGTCCCCGGTCACTACCGGATTGCCGTTCTCATCGACCTCCGCCATCGTGTTCTCGGAAGGGCTGCCGGATGCCATATTCTTCTGCATATCAAACGCATCGGCGGCAAACTCAGGATCGAACTTGAAGCTGTCGAAGGTCACGTTCACAACCACCTTGGCTTCAGAGTCTGATACCTGAACCTGCTTGGGTTCATAGGTTTTTTTGGCCAGCCAGATCTTCTGGCGGACCAGCGCGCTGCTCTGATAATTCGCGGCGACCTCGAACACATAATTATCCCCGTCCTCCACGAACTGCCGGTTATTATCGGAGACAATGCCCTTCAGCAGCGTCTGGTACAGGTACACCTGGCCCTGGCTGTCCGGCCAGTCGCTCTGGAAGCGGAAGCTTTTGCCCAGACTTGGGGTCAGCACGAATACGCCCTCATCATTGCGCAGCACAATCTGCTTCAGATCCTTCTGGACGTTCGACAGACTGATCCGGTAATACGAAGGATTTTTGTACCATACCTCCACCTTGTATTCCTGCGGCTGCTCCCCGGTGTACAAGGTCATTGTGCCTGAGCCCTGATAAGCCCCCTGCTTGCTCTCCAGCTTGTCAGACACTTGATTCAGATCCTTGACCACAGAGGCGGCATCCTTCTTCCCGCACCCCGCCAATACTAAGGCCACGCTCATAATGATCGCGAGTACCCATGTTATCCGGCGCATGACATCATCCCCTTAACCTGTTTTGAATGCATTGATTAGTACATGTCTATGAGGGACTTGGCCTCAATATGCAGACGGGCATGACAAGCTGGAAGAGAAGTATGCGCACAGGGCTCCCGCTAATTCCGGATATACAGCAAAAAGCGCCAGCCGCTCCCCTTACGGGGCTGCGGTCTGACGCCTTCGGATTTATTTTACCAGTTGATCGACTCTGCGATCTTAAGCACTTCAGCCCGGTCAAGACCGCGGGTGCTGAGGCTGTACATCACGCCATTCGCTTCCCAGTCCAGACTTCTGTCACCGACCAGAACCGCCTCCGTCCCCTTGAGCTTCACCTGCTCCACCTTGTCGTCCGTTGCCATAGAATAAGCATTCTCTTCATTGGCCAGACGCAGCTGCATCCCGATCCGCTTGTCCTTATCCTTGCTGGTGAAGAACAGCTCCACAATCTGCCCGCTAACGCCCTCCTCATCCTTGTAGAACTCCCCGTGGTCGAAGGCAAAGCCCTCAGGCAGGTACTCCGGCAGTTTCACCTTGAAAGAGGCATATTGATTAAGCCCGGCAGGCTCCTTAACGGTGAAGACCTGCTCATCCGCTTCCTTGTCGCGCTGCTCCTGCTCGCTCAGGGTAACCAGCTTATCCCCGTCAAAGTTGACGATCGCCTCTCCGGCTGCATTGAAGATAGCCTTTGGCATGCGGTCAAAGGAAGTCACCGGGTTCCCGTCCTGATCAAAGATCTGGCCCTTCCACGCCTCCGGGAACTCCTTGGGATGGCTTCCATCCATCTGGGCAACCTCAATATGCCCCAGATTGACCGATTTCAACACCCGCTCCAGCATATCCTGTGCAAATGAGGGTCTGACAAAAGATACACTCACCACCGCTGCCACCAGCAGGGATGCTGCAATCATCACCGGACGTCTGATCCGTTGTTTGTTCTTCATTCGATATTCCTCCTGTTTCTTCTGATTAGAGCGGTATTGCGCCTGGCGGAGAACCTCTGCCGGATCGGACTCCCGGGAGAAGTCCTGGCGGGCCAGATAGGCTCCCAGCTCTTGCAGCCCATCCTCCGCAAAATCCGGCTGCACCGCATTCTTCTTCTTGCTCATAGCTCCTCCACACTCCCTATTTCAGATTTCAGCTTCCTCATACTGCGATAGAGAATGACCCCGACATTGCTCTCCGACATTCCGGTAATCCGGGCAATTTCGGTATTCTTCAGATCGGCCCCGAACTTCAGGGCAATCAGATTCCGCTCCTTCGCACTGAGCGTATCGAGCGCCTGCTGCAGCCTGCCGCTGCGCTCCTTGTCCAGCATCTGGGCCTCCGGCTCTTTCCGTCCGGAGATCAGCTCCCGGATGCTGTCCAGCGAGAAGAAGCGCTGCCTTGCCCGGCTGCGGTAATAATCATTGACTACATTGCGGGCAATGGCGAACAGCCACACCTCCAGCGGCGCCTTCTCCGGGGAATAACCGGATAATTTGGACAGCGTCTTCTCAAAAACCTGGCTCGCTAAGTCCTCCGCGGTGTAACGGCAGTCCACCCGGTACGCGATATAGTTGTATATCCTTTTGTAATAGGCTTCAAAAACCGCTGGAAACTCCAGCTCTGTCTCTGTCTCTATATTCGGGGCAATCTGACCATGAATCAAAGGCAGCAATGCGCGCTCTTGCATCCTTCCGGCCCTCCTTTCCAGGGAGAATGTACTTGGCCAAGTATTGTTACGCGGGTTAATACGCTCTATGTACCGGTTCCATTACATCAGCGGACGAAAAAAAAGACAGAGGATAAAGGCTCCCCTGCCTACTGTAATTTCTCCAGGATTAACTGGCTATGCGGTTTATTGTTGAAAGCAGGCTCCCTTGTCTCAGGCCGCCCCCTTCTTCTCGGTCATGAAGTACACCAGCGCCAGCACCGGAAGCGCCAGCCCGATCAGGGTCGCCAGGCTCCAGCCGCCATACGCATAGGCCCAGGCACCCAGTGAAGAGCCGACAGCACCGCCTACAAAAAAGATCGCCATAAACAATCCGTTCAGCCGTCCCCGGGTCTCGTTGCCCAGTGAATAAATCGCCCGTTGCCCGAGCACCAGATTGCCGGATACGCTCATATCGAGCAGAATGGCTGTGAGCACCAGTAGGCCCAGTGTCAGGTTGGAGGTATCCCGCAGCAGATAGGCCAGAATGAAGGAGACTGCCGCCAGGGAAATACCCAGCCCGGTCAATAAGCGGGTCCAGCCCTTGTCAGCCAGTCTGCCCGCGATCGGCGCGGCTACAGCTCCGCCCACACCAGCCAGGGCAAACAGGGCGATTCCCTGCTGGGACAGATGATACTCGCTGGACAGATGCAGGGGAACGGTCGTCCAGAACAGGCTGAAGGAGCCGAACAAGCTGGCCTGGTATAAGGCGCGGCGCCGCAGCACCGGCGTATGCATGAGCAATGTGCCCAGGGAGCGGATTAACTGTCCATAATTCAAGCCGGGAGCGGGCTTACGGGCGGGCAGGATACGGGACAATAGCAGCGTCAACAGCGCAGTTACGACCGCTGAGACCACGAAGATGGACTTCCAGCCCCAGAGGCCGGCCATGAAGCTGGCGACCGGACGGGCGAACATAATACCCAGCAGCAGCCCGCTCATGACATTGCCGACGACCCGGCCGCGGTCTTCCTCTGAGGCCAGATAGGAGGCGTACGGCACCAGGACCTGCGCCGCTACCGAGCCCAGCCCGATCAGCAGCGAGGCGGCCAGAAACAGCGGTGCATTCGGTACAAGGACGGATAGCGCCAGGGAGACTACAACCAGTATCAGCGACATTACCGTCAGCCGCCGGTTCTCGATAATATCACTGAGCGGGACGATGAACAGCAGCCCGGCGACATAACCGATTTGCGTCAGCGTAACGATTAGTCCTGTTGCTCCGGCCGACAGATGAATCGCCTGTCCGATTGGCCCAACCAGCGTCTGGGTATAATAGAGATTCGCTACGATCAGTCCGCACGATACGGCCAGCAGAAATGTGATCCAGCCGGGAACAGCCTTTGCGGCTTCAGGGGAACCTGCTTGTTGTTGCACCGGAGCGTTAGCCTTCATTTGAAACTCCACCTTCCATTTTTTAAATACTGAACGTTCAGTCCATTAATTAGCTATGAGCAAATAATATACTAAACGTTCAGTATTGTAAATAGGCAGTTTTATGATATACTCCATTATAGTTGAGTTCATTCTTATAGGAGGAATCATTATGGAGAAAAAAAGAGGCCGTCCGCGTAATACCGAGGCCAAAAATGCCATCCTGAAGGCTTCGTATGATCTATTGCTGGAGATGGGATTCGCCGCTGTGACGGTGGAGAAGATTGCCGAGCAGGCCCAGGTCAGCAAAGCCACGATCTATAAATGGTGGCCGAACAAGGCGGCCGTGGTCATGGACGGTTATCTGAACGCCGCGAACGCCCGGCTGCCGATCCCGGATACCGGGTCCGCCAAGGAGGATATTCTGATCCATGCGGGGACTCTCGCGCAGTTCCTCTCCAGCCGGGAAGGTAAAGTGATTACGGAGCTGATCGGCGAAGGACAATCCGATGCCGGACTGGCCGAGGCTTACCGGAGCAGATACTTCGGCCCGCGCCGCCAGGAGGCCTGGAAGCTTTTTGAACGGGGGATAGTCAGGGGGGAATTGAAGCAGGATCTGGATATCGGGAGCTGTATCGATCTCGTCTACGGCCCCATCTTCTACCGGCTGCTGCTGACCGGAGGAGAACTGGGTGAATCTTCTGTCAGGGCGTTGGTACTGCTGGCGCTGGGAGGGATTGAGGCTTAAAGGTCAGCCGGTATTTTCAGCAATGTAACAGCCTTGTCTTATCTTTGTTAACAGAACGTGACCCGCTGGCGGTGTTTTTCATTTATAATACAAGGGATTGGAATTTCCAGACTCCGGAGGTTATCTTATGAAAAAATTGATCGCCGCTTCCGCCCTTGCCCTGCTTCTGGCCGGCGCTGCCGCGGCTTCACCTATAGATACAGTTCATTCTGCACCTGCACCGCTATCCCTTGTGGTGGACGGACAAGCTGTCCTGCCCCATGCTGCGCCCTTCCATTCCGGCGGCACCCTGTATGTTCCGGCCCGCACGCTGCTGGAATTCTACCCGATGCAATTACAATGGAACAACACCCTCAAACAGCTTACACTGTTCACGAGCTGGGACAAGACCATTCTCACACCCGGTAGCGCTTCCATGAAGGTCAGCTATACGCAAACGGACGGAGGCTCTAATGAGACGCTGGACGCGCCTGTGCTGCTGAAGGCCGGGCGTGTGTATATCGCGGCGGCTACGCTGGACTCCCTTACGGGAGCTGTTACAGAGCTGAAACCCGGCGGAAGCCGGGTCACTGTTACCCCAGGCGATCTGAGCACCACGGTCAGGGTTCCGACAGAGCCTCTTGCCGTTGCCGGTACTAACAGTAAAGTGAAGCTGTACGCCGCGCTGAAGGACGGCAATACCTACAAAGGCTTCATCCTTGAGGTTAACGGCAAGAAGCAGCGCTTCAACTGGACCGTACCCAGAGACTACTCGCACCCGCCTCAGCTTTACTATGCCGATGTAGATTCGGACGGCAAACCGGAGGCCACCGTTGTATTCACCCTTGGAACCGGAACCTCACTGGTTGCGCAGGAGGTCCATGTGGTGAAGCCTGAACAGGGCAAAGAGCTCTCCGTACCTGCGGCAGACGTGGCCGCCCGCGCAGCAGTCTCCTCCAGTATTACATTGGATCAGAAGGATGTGCTGCTGAAGCTGGAGCTTCAGGGAACCGTTCCCTCCAAGGTGACGCTTAGACTCCCGGACCGCGCTGAGGACGGCTTGAAATATTTCGGCAGCACAGCGGCAATTGGTGCGGTGACCTATTACAGCGTGGAGAATAACAAGCTGCTGGCCGACACCAGCCTGATGGTCGGAATGACTGAGAGTGTAGGAACCTTGAAGCTGGAATATAAGGCAGGCAAGACGGGGATGGAGCTGGGGGCTATTGCTTTTGAGCCGGATGACCGGGGCGAAGCCATTGTGGAGAAATAATCCGCTGCCGGAAGGAGGAGCTTGCACATGATTGATGCCCATATTCATCTGGACCAATATGAAGACAGCGTGCTGGAGGGACTGGAGAATCAGGGCATCGAGGCCCTGATCGCAGTCTCCATGAATCTCGCCTCCAGCAAGCGGACCCGGGAGCTGGCAGCCGGATATCCCGGCCTGGTGAAGCCGGCTTACGGCTTCCATCCCGAGCAGCCGCTGCCTGGAGAGGAAGAGCTTAATGAGCTGCTGAAGTGGATGACCACTCACGCTGACAGCATGATAGCCGTCGGCGAGATCGGGCTGCCTTACTATACCCGGGCCGAGGCCGAAGCGAGCGGCGAAGCCTGGGATCAGGAGCCTTACCTCCGGCTGCTGGACAGGCTTCTGGGCCTGGCAGTCCGGCTGGACAAGCCGGTGGTGCTGCATAGCGTCTATGAGGACGCCTGGACTGTCTGCGATCTGCTGGAGCAGCACCCGATTACGCGTGCCCATTTCCATTGGTTCAAGGGGCCGGAGGCTACTATTGAACGGATGATCCGCCAGGGGTACTACATCTCCTTCACCCCCGACATCCTCTATGAACCGGAGATCCAGGACCTGGCGCGCCGCTACCCGCCGGAGCTGGTCATGGCCGAAACGGATGGCCCCTGGCCGTTCGAGGGACCGTTCGCCGGACGCCCCACCCATCCGGCGGTGGTGCATGACGTGGCTGCCGCATGGGGGGCGCTGCATGGATATACACTGGCTGAAGCGAAGGCGAGACTTACGGCGAATACGGTGCGGTTCTATGGGCTGTAGGGCAAGGCGCTCCACTCAAATACAGCATCAGCTTCACACCTGTTAAGGTGCAAGCGATATGCTTAAGTGCAGTCCGTACAACTAAAAAATTGGATTTATCGCCGAATACCCGTTTAGCTGTATTTTGTACAATTGAAATACCTCAGTACCCAGGATCTCGCCCACTCACGCAGATTTAGTTGTACAGACTACAGTTAGAGTAAGAAACCCTTCACTTTAACTGTTTTTTAAATGTACTGAATGCAACTATGCCTGACATTTCGCTTCAAACCCAAAACTAATCAAATTGTTCCTGTTGAAGGAATCATCGTTATTGATTATCCGTTCCGACCAGCTGAATACGATTATTAAAAGAGGCAGCCAACCACATGGATCGACTGCCTTCTTGAATTTATTGTGTTATTGTTGCATGTCAACTCTATACCATTTAGTAGTAAATAATTGCTAAGTGTCCTGATCATCGAAAACATAAAGTAACTTATGGTTCAGTCTTTCAAATTCAGCCATGAGATCTGACCTATTCCTTGAATATTGACTTTGTATATAGAACCTGCTGCTGGTATATAAAAGAGACCATACTATTTCTTTAGGAATCATTTCTTTTTTATGAATGGATTCTTTATAGGCATCCAATGTTGTATGCAGATATTGAATTAAATCATAATCAATTAAAGCATTCCCATCCCCTCCTCCGTTCCCCCTTAACTTCACAGAAAGGTCTATGCATATTTTCTTTAATTCCTTCTCTAAGTCAGGCTCCATATGATACCTTCATTCTCAAATTAATTATTATCTATCCTTCCATTTGCCACCTTAATTTATTGAGCATTATTCAATTTCAACTGATTCAGACTTAAGTGAACCATCCTCATGGAAGGGTTATATAATCATTAACTGTTGCTCGACTATACTCAAGCTTATCCGCCCTTATTTCACTCACTAGTTCTATCAATTCTAACGTATAGCTTAAATAGGCAGCCGCCGCACCGATACTTTATCTTCCTTGAACTCCATAACATAAATATCCGGCTTCGTGGTCTGCAGCAGGAAGTCCAGACCGTACTCCGGGGCGAAATAGCCCATCATCAGGGACATCACCATGCCGTGGGTGCCGATGGCTACTCTTTTGCCGGCATGGGTCCGCAGAATATCCTGCAGCGTCTTCACCGCCCGCTCCTGGCACTCCCGGTTCGATTCCCCGCCCGGCAGGGCGTAATCCGGATCGGTGTACATTTTCTGGAGTTCAAGGTACAGGTCTTCGTCAGATAGCTGCTCGTCGCCCTCCATCCACACCTTTTCTCTCAGATCATCCACCAGAATGATTTCCTGCTCCAGCTTATCCGCCAAATCCGCAATTGTATTGACCGCCCGGATATACGGGCTGCTGTACATCACATCTATCCCTTCATCCTTCAGACATTCAGTGACCCGCAGGGCATCCTCTTCCCCCTTCGGCGACAGGCCGCGCGTCCATTCATCCACCCCGGTCCGCAGCGAATCCCCGTGTCTCACCATATAGATATAAGTTGTCATAAGCTCCTCCTGTCTGTCTGTTAATGAACCGCCCCCTGAACGGCGCTCTCTGCTGTATTGCTTGCCGCCGGCCAGAGCTGGCGCCCGAACATTAGCCCGGCCACCCCCAGAACCAACAGCAGCAAGCCGATAGTGACAAAAATACGGGCCGGACCCGCATACTGCACCAGCACACCACCCAGCAGAGGCGCTACAATCAGGACCGTGCTGAGTACGGTATTCTGGATGCCGAAGATGCGGCCGGTCATGTGCGGCGGGGTTTCTTTTTGCAGACAATAATTGAAAGTAACCATAAACATGCCGTTGCCGATCCCCAGCACGAACCCGATGAGCAGCACCCACAGAATCGACGCCCCCGGCTGAAGCAGACCCAGCGCGGCAATCGACCCGCCAATCAGCACATACCCCAAGCCCAGCTTCCAGCCATACCCGCCTTCGGATTTCAGCTTGTTCAGCATCAGGATGATCAGCACTGCGCCTGCTCCCGTAGCGGCAACCATCCAGCCCAGCAGCGCTTCCCGCTCCGGGGCGAAGATCCGGAACAGACTGGTGAATTGAAAATCAACCACCTGAATGACCAGCGATCCGGCGAGTCCGAACAGCATCGCGGTCAGCAGCAGGCGGCTGCGCAGCAGAAAGCCCCAGCCTTCCCGCCACATGGTGCCAAGCGAAACCTTACCTTCCGGCGCTTCAGACCGCTTGCTGTCTGCTTCATCCTGACGGATACGCTTGACAGACAGCAGCAGCAGATAGGAGCAGCTGCGCAGCACGGCATTCAGCAGAATGCACCACTGGGGCGTAAGGAAGGCGAGCGCCAGACCGCCGAGCAAGGGTCCGGCGATTTTGGAGCCTTGGTTGACCAGTCCGTTCAGTGATGAGGCCTGCAGCAGCTGATCCTCCCGGACCAGACTGCGGGTCAGGGACTGCTGGGCCGGCATGTTCAGCGTGGACAGCGCGGAGCGCAGGGCCAGCAGCGGCAGCAGCCAGAGCATGTTCGGCGCAAGCAGCACCAGCAGGGTCAGCAGCGCGGTCAGCAGATCGCAGGTACGCATCAGCTTCAGCTTGTTCATCCGGTCGGCGGCTGCGCCGGCAACCGAGCCGAGCAGAATGCTCGGCAGCGCCAGAGCTACCGGTATGAGCGCCAGCATCAGCGGACTGGCCTGCCAGCGGTAGCCGACCAATACCTGAATGGCCAGCGCGTCGAACCAGTCGCCGAAGCTGGCGGTGGCGAACGCGGTGTAGACACGCATGTACGTTGTGTTATGCAGCAGGCTTGTTCCCTGCTTGGTTGAAATCTCCATCTTACATTCCTCCAGGTTACCTGTAATCTTAGATGTTCCATCTATGATCCTAAGATAACGGAGAATTGTCAGAGAAATATCAGAGGGCTTCCAGCTGCCCCAGCAGCAGCTCCTCAAGCATCTGCTCCAGCCGGGGCAGGCCGCAGACTTCAAGCCCCGTAGTGAACAGCTCCTCATATTTGCGGTCCAAAGCGCTTCCCGCCAGGAACATGCGGCAGAAATGGTGAATCCGGTAGATCGAATAGAGCCGCAGCGGAATGAAGCCGGACATCTCCATCACCTGCAGCCCCTCCTGGATCAGCTTATCCCCCTCTGCCCATTGTTCCCGCCGCAGCGCCCAGAGTCCTTGTACCACCTTATAACTGCCAATCTCGCGCAAAAATGGCTTATCCCGCAGCACCCGTTCCACTGCTTCATCCAGCCGTTCCAGCTCCACCTCACCAGCACCGGCAACAAGATGGATGAACAGCTCGGTAATCATCGTGACGGGTATGAAGTTCTCGAAGCCGGGTCCGGCGATGACTTGGTAGGTGCGTTTCAGAAGTTCCAACGCCTGCTGCGGCCGTCCGGCCAGGGTATACAGATCCAGCATCGTCAGAATCTCCAGCTCCAGCTGATCCGCCGGATTCAGCAGCTTCCGTTCAATGAGGCGCTCGGCGTATTCCACCTTCTCCTTGGGATTGCCCGTGAAGAAGTAGAACAGGCTGAGGTAAAAGAGCCGGTCCTTCAGCGGAAGCTCGCCCGTATGAATCAGCCACTCCAGATCTCCCTGCACGAAATGAACCACCATTGCATAATGCGGGTCCAGCTCATAGCCAAGGATGTCCTGCTGGCGGGCCAAAGTCAGTATCGAATTGCCCTGGCCATACACATGGAATTTTGAGAAGACCTCGCGCATGGTCTCCCGCAGCTCAGAGTCATGCGTTGCCGGATTCACCGCCACACCCGCAAGGCTGCCGGGGAGCGTCAGACTGTAGCCGAAGCCGCGGATGGTTTTGATGCCGATGCCGTTCAATGGCCGCAGCTTCTTGCGCAGCCGGTAGATATGATCGTCCACCGTCCGCTCCACCGGGTACTCCATCGGCCACACTTTATCCAGCAGCTGCTCCCGGCTGAAGGTCCGCCCCCGGTTGCGGTACAGAAACTGCAGCAGCGCAAACTCCTTGGGCAGCAGCTCCACCGTCAACCCGCCGGAGGACACTTTGTATTCACTTGCGTTCAGCTCGAGGTGCATGGCCGTGCCTCTTTTCTTCTGATTTCTGTCATCAGGAAAAGTATACATCATGCACCGAGTTTATTTAAATACTCGCAAAGGGTGAAGGCCCGATTGCACGTTGTGATCGGTTTTTCGATTACATTTGGCCTACGCACCGCCCCCGGTCTCATTGTGTTCGGTTTTTCGCATACACACTGCCAATATACCTAAAAATCCCCCTGCAGTTGCCGCTGCAAGGGGATGTATGGGTGCTCTGCGCTGGCTACCCAGCCATATTATTAAAAGAATCCTGTTCGGAGAATACAGAGATATGGTTCACTGTGCCGGTTGATGACGGAATGATGAACTTGAGCTGATACTGCTTGTTGGCCTGGTAAATATAGATGTTGTCTTCACCGTTCACTGCGGTGGCATCCGGCTTGCCGAGCACCGCTTCAATCTGCTTCAGGGTCAGACTCTGCAGGTCAGGGGCGCTGGAGCGCACATCAAAAATCTTCATGCCCTTGTTAAAACCAAATACCACACTCTTCTTCGAATAGGTAGAATAGACTCCCTTGCCGGCCGACTCCTTCAGATCCGGGTCTCCCCAGGCAGCCTCCACCTCATCGATCATCCCGCTATGTGCAGCATATTCCACGCCGGGCACCTTCCCCTGCTTGGCCAGCTCCAGCAGCTCATTCAGCTGCTTGCTGCGCTCTTCCGGTGTGGCGGCAGCTCCGCTTTCGCCTGCAGCTCCAGCATCGCCTGTAACGGTAGCGGCTCCGTCTGCGGCCCCGCCATCTGTAGTTACCGGCTCTGCATTCGCCGCAGCGCCTTCATCAGCGCCACTCACATTACCAGCCGCCGGTGTCGCCGGAGCTTCCGTTACAGCAGCCGGAGCAGAAGTGCCGCCGGACGCTGTGTCCGGCTTCCCGGAGCTGCAGGCGGTAAGGCTGAGCAGCCCGCTGAGCAGCAATAGGCAGGTTAATTTTTTAACGGATGTAATCATGATGTCATCTCCTTTGAATATAGGGAACGTCCTCCTAGCAATGTACCCCTATAACGCAGAGAATGAAGCAAAGGTTGCAGCTTAAGCAAACTACACAGGTACGGCAAAAGGCAGGGCGATCAGCAGCAGTGCAGCCATGCTCAACCCCCGGGTCCATCCCGGCTTCAGCTTCAGGTTCTGTTCTGATCTGTACCAGCCCTTGAACTGCCAGTGGTTCCGGTACATCACTATGAACACCAGCAGATTACCCGGCACAGCCGTATAGAGATTCCCTTCCCGTCCATACAACATAGTGAACAGCCACTGCTCAACGGCTATCAGCAGAAGTAACGTAAGCACCAGCAGCACGATTAAGCGCACAATCTCTATACAAAAAACCGCCATCCTTCCCATCCGATCCCTCCGTTCTATTCATCCATCTTCTGCCCGTTCTCCTGCTCTGCATATCTGGCGACATGCCCCAGGATCTCCCGGTTATGGCGCACGATGATCCGCTTGGCGCGGTAAGGTTCCGTCAGCTCCAGAATCGCAGGAATGCTCTCCTTGCGGAAGCCGCGGTTCCACTCAAAAAGCATGGTGCAGAGACTCTTGAACGTCTGCTTATAGTTCCCCTGCTCCAGCCCCAGCCTGGTCTTCACGAACCTGCTGATAACCCGGGCGTCCTGTATGTAAGCATTTGGATGAATCAGAACAATCAGATCCGCTTCCCGGAAGCTCTCCGTGCCCCATTTGTGATGAACGCCTTCGATAATCCATGACTCCTTAGCCATGGTCCGGGCGAGCTGTGCATCCCTTGTCTCAGGGGTGTTGCGGATATTATCCCCGCTCCGGTCCCAGACGAAGTTATCCGTCTCATAATACGGTATCCCGTATGTTTCAGCCAGCAGCTTGGCAATATACGTCTTCCCGCTCCCGCAGCCGCCTATAATCCGTATACGAATGATCTAGTCCCTCCTACGTGCCCCCGATTCATCTCTAAATAACAAATTCTCCGTACATCCAGTTCATCCTGCCCTAAGCCAGTAAAAGAAAAAGCCAGCCGGTCAAGGACCAGCCAGCTTCAGCATCTACAGCTTCACCGCTCCATCCTTCGCGTTCCAGGTGAATGGGACGCCGAGCAACTGCGTCAAGCTCCCCAGCGGGATATAGACACGGCCGTCTACACGCTTGGAGGCCAGCATTTTGACGGCTTTGCCGTTCACCTGGGCGGACTCGCTGAGCGGCTTATGAATGGCTGTATACTTGCCCACGGTAATGACAATTGCTCCGGTTCCGGCTTGCTGCTGCAAGCTTCCGCCGAGCAGAGCTACCGTCTCCCGCAGCGGGATGTAGACCCGTGAATCCTCCAGCAGGAAGGAATCCTTCACCTTCGTCTTCTCCCCGTTCCTGATGAACGAGCCGGCGATCATCTTCGATCCGAGCCGGTAGCCGTTCTTCTCGGCGATGCTGGCCATATCCAGCCCGGAGGTCGTGATGATGACCCGGGTGTTCTTGGCGATCTTCGGATAGAGCCAGTGAATATCGTCATTGTGCATCCGGATGCATCCGGCGCTGACATATTTTCCGATGGAGGATTCATTATTATTGCCGTGAATAGCGTAGGTTGTGCCGTAAGTGTCATTCACCTCAAGCCCCAGCCAGCGGTCGCCCAGCGGATTGGCCGGATCGCCTCCGGGAATCTTCTCTTTGTAGTAGGGGCGGTTCTTGATTTTGACGACGATTTTGAAGCTGCCCTCAGGGGTCAGGCTCTTCGTCTTGCCGGTGGCGACCGGAAAGGTCTTCACCAGCTTGCCGTCACTGTAGTAGGCGAGTTTGTTCGTTTTTTTGTTGACGATGATCAGGTCCGAGGATGCTGACGCCGCTGCGGCTGATCCGGCGAAGCCTGCGGTCAGCAGCAGCACGAACACCAGGGTGAGTGCGATACTTCTCGGCCAATACCTCCTAAGCCAGCTTGATTGTTCCTGCAGATTCATAGTTGCCCACCTCCGGGTTATGGGTGATTCTGGAAAGTTCTTTCTACATAGACGTAAATCAGCCGCAATAGTTGCACAGCAGCCTGTACCTATTCCTATCAACTTGTCTCCCCCGTCTTGAAGCAGGTGTTGCAGAATTGTAACCGTTCGGAAGGGACGCCTCCTGCGCAGACCAGTGGCATGAATATTCGCAAGTCCAATCAGAGATAATAAGCCCGCATGACCATAACACCCAATATCAAGGAGGCAAAAAACGTTGAATACCAACCAATCCGCACAGATCAGAGAATGCGAGCAAATCGTGCAGCAGCTGATTGCACAAACCCAGCAGGGAACACAGAATTATCAGCAGCTTCTGCAGCAGGAGCAGCAGGATGCTGCCAAGCTGCAGGAGCTTAGCCAGCACAACAGCAAATCCATTCAGATGATCCAGCAGGCGCTGCAGGGACATCAGACTGCGATGCAGCAGCTGCAGCAGATCTCCCAATCCGTTAGATCGCTGGAGCAGTTCCCGCAGACCTCCGGCTTCAATACCGGTGATATCCATAGAATGAATCCGGAGCATCAGAGCTTCGGAACAGGCATCCAGGGCTTCAACTCCGTGGGCCAGAATCATAACATGGGGGGCATGGGCAGCGGCTTCAACTCTTCGTTCAGCCCGTCCTTCCCGTCCAGCAGCCAGCCGGTGAACTCCCTGAACAGCCCGATCAACTCCGGCATTAACCAACAGCCGGGTTCGTCCTTCGGGTCCTTTAACCAGGGACGCAGCTTCCAGTAAGCACAGAGCAGATGACAGGATTCCCGGCTACGCGGCCGGTGCCTGCACGTTAACACAACAAGGGGTTCCTGCAGGGCCGCAGCAGCGGACAATGCAGAGAACCCCTTGTCTGTCTATCTGCTCCAATGGCTATCCCTGAATCAAACCACCAGCCTTCCCCGCTTCTCGGCCAGACTCACCGTCGCCTCCACCCCGGAATTGAATTCCAGATAATCACTCTCCACACCATCGCTGAAAATCACGCCATCCTCTGGCATCTGTGAGATAATCCGCAGCGGCTGTCTGCTGTTAATCCGCCCGAACACCAGCTCCGCCGAGGTCGTCCGGCTCGGAAACGGCTCCCGCACGGTAAAGTACAGTTCAGGATGGTCCCAGGCCAGCCCCCGGCCGGCGTTGACTGCGGTAAGCACTGCAGGTACCCGGCCGGCCTGGCCGCCGGATTCCTCAATCTGCATGTGCGCAGCCCGGCTGACAATACCGGCCGCTCCGGCGAGCACACTCTTCAGCCAGCCGGTGGAGCCCATACCGGTGGAGACGATGATGCCGCTGGAGGACTGCTGCTCCTGCTGTCCCTCCAGCTCCAGCTGGTAACGGGCCGAGACATGGGTCCGGCGGCCGATGAACAGATCATTCACCCCGTACAGGCTCTGGCCGTCATTCAGTTCGACCTTGGCCAGGCTCACCTCGCGGACCTGGCGCTGCCCGCGCAGCACCTCCGTCACCAGCGTCCGCAGCTCCTTCACCCGGAAGGGCAGCAGCACGCCGTCCCAGCGCAGCGGATCAGGATTGACACCGATCAGCGGCTGCTCATTCAGGTACTTCAGCGTGTTGGCCACCAGACCGTCCTGTCCCAGCACGACCACCGTATCCTCAGCGCCAAAAATAAAATTCGGCACATGCTGGCGCTCCAGCACCTGCAGCCGCCCTACTGCGCTCAGCTCGGTGACCGCAGTCTCCACCGCCTTACGGTACTGGAAATCCTCGCTCAGGTAATCGCTGAAATCGGCACCCAGCCGCTCAATATAGAACTGGGCCTGCTGGACGGTATTGTAGCGGACCACCAGCTCTTCCAAGCGCGTCTTGCGCTTGACCAGAATAATTTTGTTCTCCGAACCCCGGCTGCTCATCGTTCATTGCCCCCTCTGGCTGCACCTGCACCGCTGCCTGGCGAGCCGGCCATGATGCCCTGCAGCAGATCAGGCGTGATATTCAGCTGGCCAATCTTCCCGGCATTCTCCGCCAGCTCCTGGAACGCAATCGCGATCAGCTTATCCGGCTTCATGCCGACATTGGTCAGCGCCTGCAGGACATTAGGCGATACATCCTGGAGCGAATTCATCACTGCCGACAGCTCGTAAGCTTTGGCATCCGCTTCGGCTCTCTGATTCGCGATAGCCAGTTCAATCAGCGCCTGCTTCTTCTCCTCCAGCTCTGTATCGAAGGCCAGCTGCTCCTCCTTCATCTCGTTCTGCTTCTGCTTCGCGGCACGGTCAGAGTCGAGCAGCGCCTCACGCATCTGCCGCTTCTTCGTCTGAACGGCAATCTCTGTATTCAGCTCATTCTCCTTCACCCGCCGCTCCTGCTCGATCGAAGCATTGCGCCGCTCATAGAGCGCATCATCGGCACTGCGGAGAATCTCCTCCCTGGCCGTCGCCTCCAGGGCGCGCAGTGTCTCCTTATTAGGTACAATCGCCAGAATAGACAGGCCCATCAGCTCTATGCCCAGCTTCTCAATCTCCGTGCTCTGGCCGATATCATGGGTGATCGCCTTGGCCAGACGTTCACTCGACCGGATGGCCTCCTTCAGCGGCAGCTGCCCGAGCTGCTTCTTGGTCAGCACCTTGGCGATATTAATCACCCGCTGGGCCAGCTTGTGGGGATCGTCGGAGATGTAGGTGTTCTTTTTGAGATTATAGGTGTAGTTAAGAATCTGCGTGGTCTTGCGGTAATCCGCGATCCGGTAGGTCAGCTGCCCCTGCACCGTCACTGTCTGGTAGTCCGCCGTAATCTCCTCGAACATGAACGGTACATCAATCGAGGAGACCGGCACCACCACCACCGAAGTCGTCGGCGCATAATAATGAAAGGACAGGCCCACCCCTTCACGAACTACCTTACCGTTCTTGACCTTCAGCACATAATCACTGGGTTGAAACTTCACGAACCGGAATCCGAACATGGTTATTACCTCCTGTAATTTGATTTTCATTCTTCAAAGCTGGTTGTTATGATTTAATTGTTATTATTAAAATGTTATTAACATTATAATAGCAGACTCTTTTGATATTATCAATATGTTATTAACAAATTCCGCAAAAAATTTCTGTTCTCTTTAGCGCCGGTTGCCCATTTCTGCCGATGGAGCAATGGAAACCACCATGTTCTATTACAGGCGGCAATGACCAGAAGCAACACTGGACCTGCGGCCAGGTACTTTCCCGCCTTTTGGAGAGTGCGTGATTCCGATTAAGCTTCTATACTGAAGAAGTTGAAATTTGGAAACCGGGAAAGGAATGGCCGGAATGATAAAACAAAGTATACAAGCTTGGAAAATATTGATGCTCTCGCTGCCCAAAGGAATCCTTGCGTTTGTGATTGCCGTGACAGGACTGTGTGCAAGCCTGCCTCTGATTATCGTATGGGTTGGGCTGCCTCTGCTGGCGCTCACCTTAGCCTGGTGCCGCCGCATGATGTCCAGTGAGCAACAACTGACCCGCACCTGGTCTAACAGTAGAGACCGGCGGGGCACCGTGCAGCCCGTTGCTGCGGAGTACTCCTCTGCCTTCCGCTGGGAAGGGCTGCGGACCTTAGGGCAACAGCTCCGCGATGGCGGGTCGTACCGGGGAATTCTGTACAGCCTCATGCAGCTGCCCGCAGGGATTGCAGGCTTCACTCTTGCGCTTGTCCTGCCCTTAACGGCCTTCAGCGCTCTGCTGTCGCCGCTGGCCCAGAGAGTCAGCTCATCGTTCTTCTCCTATGATCTGAATATGCTGGACCCGGAGTTCTTCTTCTTCCTGTCCGGCACCACCTCAGACGAACGCTCCTGGATTCTATGCGGACTGGGCTTTGCCCTGCTGCTGATACTGCCGCTGCTGCTTACGGGGCTTGGCCGTGTATATGCCGCCTGGATCAGCACAGTTTCTGAGACACACATGAATACTGCCAGCACACCGCTTGAAGTTGTACATACTTAAGTAGTTTTCCGCATTGGCCCCACGTGCCCACGCAGCGCTGAATGTGGTCGGTTTTTCGATTACATTTGGCCTACGCGCTGCCCCCCGATCCCATTGTGGTCGGTTTTTCGGTTACATTCCCCACAACGGACGGATCATAGCCTCCTGATCAACTAAAAACGGCTGTACCTCTCCTCGGACGGGAAGGGTGCAGCCGTTTTTTTATCAAATTGTGTTTGTTCATCCGTAACCGGCATATCTATTAAACAGTTCACTAGCCCATGCTAAGGAGGCGGTTTCAGTGCTTATGATCCTGGTGTACGTGTTCGGTGTACTCGGTGTCTCCTTCCTGCTGTCAGCTGCGGTGCTTCAGTTCAGACTCTACCGTTCCGGGGCTGCGGGCGGCAACGAGGCTGCCATGGCCCTGTCTGCCTTCAGCCTCAAGTTCCCCCAGCGGTTCATCACTCCTGACGAGTCCCATCTGATCGCCCTGGATGTAGACGGCCAGACGCTGGCGATCGGCCAGCTGCATCCGGGTCAGCCGGAACCGGCAACTGCCGCCGTGTACAGGTTCGATGCGATCCTTGGAGCTGAGCTTGTCGAGAATGCCTTGACCCTCAGCAAGGTCAGCAAGACCAGCCGGATTACCACCAGTGCGCCTAGAGTACGCCTTAGCGCTGGCATGGCCTCCACTTCTGCAGAAGCTGTTCCTGCTGCCGGAGGTGCAGAGGAGATTAATGAGCTGACCCTCAAAATCTACCTCAGCAGCGAAGAGACACCGGTCGTCTCCATCCCCTTCCTGCCCCGGACCCAGCCGGCCTGCAAGACTGATCTGCATTACTCCGCAGCGCTCATGGAGGCGCATCAGGTGCATGAGAGAATCCGCAGCATCGTCTCGGCATAAGCGTAGTAAGCGTAAGAGATAACGGCTGCCAGCCTGTTTACCGGATACCCTTGGATACAGGCGTCAACTCCTCCAGGGTCCGCCCCTGTCTCAGCTTGGCGATAATGGTCAGCAGGAAGCTCTCGGCGAGACTGCCCTTGAGAATAGCCTCTTCTGCCTCCTCCAGTGTGAACCAGGCGGCATGATCCAGTTCGTCGCTCATCGCGCTAAGATCCTCCGTATCCGCCACACTGATGAAATTAAGCATAAGCGTATTGGACGGGGCAAAATATTCGCTGCGCATATATTCATAGGCGATGACCTCAAGCCCCGCCTCCTCGTGCACTTCACGAACCAGAGCCGTCTCGGCATTCTCTCCCTTATTCACATAACCTGCGAGCAGAATGTAATTCTTGCGTCCGTACTGCTGAATCAGCAGAATTCTATCCAGTTCCCGGTTCAGCACCGCTGTACTCATCGCTGTGCTGAACACAGGGAACCGGAATGCGGCACATGCTTCACAGTACGGCACCTCCCCTTCTCCGCTGCATTCCTTCAGTACCAGACGGCTTCCGCATTCCAGGCAAAATTTCAATCCTATCGCTTCCTTCTCTATGTATTCTGATTGATGTCTATTCTAAGCGATTGCTGCCGTGCACACCATGTTCAATTTCAAGCCCCCCCTGCTTCCTCGTTCCCTGACATGGTTTCTTGCGGACATGTGGAATATACTATAGGGGGCCCGTCAACTACGGGCAGCAGCACATCACTGAAACGGAGGGAATAACCCTACATGAACATCATTAATTTTGCGCACCGCGGCGCATCCGCAGCCGCCCCGGAGAACACGATGGCGGCATTCCGCAAAGGCCTTGAGCTGGGGGCAACCGGGATTGAGACGGACGTACAGATGACGAGTGACGGAGCAGTGATCGTCATTCATGATGAGAGCTTAAACCGTACCACTACCGACAGCGGTTATGTGAAGGATAAGACACTTCGTGAGATTCTGGAGGTGGACGCTGGCTCCTGGTTCAGCCCTGAGTTCGCCGGAGAACGGATTCCGACGCTGGAGGAGCTGCTGGATCTGCTTCAGGGCCGGGACACGATTCTGAATATCGAGCTGAAGAACGGGACATTCTTCTACCCCGGCATGGAGGAGAAGGTGATTGCCGCTGTCCGGGAACAGGGCATGAGCGAGCGGGTCGTCATCTCCAGCTTCAATCATTATTCGCTGGCCCATTGCAAGAAGCTGGCCCCGGAGATCCGTACGGGGATTCTCTATGGTGAGGGCCTGTACCGTCCATGGGATTATGCCGCCAGTCTGCAGGCCGATGCGCTGCATGCCCATCACTCCTCGGCTCTGCCCGAGTTCGTGAGCGCAGCAGCTGCGCAGGGGGTTGTCTACCATCCCTGGACCGTGAATGATTCCACACGGATGCAGGAGCTGATTGAAGCAGGAGTCGCTGGCATCATTACGGATTATCCCGATGTCCTGGCCGGGCTTCTATCCGCCAGAGACCTCTAAGGACCAAATAGAAACGGCGTTGCCTCTCTCTACAAGAGCGGCAACGCCGTTTGTGCTTATTTTGCGGGGCCGCCCGGCCACCGCTATTGGGCTTTGGAGCTGCTGACCAGCCTGACAGGAGGCTGAAAGCTCTCCTCTTTGTAGACAGCATATCGCCCGCTTCCCAGCTGCTTCGCCGTATACATGGCGGAATCTGCCTCCTGGATCAGCCGTTTCGGGTCAACTCTGCCCTGGCTGATCGTGACTCCAATGCTGGCTGACACGAACAATTCATGGGTCTCCAGCCTGTAGTTCCGGGTAAGACGTTCAAGCACGTTCAGGGCTAGCTGCTCAGCATCCTTGCGGCTGCAGCGCTTGGCGATAATGACAAATTCATCCCCGCCTACCCGGAAAATATGCCGCTTGCCCTTACGGGTGAACTGCTGCAGGCAGGTGCCTACAGCCTGCAGCAACAGATCTCCTGTATGGTGGCCAAGCGTATCATTAATCGATTTGAAGCGGTTCAGGTCCAGATAGAAAACCGCAAGCGGTTCGCCGGATTTGCAATGCCCCCAGAAATGATCCATGCCGTTCTTGTTCATGAGGCCGGTCAGCGTATCCCGGTAGGCCAGCTCCTTAAGCTGCTCGCGCTCGCCAATCAGCTGGCGCACCCGCAAAAGCAGGTACAGAATCACCGCCAGAGTCAGCGTATACAGCGCCAGAGGAATCAGCTGGCTGCCCCGTTCCGTGGCGAAGCCGGACTGTGTACTGCTGCCCAGCAGGTGCATCATGCCCAGGCCGGTAAGGATCACCAGCACAGCAAGACTGGAGCGGACTGCACGGGATCTCGGGGATTGTCTGGAGAAGCCCCGGGTTAGTCGCAGCATTGTGTATACCGTCAGGAAACCTATACATAAAGATAGAATTGTCAGTATATAATTACGGGCCTCTTCCATTATGCCTGCACCCTCCTGTGGCCTGTCATCAAATTCATCGCGTTCAAGCGCTACTGTACACGTCCAAACTGAACATATTCTGAACAAAAGCGAAGCTATCATGTGAAACCTAAGACTTCTAATAGTGTTAAGCATATTATCGGCAGAATCTGCCTATTCTTGAGCTGGTATTTTCCGGATACTATTCATCCCATTGACGATCCATGGCGCTGATTATATGATGAAAGCTTGAGTTCCGCATTCTGGAGTCCATTCCAGATTCACCCTACACCGCAGTCCTGCTGCTAGATTCCAAAGGAGATTATTGTATGATGAGAAAACTGCTTTCCCTCTTTACCGCCTTCTGTCTGCTGGCCGTGCTGCTTCCTGCACTGTCCTCCGGCGCCGCTGCGGCGCCGCACACCAAGCTTGCCGTATACGTGGACAAGCAGAATCATTCCTTCATCCCGCTCCGGTTCCTGAACGGCTTCGCCGGCATTCAGTCGGTGCTGTCACCTGCCGGGAATCAGATCCAAATTACACGCGATGAACAATCCATTATCTTCACTCCGGGCACGGCTAGCGCTTCAGTCAACGGCAAGCCCGTAGCTCTGGGCATCCAGCCGTTCAGTGATAACGGGACAACCTATGTCCCCTTGTCCCTCATAAGCCAGACGCTCGGCATACAGCTTCAGTGGAACAAGGACGCCGGATCGCTGACACTGACAAGCGGAGCAAATACAGGCACCGCTGTGACGGCCACTCTGCCTGTACAGAACGGCAGTCTGATTAAGAGCGGAGCGCACGCTGTCGTCAGCGGCAAGCATACCTACAAGATCGGCGGACGCTCCTTCAGTGTGCAGACGGTAACCGTCTCTCTGCTGCATCCATCCGTGAGGCTGGACGCTGTGCTGGCAGGCAATACCGTCGGCCGCACGGAAGCGCTCGCCAGCATTGCCAAGCGCAGCCAGGCAGTAGCTGCCATCAACGGCACGTTCTTCGCTGCTTATACGGACGGTGCCTTCAAGGCCCCTTACGGTTATATCATCAGCGGCGGCAAAATGCTGAAGAACAGCCCCGGAGACAACAGGGCCGTCTTCGCCTACGACCGCAACATGCTGGCCGAGCTGATCCCAGGCAGTGAATTCAAGGCCCGCTTCGATGCCGGCTCTATCGAAGGTGCCCTGCAGGCAGGCCCGCGGCTGCTGGTCAACGGAAAGGTCGCGCTGAATGTTGCGGCCGAAGGCTTCCGTGACCCCAAAATCCTGACCGGCGGAGGCGCACGCAGCGCACTCGGGATCACCCGGGACCATAAGCTGATCCTGCTGACCACCGGCGGGGCAACCATCCCGCAGCTTGCCGAGATTATGAAGCAGGCGGGAGCCTATCAGGCGATGAATCTGGATGGCGGCGCCTCCAGCGGCCTGTACTATAACGGCAAGTACCTGACCACTCCGGGACGCCTGATCAGCAACGCGCTGGTCGTTCAGACCCGTTAACTGCTACAACTATACAGCATTTCTCCTCTGACTGACAGGCGGGAGAAATGCTTTTTTTGCGGATTCAGGCAGAATAAGGCATCCTTCTGCGGGGGATAATACATCCACAACATCCAGATTTCTGCAGAAAGGAGGCTTCATCATGCCTCATAACCGGAAGAAGAGCCGCCGGCCCTCGCAAGATCCCATAGAAGCATCGGTACCCGCGCCGTTCCTGCTGGAGCCCTCACTGGCGGCCAACCTGGACGAGATCAGCCGCCGGATCGGCGACAGTCCGGATATCGTGATCCGCCATCTGCGGAACGAAGCCTTAGCTCCTCTGGCGCTGGCCTTCATCTATATTGATGGGCTTGTCAACGCTGACGCAGTTAACCAGACGGTGCTTCAGCCGCTCATGGACAAGGAGACGCAAGGCGGAGAGGGCCACAGCGCAGAGACGGCCTTCCGTCAGGTCAAGGATCATCTGCTCCCGGTCGGAAGCGTCAAGGAGAGCACAACCCTAGAAGTGCTGCTGAACCTGCTGTTTGAGGGCTATACGCTGATCCTGTTCGAGGGCCTGCAGGCTGCGCTGGCCGCAGATACTGCCGGGTGGGAGAAACGGAGCATCAACGAGCCGACCTCCCAGGGAGTCATCCGCGGTCCCAAGGAAGGCTTCACCGAGAACCTCCGCACAGGCACCGCCATGCTGCGCCGCCGGCTCAAAACCCCGGACCTGCGGATAGAAGAATACCGGATCGGGCAGCGTACCGGGACCGGTATTGCCCTCATCTATCTGAAGGGCCTGGCCAGTGAGCAGGTGCTGGCTGAAATCCGCCGCCGGCTGGAGGCCATCAACACGGACGCTATTCTGGAGAGCAATTATATTGAAGAATTCATTCAGGACGGCGGTCTGACGCCTTTTCCCACCATTCAGAATACGGAACGGCCCGATGCGATGGCCGGAGGCATCCTGGAGGGGCAAATCGGAATCATTATTGACGGCACGCCCTTTGCCCTGCTGGCTCCATCGACCTTCTTCAACTTTTTCCAATCCAGCGAGGATTATTACCAGCGGTATGACATCTCCTCCTTCCTGCGGCTGATCCGTTACAGCGCTTTTTTCGTGTCCATGCTGCTGCCTGCGCTTTACATTGCCGTCACGACCTTTCATCAGGAGATGCTGCCGACCACGCTGCTGATCAGTCTGGCCGCCCAGCGCGAAGGCGTGCCGCTGCCCGCCTTCGCGGAGGCGCTGCTCATGGAGCTGACCTTCGATGTACTGCGTGAGGCAGGCGTACGGATGCCCCGCACGATCGGACCGGCTATCTCGATTGTCGGCGCCCTGGTGCTGGGTCAGGCTGCCGTCTCGGCAGGGCTGGTCTCGGCGGCGATGGTCATTGTGGTTTCTTTTACCGCCATCTCGAACTTTGTCATTCCGTCACTGGCCATCGCCAACTCGATCCGGCTGATCCGCTTCGTCATGATGATCATCGCGGCAACGCTTGGACTGTTCGGCATCATGTCCTTCCTGATGGTGCTGCTGATTCATATGGCGGGCCTGCGCTCCTTCGGGGTTCCGTATCTGTCTCCGGTTGCGCCGATGGTCCCGCGTTATCTGAAGGATATCTTCATCCGCGTTCCGCTATGGAACATGAATATGCGCCCCAAGACGTACCTGGGCAAGGAGACGCGCAGACAAACACCGGACCAGAAGCCGCAACCGTCTGAAGGAACAGAGCTGCCGTCACCGGCACAGCCTCAACCGCAGGGGGAGGGTTCCGCATGAACGGGAAAATCGGCACCACCCAGGCAGCCATGCTCGTCGTCAACACCATTCTGCCGACAGCCACGGTTGTGCTGCCTATAATTATAAGCACCTATGCAGAGCAAGACGCTCCGCTGGCGATTATCCTGTCCACCGCCGCCGGCCTGCTCATCGCATGGATTATCGGAACTGTCATTCGGGAGAGCAACGGCGCTCCTTTTCTGGAATGGGTCGGGAACCGGAGTTCTCCAGCAGCCGCCTGCATCCTTGGTCTGTTCATGCTGCAATTCTATCTCGATACCACGGCGACGATTCTGCGTGAATTCGTTAATTTCATCAAGGATAATGTGCTGATCAAGACTCCGGTCACCGTGCTGGTCATCCTGATTCTGCTCATTACCATCTATATGGTCAGACAAGGGATCGAAGCAATGGCCAGGGTCAACAGCCTCGTTATTCTGCTGTTCCTGTTCTTCATTCCGCTGTATGTTTTCGGGCTGTACCCTGATCTGAATGTGCATCAGCTCTTGCCCATGTTCGACCATAATCTGGCCGAAATCACGCTGGCCAGCCTGACACCAACCGCCTGGATGTCCGAAGTAGCAGTGCTGCTGTTCCTCGCCCCGTATCTGCAATATCCCAAGCGGGCGCGAGTCATCGGCTGGACGGGCCTGTTATTCGTGGCTGTGCTGATGATGTTCTCCCTGGTTACTGCCCTGATGGCTTTTGGCCCGGAATTCATCAAGCTTAGCGCCTATCCCGGGTTCGCTACTGTCGGAATCCTCCGGATCGGGAAATTCATTGAGAAGCTGGATATCCTCTTCATCTCCTACTGGGTGCTGTCGATCTATCTGAAATTCGGAATCTTCCTGTTCGCAACCGTGGAATGCTTCAAGCAGACGTTCCGGGTGAGCAGCAGCCCCTTCACCGGTGCGCTTGGCCTGGTCATTGCCCTGGAATGCCTCTTCTCCTGGCAGAGCATAGACAGACTGAACAACTATAACCAGGAAGCACGGTTCGTCGTCTTCTTCCTGTTCAATGTACTGGTTCCGCTGGGGGCGCTCCTGCTGAACCGGGTATACCAGTCAAGAAGGAAACGGAAGGAGTGGGAGACATGAATACACCTCGAAGACTGCTGCGTCTCCTGCTCTGTCTCCCGCTGCTCGCGCCTCTGCTCTCCGGCTGCTGGGATGACCGCGAGCTGAACGAGCTGGGCATTACCTCCGGCTCAGCTTATGACTGGGAGGATAACCAGTGGAAGGCAACCTACCAGGTAATCAATCCTTCCTCCGGCTCCAGCGGGATGGGCGGCAGCGGGGGCGGGAGCACCAGCTCACCGCCGTTCCTCACCTTCACCGTCAAAGGTAAGACGATCATGGAGGCGATCGAACGGACGAATCTGACCAGTACGCGGGAGATGTTCTTCTCCCACTCCAGAATCACTGTAATCGGCAAAAGCCTGGCCATGCACGGGATCAATCAGCTCATCGATATGTTCCTGCGCAAGCAGGATGCACGCGAGACGGTCTTTGTGTTTCTGTCTGAGGGGGATGCCGGGAATATTCTGGACCAGCTGATGCAGATGACCAAGAATCAGGGCGCCGGCATCCAGCTGATGATTGAACAGGAATCGAAGCTTTTGTCCTATTATCCGGGCATCCGCCTCTACGAGCTGGCGATGGCCCTCTCCTCCGAATCCCGAAGCGCGGTATTGCCGGAGATTCTGCTGACCGGCCCCCAGACGATGGATGAGACTAGTGAAATTGGCGTTACCGACCTTCCTTCCCGTCTGGCGCTGGGCAGGCTGGGGGTCATTAAGGGGGATACCTTCGCGGGGTGGCTTAGCCAGCAACAGGCGTTTGGGCTGTCTTTTCTGACCGATACGGTTGATTCTGCCACCATTGCCTTCGCCTCGCGCCCGTCTGTAAGCGATAAGCTGGATGCATCGTTCATTCTGCAGAATTCCACCACCACAGTCCGGCCGGTCTGGGCTAAGGATCATTATGTGATTGATGTTGATGTCGAGGGTGCAGGCGTGCTTACCGAGCTGGGGAGCGTCATGGATCTGAACGACCGCAAGGCCATCCGGGAAATGGAGGAATCGCTGGAGCAGCGTGTGCTGGAGCTGATGAAGGGTTCATGGGCAGAGGTGAAAAGCTTGGGCGCTGACGTCACCGGGTTTGCCGTGAGAATCCACCGGAGCGATCCGAAGCGCTGGAAGCAGATTGAGCAGGAGAAGAGCTGGGACCGTCTCTTTCAGGAGCTGGAGATCCGCCCCCATGTCTCGCTGAAGATCGAGCGGACCGGCCTCAGCAATAAATCATTCAAATCTGTCCAGCAGGAGTAAAGGAGCCAGGAGCTGCCTATGAGAATAGCGATCATCCTTATACTCTACGTCCTTGCTTATCTCTGGGGCTGTACCCGGCTGCGCGGGGAAGGCCGCAGGCTGCACCGGCTGTGGCTCGGCTGTATCCTGGCCTATGCCGCCTATCTTCATATTTGCGGAATTACAGATACCCCGCATCTCTCGCTGGGCTCCCTGTATACGGCAGTCTTCCAGCCTGCCGGCAGAGCGATTATCTATTGGTTAGGAGGCTGAGCAGCCATATGCCAAGCAAAGAACAGGTCTCTTCCCTGCAGATTGCATTCATGATCATGCTGTTTGAAATCGGCAGCACACCGCTGTTCCTGCTTGGGGGCAAAGCGCAGCAGGATTCCTGGCTGGCGATGTGTGCAGGCTCGGCCGCCGGCTTCATTCTGCTCCTGCTTCTGCTGTGGATTCAGCGCCGCTCTGCGGGCACCGATCTCATCGGGATGCTCAGGCTGCATTTTGGAAGAGTGCCCGGCGCGTGTATCGGCGGGGTCTACAGCCTGTATTTTGCCTATCAGTCTATGCGCAATGTCCGCGATCTCGGCGAGCTGACGGCGATGACCATGCTGCCCACCACCCCGATATCGGTCACGATGCTGATCTTCGTACTGCTGGCCCTGTATGCGATCTGGAAAGGAGCCGAGGTGGTCTTCCGGCTGCCCGAGGTGCTGCTGCCGTTCATGCTGTTCTTCTATGCGCTGCTTGTTCTGCTGCTTAGCCTCATGGGTGCCATCGACTTCGGCCGCCTGCTTCCGGTCATGGAAAAGGGACCGTTACCGGTCCTGGAGGCTGCCCTGCCGGAGATCGTCTCGTTCCCCTTCGGGCAGATGATTGTGTTCCTGATGCTGTGGACGTTATGGGAGAAGCCCGGTGTGCCTGTAAAAGCTACCATTAACGCCTACCTGCTGATCAGCGCGTTCCTGGTCTTCATGAATGCGCTCAACGTGGCAGTTCTTGGCCCGGTGATTGCGGGAATCAGCCAGCTGCCTTTTCTCAAAACCGTCCGGGTCTTATCCAACCTCAAATTCGTGGAACGCCTGGATATCCTGGTTACGATCCAGCTCTACATGGGGCTGCTGATCAAGATGATGCTCTTCTATTTCTGCTCGGTCAAAGCCGCAGCGGAGCTGACCGGCAGGCCGGCGAAGTGGTGGGTGTTCCCTGTCGGCGCGGTAATCTACGGCTCTTCCTTCATTGAGCGGGATTATACCCAGCATATCGCCATCGGCCTGGGGCCAAGCCTGAAGCTGGACCCGCTCTTCCAGGTCGCCATTCCGCTGCTGCTGGCCGTCTCGATATGGATTCGCGGCCTCTGCCAGCGTTCAGCTTGAAGCGGAGTCTGCCGGTTGCTGGTTGAATTTCAGATTCTGCGGCTCCTCCGGCAGAAGATCTGTCGTCATCACGCCAGTCTCCGGGACATCCTTGCCCACTTCCTCGAATTCACATTCCCCCAGCCATACCTGTCCGTTGCCGCTTAGGAGAATGCCGATATTGATCACATCGGCTTCGGGCGGAACATCGAGCACACAAGCATAATGGTTCCATTCCGTGGTTCCCCGGATGCTCCGGTTCTGCATATTGTCGAACGCCAGCAGATTCTCGCTCTTGTCATCTACCCTCATCCACAGGCCGCTCCAGCCCTCGACCTCCTCCGCTCTTATAAACCCGGAGAAGCGCATTCTTTTGCCCGCATACCGGCTTGCCTGAAACTGCTGCATCAAGGTTCCGAATACACTCTCGTCCGGACCTGTGTCCTCAATGGACTGAAGGTGCATCGAGGGACTTGTCTTATAGCAGACCCGGGGATCGATCTCCGCCTTGTACTTCTCGGGATGAGTCCCGGTTATTTTCCAGCCTGTAATTTCTGTCATTGTGTAAACCTCTCTTTCCTTAATGAGTTGTCTTACCTGCGTTCTGTACTGGGCAGGCGGCAAAGCGTAGATTTCCTTGAAGGCTCTGGTGAAGGCCTCCTGGCTCTCGAAGCCGTACTGCAGGGCAATGTCCAGAATCCGCTCCCCGGAATACAGCAGGAGATTCGCGGCCTGGCTGAGACGGCGGGTCCGGATGTATTCGTGGACGTTCTTGTTCACGTATTTCCGGAAGATCCGGTGAAAATGATATTTGGACAACCCCGCTGCCTTGGCTACCTTCTCCAGATCCAGTTCATCTTCCAAATGCTGCTCAATGTACTCGATGCTTTTGTGAATCAGTTGGTAGTACACTTCTCTCACCCCCCGGCAATTCAAAGTATATAGCAAGCCCCGTGAGCCTTTTTGATCAATCTTGCTATCTTTTTGTTTCCTCAAGGAAACATTATTGTTGCAAGGACAAATTCATTTCCGTATACTAATATTGTGGTAAGCTGCAATAATCTGTGCCAGGCACAATATTGGGTACAAGTGCATATCTCATACTTAAGGATAATTATATAAGAACACTAGAGAATTAACGAAAAGCGAAAAGATATGAAAGCAGGTGATCTTATGGCTGGAGCCGTTATTCCCTTATCTGAAGCTGCGAATGGCAGCACTCTGCGCATCAGCGGCATCGAGGTTCAGGGCGTGCTGCGGAGAAGGCTGCTGGATCTCGGATTCGTCGCCGGGAACCGCGTAGAAGTGCTGAGGCGCAGTCCGCTTGGAGACCCTACCGCTTACCGGATCAGCAACACAACGATTGCCCTGCGCCGCGAAGAGAGTTCCCTCATCTATGGAGAGATCATTGGAGGTGGAGAAGGATGAGCCAGTATACTGTTGCCTTCGCAGGCAATCCCAATACCGGCAAAAGCACCCTGTTCAATCTGCTCACCGGACTGCGCCAGCATACCGGGAACTGGGCGGGCAAGACCGTGGTCACCGCCGAAGGCCGGTTCACCCATAAGGAGCACACCTATGTTGCGGTTGATCTTCCCGGCACATACTCTCTCTACTCCAACTCCGCCGATGAAGAGGCGGCAAGAGATTATATTATCTTCGAGCAGCCGGATGTCACGCTGGTGGTGCTGGATGCAACGTCGCTGGAGCGCAACCTCAATCTGGCCCTGCAGGTACTTGAGATTACCGGACGGGCCGTCGTCTGCATCAACCTGATCGATGAAGCCCGGCGGCTTGGCATCGACATTAATCTGACAAGAATCGCCAAGCGGCTTGGGGTTCCGGTCACGGCCATCTCTGCCCGTAACCGGACCGGCATCGAAGAGCTGCTCGATCAGATTGAGCGCGTCGCCACCGGCGCATTCCAGGCAGAGCCGCTGAAGATCACCTACAGCAAGGAGATTGAGCAGGGCATCGCCGAGCTGATCCCGATGGTGGAGCAGACGGTCGGCTCCAGCTATCCGGCGCGCTGGATCGCCCTGCGGCTGCTGGACGGCGACCACAGTCTGCTCAGTTCACTCAAATCCAGGATATCCCGCAAGGATATTCCCGTCAGCGGGGAGGTGGCCGGCCATGGAGTCACCGCATGCCATTAACGGTCATGACCGGATCGATTCCCTGTTCGCTGCCGCGAAGAAGCTGGCCGACCGGGGAGGGGTCCGCGACGAGATTGTCAGCGGAATCTACGGCGTCTCTGCCGGAATCTGCAGCGAGGCCGTCACCTACCAGGACAAGAAGAAGCTCAGCAGCACCTATAAGCTGGACAGTATCGTCACCTCCAAGCTGTGGGGGTTCCCGATTATGCTGGCCGGCCTCGGGCTGGTCTTCTGGATCACCATTGCCGGAGCGAACTATCCGTCAGGCTGGCTGGCTTCCCTCTTCAGCTGGATCGAAGGGTATCTGACCGCCGGGTTCACGGCGGTTCATGCACCAGACTGGCTGCACGGCGTCCTGGTCCTCGGCCTCTACCGGGGCACCTCATGGGTCATCAGCGTCATGCTGCCGCCCATGATGATCTTCTTCCCGGTGTTCGCGCTGCTGGAGAATTTCGGGTATCTGCCCCGGGTGGCTTTTAATATGGACCGCTTGTTCAAGAAGTCCGGCGGCCACGGCAAGCAGGCCCTCACGATGTCGATGGGCTTCGGCTGCAACGCCGCCGCCATTCTGTCCACCCGCATCATCGAATCGCCGCGCGAGCGGATGCTGGCTATTCTGACCAACAACTTCGTCCCCTGCAACGGGCGCTGGCCGACGCTGATTCTGCTCTCCTCCATGTTCATGGTCGGGGCGGCCACGACCGGGGCGCTGCGTACCTTCTCCACCGCGCTCGTCCTGATGGGCATCGTGCTGATCGGAATTGTCGTCACGCTGAGCGTATCTTGGGTCATGTCCAGAACTGCGCTGCGGGGAGTGCCGACACACTACACGCTGGAGCTTCCGCCCTACCGCCGCCCGCAGATCTGGAAGACCATTGTCCGCTCATCCAAGGAGAAGTCCCTGAATGTCCTGACCCGGGCCATTATTGTGGCCGCTCCCGCAGGCATTATCACCTGGGTGCTTGGCAACATCATGGTCGGCGGCGAAAGTGTGCTAAACCATATGGCTGCCTTCTTCGATCCGTTCGCCCAGCTGCTCGGCTTGGACGGCTTCATCATTATGGCCTTCATCCTCGGGCTGCCGGCCAATGAAATCGTGCTGCCCATCCTGCTTATGGGCTACATGTCCTCCGGCGCCATGGTCGATATCGAAGGCCTTGGCAGCATCAAGGACATCTTCCTGAGCCACGGCTGGACCTGGCTGACCGCGTTGAATATGATGCTGTTCTCGCTGCTTCACTATCCCTGCGGCACCACGCTGGTGAACATCTATAAGGAGACCAAAAGCATGAAATGGGCGGTGCTCTCCGCCGTCATTCCGCTGGCCATCGCCATATTTGTAACCTTCGCAGTGGCAACGCTGGCCCGGTTGTTCGGGTGGGTGTGAGCGGACGGGTGAGTTGCGGGCTGCGGTAGGGAGGAAGCTTACGTCAGTGAGCGGGCTGGCGGAGCGGGCTGAAGCTTACGTCAGTGAGCAGGCTGAAGCTTACGTCAAGTACCGACTTCTTCATGCAGAGCACTATTCCCCCGTCCGGGCAATATCCCCTTCGGAGCACTATACCCCGTCAGAGCACTATTCTCCCGTCCGGGCGGATAGTGCTCTTTTGCGCTCTTTTGCGCGCGGGGCGGGCCATCTCGGCGGGAGTGTAGGTGCGGGCCGTGACGCTTCCTTCACGGCAAGCCCTGGCACGCCCTCCGCCCGGTACATTGTGTTCGGTTTTTCGCATACATTCGGCCCACGCAGCTTCGACGCGCACATTGTATGTTGTTTTCCACATACATTTGCCCCGCTCACCCTTGCAGTTGCACATTGTATGTTGTTTTCCACATACATTCGGCCCGCACAACCCCGTGGTTGTACTTGTATGTTGTTTTCCACATACATTTGCCCCACGCACCCCCGCAGTTGCAAATTGTATGGTGTTTTTCACATACATTTGCCCCGCTCACTCCCGCAGTTGCACATTGTGTGTTGTTTTCCACATACGTTTGCCCCGCTCACTCCAGCAGTTGCACATTGTATGTTGTTTTCCACATACATTTGCCCTACTCACCCTCGCCCGGCGCATTGTGTTCGCTTTTCCACATATATTCGGCTCGCACACGATCGACGTACTGATTGTGATCGATTTTCCGATTACATTTGGCCTGCGCACCCCCGTGGTTACAGGAGTTAACGGGCAAATAGGGACACATGTTCCTCTGTTATTTGACTCTCCCTCACCCTACATGTTAGGGTGATTTGGAAGGTACTATTTTCCGGGAGGGATTGTTCATGACAGCAGTGAAGCTCAGTATTGATTACGATGCATTTGAGGAAGGCAAACGGATGGAGACGGAGATTGAACGCTTAAGCAGCAGCCCAGAAGCGGCTACCCTGACCAGCCTGACGATTGGTGATTGGGGACAGGCCTATGAGCAGAGCTCGGAGCTTGTCGTTGAGGCTCTGGTGAAGCATAAAGCGAGCTTCCCGGCGCTGCGCAAGCTGTTCATCGGAGACATGAGCTATGAGGAATGTGAAATCTCGTGGATCAACCAGACCGACCTCTCGCCGCTGCTGCCCGCTTATCCTGAGCTCCAATCCCTGACTGCACAAGGCGGTACCGATCTGCGTCTGAGCCAGCTGCAGCATGACAAGCTTGAAGAACTCATAATTATTACCGGCGGACTCAGCAAGGACGTTCTGGCGGACGTCGCCGCCTCACGCCTGCCGAATCTGCGCAAGCTGGAATTATACCTTGGTGTGGACAATTACGGCTTCGACGGCGGACTGGAGGATATTCTGCCGCTGATCGAGCCCGGAAAGTTCCCTAAGCTTACCTATCTCGGACTCAAAAACAGTGAAATCCAGGATGAGATTGCCCAGGCCTTGGCAGACGCCCCGATTCTGGACCAGCTCGATACGCTCGATATGTCGCTCGGGACGCTCAGCGATGAAGGCGCGGAGGCCATTCTGGCCAGTGAACGGGTTAAGGGCCTGAAGCATATCAACCTGAGCTATCATTATATGTCGGATGAAATGATGGACCGCCTGAAGAACAGCGGACTGCCGGTCGATGTCAGCGACCAGCAGCAAAGCGCTGACGATGATGACTGGCGGTATCCGTCCATCACCGAGTAATGCAGCGCGCAGCACCGCTGATTGTATTCTGCCAGCCCGGCGACCGGCGCTCGGCCGGCATCCAGCAGGCAATGGAGCGCCTGGGCCTGCCCCCGGTGCTCCTGATTCCCTACGCCGCGCTGCTGGAGAACCAGCCGCTCGCGGAGCTGCTGGCCCCCGCCTTGCAGGCCGGGGGCCAGGCGCCGCAGCTGCGCCTGGAATCCCCGGGCGGCAGCTTCGCGCTGGAGCGGGCGCTGATCGCACTCGGCGCGCCGGACTTCCCGGACGCCGATGACTCGCTGCACCCGTTCGGGCAGCAGCCGGACCTGCGTCCGCTCAGCTTCAAAGCGGCCGCAGCCCTGCAGGAGCTGCCCGGGGTGCTGCATCACCCGTCCCAGTGGTTCCGCGGCTACTGCCGCCTGCTGGCGCGGCTCCGGCGGGAGGCCGGGCAGCTCCTGCCCGCCGCCCGCTGGACCAATGATCCGGCGGAGATTGCCGCCATGACCGACAAGCGCCGCACCCAGCAGCTCCTCGCGGAGGCTGGTGTTCCGGTGCCCCGCCCGCTACGCAGCAGCAGCGGACAAGCCCCCGTGGACTACGCGTCCCTGCGCGAGCTGATGCATGAGCAGCGGATGCACCGCGTGTTCATCAAGCTGGCCAGCGGCTCCGCCGCCTCCGGGGTGATCGCTTATCAGCTCAACCCGGCGACCGGGGCGGAGCTGGCGGTGACCACCATCGGGGTAGAGAACTATATTACCCGGCCACCGGTGTATTATAATTCCGGCAAGCTACAGCGCTATACCGACTCCACCCGCCTGGCCGGAATCATCAACTGGCTGTACCGCCACGGCGCTTATGCCGAGCAGTGGATTCCTAAGCCAGGTAAGGACGGGCAGTCCTTCGACATCCGCCAGCTGGTGGTTGGCGGTAAAGCCTGCCATTCGATAGCCCGGGTCAGTACAACGCCGATCACGAATCTGCATCTGCGCAGCAGACGGATGACTCCGGCGGAGGCCGGGCTGACGGAGGAGCAGGAGGCAGAGGTGCGGCGGACAGCGGAGGCTTCGCTGGCCGCTTTTCCGCGCTGCTCTATCGCGGGGATTGATGTGCTGGTGGGCAGTGCGGGACGGACGTATACGGCGGATGTGAATCCTTTTGGCGACTTGTTATATGATGTTGAATACCAGGGCTGCAGCACCTACGAATGGGAAATGAAGCAGCTCTCCGGGAGGAATCCGGCCCCATGACCGATATGAATGCCATCGTTGGCACCCACGATATCCTAATGATCACACTCGATACCCTTCGCTATGATGCCGCTGTGCTGGAGGAGGCGAATTGCCCCAATCTGTGCGGCAGCGGCCCCTGGGAGAAGCGGCACACCCCCGGCAGCTTCACGTATGCGGCCCATCATGCCTTCTTCGGCGGCTTCCTGCCTACTCCGGCGGACACGAATAAGGCTGAGCATGTGCGGCTGTTCCATTCGCGGAATACCGGACTGAAGACCCATCCGCATACCTGGCTGTTCGATACACCCGATATGGTCTCGGGACTGGCGGCGGCGGGGTATCAGACGGTGTGTATCGGGGGCGTCATTTTTTTCACCAAAAAAGTGCCCCTCGCCCGCGTCCTCCCCGGCTACTTCCAGCACAGCTACTGGCGGATGACCTTCGGGGTGACGAACCCGCGCTCCACGGAGCATCAGGTGAACCACGCGCTGAAGCTGCTCGGCAACACGCCGCTGGACCAGCGGCTGTTTCTGTTCCTCAACGTCTCGGCGATCCATGGCCCGAACCATATGTTCCTGCCGGGAGCCCGCAAGGATTCGGTGGACAGCCAGCGCGCTGCACTGCGTTATGCCGACGGGGAGCTGGGGCGTTTGTTCGATGCGTTCCGCGAACGCGGCAACCCGGTCTTCTGCCTGGCCTTCTCCGACCATGGCACGGCGTACGGCGAAGACGGCTACCAGGGCCACCGGCTGGCTCATGAGACAGTCTGGAATGTGCCTTACCGCGAATTTTTCTTATAACTATCACCTGCAAAAGAAAGGAGAACGTATGACGTCCATCCGGCAACCGCATCACACGAACCAAGACGGACCGCCTCCCTTCTCTTCAGGGGAGCTTCAGCAGTGGACGGAGCAGATTACGGCCCATCCTTACCGCAATTATCTCTACTCTTATCCGCACAAAACCGCTTACCGTCCGCTGGGTCCGCCCATTTCGTTAGAAGAGCTGTGGCGGGATGAGCCGGCGGAGAGCTTGTTTCTGTATATGCATATTCCCTTCTGCGGCGCACGCTGCGGCTTCTGCAACCTGTTCACGCTGCCCGACAAAAGGGCCAATGTCCACGCCGAATACGTGGATGCACTGGAACGCCAGGCCCGGCAGTGGGCCGCCTTCACCGGACACAAGCCTTATGCGCGCTTCGCCATCGGCGGCGGAACGCCAAGCCTGCTCGCGCCTGAGCAGCTTAGACGGTTGTTCAGCATCGCTACGGACATTATGGGCGTGGACCTCAGCACGGTATCCATTTCCGTCGAGACCTCGCCTGAGACGTTGACCGAAGAAAAGCTGTCGATTCTGAAAGAGCATACGGTGGACCGGGTCAGCATGGGCATTCAGAGCTTCGTGGCCGCCGAGTCGGCAGCCATCTACCGGCCGCAGGACCCGGAGGTGGTGTACCGTGCACTGGAGCTGCTGGGCAAGTATGATTTTCCGATTCTGAATCTGGATCTGATCTACGGGCTCCCCGGGCAGACGGTGGACTCCTGGCTCTATTCGCTGAATCAGGCACTGCTGCATGACCCGGAGGAAATCTTCCTCTATCCGCTATACACCCGTGAGCATACGATTGTGAAGCCGGGCGATCTGGCGGACCAGCTCGATCTCCGTCATGAATGTTATGAAGCGGCACGCGCAGTGCTGACAGAGCATGGCTACCGCCAATACTCGATGCGCAGGTTCGCCAAAGAGATTGCGGGGACCGGCAAGGCGATCCTTAACTACAGCTGCCAGGAGGAAGGGATGGTCGGCCTCGGCTGCGGCGCGCGCTCCTACACGCGGAATGTGCATTATGCCTCCCGTTACGGCGTCAGCCGCAAGGCTACGGAGAGCATTATCGCGGACTATGTGACAGCAGAGCGTTATGATACCGCCGACTACGGCATCGTGCTGAGTCTGGCTGAGCAGAAACGGCGGTTCATCCTGAAAGCCATCCTGCACAGCGAAGGGCTGAGGATTTCAGACTATAACGAGCGGTTCGGGACTTCGCTGTGGGCGGATCATCCCGAGCTGGGCCTCTTAGTGCAGAGTGGCTTCGCCACGGATGATGAGGGCATCCTGCGGCTGACTCCGGATGGTCTCGGCTACTCCGACTCCATCGGCGACTGGTTCATCTCCGGCGAGATCCGGGAACAGATGAAGGAATTCGTCCTGCCATGAAGGCGGTCCTCTACTACCGCGGCTCCCTCTCTTCCTGCAATTATGACTGTCCTTACTGCCCCTTCGGCAAAACCAAAGACAGCGCCGCCACCCTCGCCAAGGACCGCGACCAGCTCGCTGCCTTCGTGGACTGGGTCACGGCGCAGGGGGAGGCCGGCCACCGGCTGTCTATCTTTTTTAATCCCTATGGCGAAGGGTTAATTCACCGCTGGTACCGGGAGGCGATGGTTACACTCTCCCATCTGGAGCATGTGGACAAGGTCGCCATCCAGACCAATCTGTCGGCCCGGCTGGACTTCACTAGCGAGCTGAACCCGGCCAAAGCCGCTTTCTGGGCGACCTATCACCCGGGCCAGGTCAGAGGCGAGCGGTTCCTGGCCCAGTGTACGGAGGTGTACCGGCGGGGGATACCTTTTAGCGTGGGCAGTGTGGGAATCCGCAGCGCTTTCCCGGCAATAGCTTCGCTGCGCGCCGCCTTGCCGGAGGAGGTCTACCTGTGGGTGAACGCCTTCAAGGACAGAACGGATTATTACACCGCTGAGGATATTACCTTCCTAAGCAGCATTGATCCGCACTTTCAGATTAATGCTGTAGACTATGACAGTCTCGGCGCGCGCTGTAATGCCGGAAGCAGCGTCTTCTACGTGCAGGGCCCCGGCTTGGTGAAACGCTGCTATAAAGACCGCGGGGTAATCGGCAACCTGTACCGCGACGGGCTGGAGGGCTTGGCCGCTGAGCGGAGCTGCCGCATGAAGGTCTGCGACTGCTACATCGGCTACATCCATATGCCGGAGCTGGGTCTGGAGCAGATCTACGGCTCCGGCCTGCTGGAGCGGATACCTTATGGCGCGGGGAGGATAGTACAATGACGGATCAGATACAGGCACATAGCCGGCAGGCCGGGCTAACGATATGGCTGACCGGCCTGTCCGGGGCGGGCAAGTCTACGCTTGCCGCCTTGCTTACGGACCGGCTCCGGGAACGGGGGCTGGCGGTGGAATGGCTGGACGGCGATGAGCTGCGGCGCACCCTGGGCCGGGGACTCGGCTTCAGCCGTGAGGACCGGTTCGAGAACATCCGCCGGGCGGTCTACCTCGCCGCGATGTTGAACCGGCACGGCGTAATCACCATTGTCTCGGTGATCAGCCCTTATGCCGCGATGCGCAGCTATGCCCGGCAGGAGCTGCCGGGCTTCGTGGAGGTCTTTGTCGACTGCCCGCTCCCCGTCTGCGAGGCGCGGGATGTCAAAGGGCTGTACGCCAAGGCCCGCTCCGGGGAGATTCCGGCGTTCACCGGGATCTCCGATCCCTATGAGGCTCCGAGTGACCCGGAGCTGACACTGCACACGGCGGAACGGACGCCGGAGGAATGCGTAGAAGAGCTGATAAGCTGGCTGACGGAGTACCGGCGATATCCGTTGTGACAGAATAGGAGCATACGGAATAAAGGAGGGGCGCTAGTGCCCCTCCTTTGTGCGTTTGACATGCATCCGCTGAATTCAAGTGCACTAGTGCACCTCATTTGCCCTTCCTCTGCTAACCCGGCCTGCGTCCGCTGAATTCAGGAGTTACTTCAGATGCTCCAGATTATTTGCGCAAGTTCGATTGGCGGCGCAGGAGAATCAGTGCGGCGGCTCCAAGGATTATGATTCCCGCACCAGCACCGGCGTATAGCAGCCAAGGTGCAGATGTGGTTTCAGGCATGGTTGTTGGATTCTGATCAGAGACCGCCCCGTGATCATCAGCAGTCCCGGGCGGCTCCGTAGGCGAGCCTACGGACATTCCCGCCCCCAGCTCATTCAGGTCCTCCTGCGCATTAGAGTACAGGGCCGTCCGGCTGCACAGGCTGACTGTTAACTTAGCCTTCCCCTCTGCCTCTTTTGTCCCATCTGCCCCCTCTGCTCCTCCTCTGGCATAGACCAGATAACGTTCTCCCTTGGTGAACTCAAAGCCGCAGCTCTCTGATCCCTGCGCTGTACTCACCGTCACCCGCTCCCCCACTTGACCCTTCCAGTGCGCCCCCGTCTGAAAGGTGACATACACCGGGTCACCACTGGATTGCATAAGTTTGGACGACTTCTCCATTGAAATTACTGTACCTTGAAACACCGCTGTACTCTTCTCCATTGCCTCAAGCGGCGATGGAGGTACCACACAGGAGCAAGCATAGGTTACCTGCGGGCGTACCGTCAGTAGAGTCATAAACAATACCAGCACACTGAGCATCAAGAGCAGCCCGCTTCGGAGATTTTTTCTCTCAAACATTGCATTCCCCTCCTTAAATCCCAGACGGAATTTTACAGAGAAAGGTTGCTCTTCCAGTTCACCAATCTAAGCTACTTCGCCTCTTTACCGCGCAGCGTCCGTCAACAAATTACCCGCCGATTCTTCCCCGCTGCCCCTCCGCCTCAATCTCCCGCGCAATCGCAGTCAGCCGCTGCATCCCCTCGCGCAGCAGCGCCTCACTCGCGAAGGAATAGCTGAGACGCAGCCAGGACTTCATCGTACCCAGAGGATCACAGAGTTCACCGGGGACGAAGGAGAGGGACTGCTCCATGCAGCGGGCGAACAGCGTATCTACCGGGATGCTGTCCGGCAGCTTCACCCACAGGTTAAGCCCGCCCTGCGGCGCTGCCCACTCCCAACCGGTGGCGGCAAGCGTCTCCTCCATCAGCTCTTTGTGTACCTGGAGGGCAATCCGCAGCTTGCCCAGATGCTGCTGCAGGCGTGGTGAGGTGTAGTAGTGCAGAAAGATCTTCTGATTCAGCAGCGGCGTCCCGTTGTCGGCCAGCGATTTGGCGGCGATCAGCCGGTCCATGAACGGATAACGGCAAGCCACCGCACAGATCCGCAGCCCGGGAGCGACATATTTGCTGAAGCTGCTGATATAGATGACCCACCCCTCCGTATCATAGCTGAAGATCGGCGGTGGCGGCTCCGCCCCGAAGTACATGTCCCGGAACGGATCATCCTCGACCAGCAGGCAGCGGTAACGCTCGGCCAGCTCGACCAGCAGCTTGCGCTGCTCCGCAGGCACGGTAACCCCTGTCGGATTATGGTGTGTCGGGTTCAAATAGAACATCCGCGGCTTAGCCTTGCGCATCAGCTCCTCCACCGCCGCCAGATCATACCCCTGCGGGGTGATCTCTACCGGCACCAGCCGCGCCCCGGCCCGGCGAAAAATATCCAGCGCCACACTATACGTAGGCCGCTCCACCAGCACTGCATCCATCGGTCCCAGCATGATCCCGGCTATGAGGTTAATGGCCTGCTGCGCGCCTGAAGTAATCAGTAGCTCATCCGCCGATAACTGAAGCTGATACATATCGCGGAAATGGCCGCTCAGCGTGCTGCGCAGCTCCTCATCCCCCTGAACAGAGGAATACGTGCCCATGACCTTCGGATAGAGGTCGAATACTTTTTTGACATAATCGGACAGAAACAGGTTCGGCAGCAGCCCCGGATCAATCAAGGCCTGGGAGAACTGGTACGTGACCGGCATCCGCTGAATATCGGACATCGGGCTTGAGACGTTATAGCCTGGCACCGGCACTTCCCCGTCCACCGTCTGCTCCAGCCTGCTGCCGGGCGCAACATAATAACCGGATTTGTCCCTGACATACAGCTTGCCGTTCTCCGCCAGCGCCCGGTAAGCCTTGAATACCGTCAGCCTGTGAACCCCCAGCTCCTCCGCCAGTCCCCGGACCGACGGCAGCTTGTCGTGCGCCTTCCATTCACCGCGTGCCATCCGGTTCAGCATGAACTCACAGATCTGGCGGAACAAGGGATTGCTTGGCCCGCTTCCGACTATTTTCCCCATTATCATAACCCGCCTCTCCAGCTTCGCTGAGTCAATCTACTATGCAACTATTGTACCGCACTCCGCCCGCTAACTGTTCTATGTTCTGCAATCTGTTCTGTGACTATGCGGATATGATTAACAGAATACTTGCAGGGCAACCGCCACTCAACCACCGCAAAGGGGAATTGAACCATGATTATGCTCGCTTATTCACTTGTCTGTCTGATCTTCGGCACCACCTTCCTGGCCATCAAAATCGGCGTTGACGCCGGAGCGCCGCCGTTCTTCTCTGCGGGAATGCGTTTTTTCCTGGCCGGGGCCAGCCTGTTCCTGTTCATGGTTCTGCGGGGTAAAGCCCGCTTCTCTCTGCTGCTGCGCAAGGAAATGCTGTTCACCGGGGCAGCGCTGACCTTCGGCACCTTCGCCGCGCTCTACTGGGCCGAGCAATATGTATCCTCCGGGCTTGCCGCCGTCCTGTCCGCTACCGGTCCGATGATGATTCTGCTGATGCAGACGGCTTTTCTCCGGCAAAAGGCTCCGGCCTACTCGCTCATCGGCTGTATCATCGGCTTCACCGGCGTACTGCTGCTCGTGCTGCCCAACCTTGCCGCTGACGTCACTCCGCTTTGGCTGATCGGCTGTATTGTCGTGCTGATCGGAGAGCTATGCTATGCGGCAGGGGCGATCTATTCCAAAAAAGTAACCACCGCCTTCACCGGGGTCTCCCCCATAGCGCTGAACGCGGCCCAGATGATGTACGGCGGTGTGCTGCTGTTCCTTCTGTCACTTTTCACGGAGCCGCTGCACCCCGCTTACCTGCTGTCCTTCAAGGCCGCCGGTTCCCTGCTCTATCTGACCGTCATCGGGTCTATGGTGGGACACACTCTGTTCTACTGGCTTGTCGCCAAAACCAACCCGGTCTTCCCGTCCACCTGGCTGTATATCTCTCCGCCGATTGCCGTCGGGGTGGGCTTAGTCTTCTATAATGAAGCCGTAACCTGGGTAACGCTGCTAGGCGTCTTCACCATCATTGCCGGAACCATCCTTGTGAATGCGGGTGCACTGAAGCAGCTGATTGTCAAATCTCGGCCGGGGACTTCTGTGCTGCAAAAAGGAAGCATAGAGCCTCTCCCGCAAGAGTAGCTCTTCTGCGCTCCGAACTCCAACAGCCCGGACCCTTGCCAAAGGGCGCCGGGCTGTTTCGCTGTTCTGTCTGGGCCTCCCGGTTCACGGCTGCGCCCCAGAGCTGAAATTCACAATCCGGCGGCAATTCCCCGTTAATGAGCCTGTTCTGCTCCCTTATTAATGCCAGCTTCATTGGCGAAACCTATTTTAGTGAATATATATGACGTACTATATATTGCATTTAAGATTATTATTGCGTATTATATAAGAAAGTTAGGAAGTAATATTGTAAATAGGACGTCCAATTGAAAGGGGGAATCGGCGAACGGTGCTCCTTTTCCAACAAGGAATGCTGTATCTATAACGTAAACCCGAAAGTGGAGGAAAACTGTGATCGAACTGACAGCCCGGCAATTGCAAATTATTGAGATTGTGAAAAAAAGAGCGCCGATTACAGGCGACCAGATCGCAGAGAGCCTGGGCCTCAGCCGGCCGACCATCCGGGGGGACCTGTCCATCCTGGTTATGCTCGAATATATCGATGCGAAGCCGAAGGTCGGCTACTTCCCCGGCAGCAAGGCCGCCGCACGCCATAACAGCCGGGGTCTGCTCCAGGATACCAAGGTCAGCGACATTCAGAGCATCCCGGTCATTATCCGCGAGAATACGACGATTCAGGATGCTGTCGTCACCCTGTTTCTGCAGGATGTCGGTACGCTGATTATCTGCGGCAGCGACGGCAGGCTGACCGGCGTCGCCTCGCGCAAGGACTTCCTGAAGGTCACGCTCGGCAATCCGGGAGCGGTTACCATGCCAGTTAGCATGGTCATGACCCGCCAGCCCAAGGTAGTGACCGTGTCGCCTGATGATACGGTGCTTGATGCCGCACAGCGTATGATTTATCACGAGGTGGACAGTCTGCCGGTGGTTGTTCCCGGCAGCGGGGAAGGGTCCGCCCCCGGACTGGACGTAGTCGGACGATTGACCAAGACTTCCATCGTGAAGCTTCTTCTGGAGCTTGAAGCCAAAGGATAACGGAGGAATCGATAGAGCATGGAGCCATCCACCCATTTCATTACGATATGCTCGGATTCGATTGGAGATACGGCGGAAGCTGTCGTGCAGGCCGTGATACACCAATTTCAGAATCAGCGTGTCACCATCAGAAGATACGGCAACGTCAGACATGAAGATGAACTTCGCAAGTTAATGGAAGAAGCCGCTCAGCATCAGGGCTTCGTAGCGTACACGCTCGTTCAGCCTGAGCTGCGGGAGATGATCCGCGAGGAGGCGGTCCGCCTCGATCTGCGGATTGTGGACATTATGGGGCCGATGATGCAGGCCTTCATTGATACCTTCGATGATGCCCCCGAGGCCCGCCCGGGACTGCTGCATCAGCTGGACGAGGATTACTTCCGGCGGATGGAGGCCATTGAATTCACCGTTGCCTGCGATGACGGGCGCGACCTTGGTGCAATGCTGAAGGCGGACATCGTCCTGCTCGGCATGTCACGCACCTCGAAGACCCCGCTTAGCATCTTCCTTGCCCACCGGGGCAAGAAGGTTGTGAATTATCCGGTCGTTCCGGAGGTAGGCCCGCCGCAGCAGCTCCTCAGCCTGCCTGCGGGCCGGATCATCGGGCTGACCATGAAGCCTGAATATATGCTGAAGATCCGCTCCGAGCGGCTGAGAATGCTGGGTCTACCCACAGGCTCACAGTATGCCAGCCTGGAGCGCATTACAGAAGAGATGGAATATGCGGCAGCCCTGTTCACGAAGCTGGGTTGTCCCGTTATTGATATTACGGATAAGGCTATTGAAGAGACCGCAGGCATTATTATGGGTTACATCTAACCGGACGAAACTGGAGGGAAGCTTTATGGAACGTGAATTGGCACTGGAAATTGTACGGGTCACTGAACTGGGCGCCTTATCCTCAGCCCGCTGGATCGGCCGGGGTGACAAACATGCGGCAGATGAAGCGGCCACCACCGCAATCCGTTCCATGTTCGATTCCGTCTCCATTGACGGGACCGTGGTCATCGGCGAAGGTGAAATGGACGAGGCGCCGATGCTCTACATCGGCGAACGGGTCGGGACCCGCAACGGACCTTCCGTCGATGTGGCGGTGGACCCGCTGGAAGGAACTGAAGTGGTCGCCTGCGGGCTGCATAATGCCCAGTCTGTCATCGCCATTGCCGACAGGGGCAGCCTCCTCCATGCTCCCGATATCTATATGGAGAAGCTGGCCTGCGGGCCGGAGCTGGCCGGCAGGCTCAGCCTTGATGATCCGGCTGAAGCTACGCTGCGCAAGGCCGCGCGGATTACGGGCAAGGCGCTCTCCGAGCTGACGGTGATGGTGCTGGACCGTAAGCGCCATGAGCGGCTGATCGCCATTCTGCGCGAAGCCGGAGTACGCATCAAGCTGCTCGGCCATGGCGATGTGGCCGGGGCAATTGCCGCCGCGCTGCCGGACAGCGACGTCGATCTGTACATGGGCTCCGGCGGGGCACCGGAGGGCGTACTGGCTGCCGCCGCCCTGCGCTGCCTGGGCGGGGAGCTTCAGGGCCGGCTGCTGCCCGAAGGCCAGCTGGAGCTGCAGCGCTGCCTGCAAATGGGCCTGGACCATCCGGCACGGGTGCTGACCATGGAGGACATGGTCGGCACCGGCGATGTGATCTTCGCCGCGACCGGCGTCACCTCCGGCGAATTTCTCAACGGCGTCCGCTTCATCGGCAAGGAACGCGCCGAGACCCATTCCGTGATCATGCGGGCGCAGAGCCGAACCATCCGTTACATCCGCAGCATTCATTTCCTGCCCGGCAAGGAAATCCCGCAGGTGGCTGCGGCCAGGCCGGATGCGGCTTGGATGTAAGCCGGATGCTGGCTCCATGTAGACCGGAGGGCTCGATGTAGGCTGGAGGCTGGCTCCATGATGGCTGGACACTGGCTCCATGATGGCCGGACACTGGCTCCATGCTGCAGGTCATGCTTTAGGTCATAATAGCGGCCTAGGTGCAGCATCCACCCTGTACGACTAGCAAGTGGATAAACGTATCTTAATTTGGGCGTTTTGGAGTCTTTGAGAGGATTAAGTGGATAAACGTATCTTAATTTCCGGCATTTCCTCTATGCTGATTAATTGGCAGCCTAATAAGTGCTGTTTTTCCAACCAATTCCTGGCGAGGGGTCCTACGCTCATAAGCAAGTGTAGAAAATCCAACTATTTCCACCGGCCATAGGCAGGAACACGTATAAGCACCGCCCATTGCCGCAGGAAATGGAATGGCTTCAGGCTGCCACTGCCATAGCCGCAGGCACCGCGACGACAGCCCCTGCCCCGTGCTGCACCCAGCAGCTGAAGCCGACTTTTCAAAGCTCCTCACATTTTGCGGTTGGGCACAGTCTCCTGTACAGCGGAAAAAAGAAGGGTTTCGCGAAGTCCGGTGGACTTCCGCGAAACCCTTCTTGTATTCACCAATAGGATAGCTTCCCTTGCAGGAAACAAGTGCAGTGATCAAGCCTTAACGGCTGCGGCTGGGGTCTCTCAGCAGTTCATCACGGCTGTCCGCCTTCATTTCACCACTTCTGCCGTCCCGCGCTGCATCCCCGCGTCTGAGGGTATCCTGGTCCTGCGCTTCTTCCAGCTCACTCAGCCTGCGGGTTTGTGCATGGTCCGGTGTCCGGTCCATGCCATTCTTAGTGCCGGAATACACATCTCCGGTCATTCCCGGCCGGTTCATATCCTCTACCGCTTTTCTCTCCGGAAGATCATGCTCCGTAGCCGAATTCATGGTATCCAGCCCTGTATCATGTCTGCCTTCAAGACCTGAGCCGTTGAATGCCGCATCTACGGCATCGGTGGCCGAATGGCGCGGGGCATCCGCAGCATCCTGTGCGGTAACGGAATTGTCAATATAGCGGTCGGCATTCGCCGAGTTATGGTTGCGGAATACCGCATATACATCATTTTCCCGCGTGTTATCTGCATCGACCATGACCAGAATGCGGCCTTCATCTACATAATTATCATAGCTTGCTGCCTCATCCTCAGGGATACCCAGCCCGATCAGTCCGCCGACCAGACCGCCGGTTCCGGCTCCTACCGCAACGCCTGTTAAGGTTGCCGCAATCGGTCCCGCTGCGATAATCGGCCCGATGCCCGGAATCGCCAGAGCGCCGATACCTGCCAGCAGTCCGGTCACCCCGCCGAGAATCCCGCCGGTTGCCGCTCCTGAGGCCAGCCCCTCGGGTGCCTTCGTTCCTGTCTCCTCGTTAATCGCTTCGGCATCTTGTCTATTTCTCGCTATCACTGAGATATCCTCTGTCAGAAACCCGTGCGCCTTCAAGTCTTCAATGGCCTGAGAAGCTTCATGCTCGGTATAGAATACACCTACAATTTTCTTATTCATAACGATTCCCTCCTGGTAGCTGTTTTGTAGTTATGCTTAACTTTCACACCCCTTACTTAACCACACAGCCCTCCGCGAAACTGCTCTATCCTCAACTTTACCGCGGTTCCGCAAATTAATTTCTGAAACAGGAAATTTACGGTACGGACACATTTTCCACACATTCACGGACGGAAGGGCAGCTTAGATGACACCGAATTCCCCGTGTGACGGCAGTTATTAAGCCTTTGGGAACATTGCGCCAGCCGCGTTACCACGCCGCCCAAAAGGAGCTATACTCCTCGTAAGAACAGTAAACCATTCTAATTCTAATCAGGGGGAAACACGATGAATATGCGTCTGAAAGTACTGAAGAAGCATCTGCTCTTCTGCTGCAGCGAGCACTGCAATAATCAGGAGGTGGAGGAGGTCATGCAGGAATTCAAGGAGCAGATGGTCGAGCAGGGCATCAACAAGACGGTCAAAATCAACAAAACCAGCTGCCTCGGCTTATGCGGCAACGGGCCTTTTGTCATCGTGTATCCTGACGGGATCTGGTATTACAATGTAACGGTAGATGATGTGGCGCGGATCGTGGAGGAGCATCTGGTGAACGGACAGCCGGTAGAAGAGCTGGTTATGCTTAAAATGGACGCCTGATCCCTGGAATCCCGGCCCTCTGCGTGCAGATCATATCCTCCTTAGTCCCTCCCCTTCCCGGGCTGGGACTATTTGCGGTTACCCGGCCTTGCCTCTTCTGCGGTATAATGGAAGTATGCGCGTTCATTACGGAGTACCATTATCCTTCAGGAAATGAGGCTACGACTATGGCTCTATTCAAATATAACGCCCATCGTCCCCACCGGGCCAATCCTGACCTGTATCTGCATTACTGGGGCCAGGAGCAGTGTGTACCCGGCCATTCGTTCGGACCCGGAGTGCGAAGCCTGTACAAAATCCACTTCGTTCACGCCGGAACCGGCCAGGTCACCGTCGGGGAAGCCACCCATACGCTGGTCGCCGGACAGGCCTTCCTCACTTACCCGCATGTGGTGACACATTATGCCGCTGACCAGGACGACCCTTGGCTGTATTCCTGGATTGCTTTTACCGGGGAGGAGGCGGCCTATCTGTTGTCACGGACGTCACTAACCCCGGAGCAGCCGGTGTTCCCGATGGACGAGGTGCTGATGCCCTCACTGTCGGCCCGGTTATCGGAAACGGGCAGCAGCGGGGAGCTGCTGGATCTGCCGCTGAAGGTGGTGCTCTATGAATTCTTCTCCCTGCTGCTGCGCACAGTACCGGCTGCGGATAGCCCGGCCCCGCGCAGCAGAAGCGTCTATGTCGAGCAATGCCTGCATTACCTTCAAGCCCACTACGCCGAGAATGTGACTATGGAGAGCCTGTCCGCTTCCCTGAAGCTGGACCGCAAATATATGTCGGCGCTGTTCAAGCGGACAATCGGCATGCCTCCGCAGCAATATCTGCTCCAATTCCGCATGTCCAAGGCCTGCGAGCTGCTGACGGAGACCGGCTGCACCATCGGGGAAATCTCGCAGTCGGTGGGGTATCAGGATGCCTTGCTCTTTTCCCGGATGTTCAAGAAGGTCAAGGGCTGCTCACCCAAGGAATACCGGCTCCGCCATACAGATACAGACATTGTGCTATAAAAATCATCCATGCTGACATACGATTGAAAGCGTTTGTCCGCTACAATTAGGGAGGATGAAGTCTGCATAACTAACTCAAACTTAGGAGGAATCCAGAATGTATATCGCCAGTCCTGAACGCTATGACACGATGAAATATAACCGCACCGGACGCAGCGGCCTGCTGCTCCCGGCCATCTCCCTCGGGCTGTGGCACAAATTCGGCGGCAATGATGTGTACGAGAACGGCCGTGCGATGGTCCGCCGGGCCTTTGACCTGGGGATCACCCACTTCGACCTGGCCAATAACTACGGCCCGCCTGCCGGCTCTGCGGAAGAGAGCTTCGGCCGGATGCTGAAGACGGACCTCGCGCCCTACCGCGATGAGCTGATTATCTCCAGCAAAGCCGGATACTACATGTGGCCCGGCCCTTACGGCGAATGGGGCTCCAGGAAGTATCTGGTGTCCAGCCTGGATCAGAGCCTGAAGCGGCTGGGGCTGGATTATGTCGATATCTTCTACCACCACCGCCCGGACCCGAACACACCGCTGGAAGAGACGATGTCCGCCCTCGATTTCCTGGTCCGCCAGGGCAAGGCGCTGTACGTCGGCATCTCGAACTACAAGCCGGAGGAAGCGCGGGAAGCGGCACAGATTCTCCGCCGCCTCGGCACCCCGTGCCTGATCCATCAGCCGAACTATTCGATGATGTCGCGCTGGATCGAGGACGGGCTGCAGGATGTGCTCGAAGAGGAAGGCATCGGCACCATCGCCTTCTCCCCGCTGCAGAAGGGCATCCTGACCGACCGTTACCTGAACGGCATCGCCGCCGATTCCCGTGCCGCCGGACCCAGCGTGTTCCTCTCCGAGAAGGAGCTTACGCCTGAGGTGCTGGCCAAGGTCGGCAAGCTGAATGAGATTGCGGCTGCGCGCGGACAGAAGATGTCGCAGCTCGCCTTGTCCTGGGTGCTGCGCGGAGGCAGAGTAACCTCTGCCCTGATCGGCGCAAGCAAGGTCAGCCAGATCGAAGATGCGGTGGCTTCGCTGAATGCGCCGGAGCTGAGCGCGGAAGAGCTGGAGCAGATTGAGAGCATTCTGCGCGGCTAAGCAGCCGGGCACGGTCAGAGACCGGACCTGATGAAGACGGCAATTCTGCCCATCCCTCAACTTGGAGGGTGGTGCAGGATTGCTGTTTTTGCGTCTGGAGAGGCCAAGAATTCCCGCTGCAAAGTGCCCCCGGACCGCCTGAATGCTATAATAGACACACTATTGTCATGAGAGGAGATCATCCGATGAAGACCAACCGTTTGGGAGCATCCGATCTATATGTAAGTGCTATGGGCCTTGGCTGCATGTCGCTAGGGACGGAAGAAGTACAGGCAGCCGCCATTATCCATGAAGCGCTGGAGCAGGGAGTGAACTTCCTGGACACCGCCGACCTCTATGATGAGGGGCGCAATGAGGAGATCATCGGCAAGGCCATCCGGCACCGCCGGTCAGAGGTCATTCTGGCCACCAAGGTAGGCAACCGCAGAATTCCCGGCCGGGAGGGCTGGGTGTGGGATGCGTCCAAGACCTATATCCGTTCGGCGGTGAAGGAGAGTCTGCGCAGGCTGCAGACCGATTATATCGATCTGTATCAGCTGCACGGAGGAACACTGGAGGACAATATCGATGAGACTATTGAGGCCTTCGAGGAACTGAAGCAGGAGGGAGTCATCCGGTATTACGGCATCTCTTCGATCCGGCCGAATGTCATCCGCGAATATGTACAGCGCTCCGGCATTGTCAGCGTCATGAGCCAATACAGCATTCTTGACCGCCGCCCGGAGGAGAGCACGCTTCCACTGCTGGCCCGCGAAGGAATCAGCCTGATTGCCCGGGGACCGCTGGCCAGCGGCATCCTGACTGAGCATGGCCGCAGCAAGGCGGAGCGGGCGTATCTTGACTATACGGCAGCCGGGCTTCAGGAGCTGCATGAGCGGCTGACGGGTAACGCTGCCCTTACCCGTCCCTTGAATCAGACAGCGCTGCAATATCCGCTGGCCGATCCTGCCGTAGCCGCTGTGATTCCGGGGGCGAGCAGCCTTGCGCAATTGCGGCAGAATATTGCATCAGCCAGCACACCGTCACTCTCTGCGCAAGAGGTTGCCGCGGTACGGGCGAACAGCAAGGCCAACCGGTATACCCTGCACGTCTAGGGTTTATAAGGCAGATTCTCTATGAATTTTATATGAAGGATGATCTGCTTACGCGCGCTTTCTGGCCTTCACGATCCAGGTAATGAGCGCAGCAATGAATACCAGTCCCGTAATGAACCAGGTGAGCAGGAACGCCATGCCCAGGCCGATATTGGCATCCAGCGCCTCCCTCCTGCTCTCCAGGATCAGCATCACGGCAAGCGGCGCTGAGCTTGCGATGAAGAGAACCGTGATGCTATAGCGGGCGAAGGCCGTCCGTTTATGAATGGCCGCGTACAGGCACAAGTATGAAGCAATTAATAAGACGAAGGATAATACAGCTTCCCATTCGAGTCTAACCATCCTGTCACCACTCCTTATCCAAAAAACAATGTAATATACACCATCGCCAGCAGACCAAAGATGAATGAATACGTTGAAGGCCGTTCATAGCCGTGACCATGGCTCTCCGGGATCAGCTCCTTATACACAATGAAGAGCATCGCTCCGGCTGCGAAGGCCAGGCCGTATCCGACCACATTCTGCACATAGCTGGCGGTGAAATACCCGATGACAGCCGACACCATCTCCATCAGGCCGGTCAGAGCTGCTATGATCAGGGCTTTGCGCCGGGTGGCGCGGGCATTCATCAGGAAGACGGCAAGAATCAGTCCTTCCGGCATATTCTGCGCGCCGATGGCAATCGCCACCATGGGACCAAGGCTTGTCTGCTCACTGGCATAGCTGAAGCCTGTGCTCAATCCTTCAGGAATGTTGTGGATGAACAGCGCGACCATCACAAGCAGCGCTTTGGAATCCAGATTGCTGAGGCCGGGCTTGTTCTCGACATCAATATGCGGGATATGGCTCTCGATCAGATCCAGCAGCAGCACGCCGGTAACCAGTCCAAGGGTCAGCGCAATCATGCCCGATTCCCTGATCGCCTGCGGCATCAGCCCGAAGGTGCTGGCCGAGACCATAATTCCGGCGGTAAAAGCCACCAGCACATCCTTCCACAGCTCGGACAGCCGCTTGACGAACAGAATCGGAATCGCGCCCAGCACGGTGGCCATCGCAGAACAAAAACTGCCTAAAAGTGCAGCTGCCAAATCTTCAACCCCTTTTGTAGACAGGACTATAGATCAAGCATATGCTCCCGGCAGCCATAAATATGACCAGGCTTGTATGATGAGTACCAACGGATTCTACTCCCCGGCTTCGCGGTCCAACCGTTCCAAATACCGTTCCAGACCGCTGCCCGCAAGCTCAGCCTTGGGGATAAACCGCAGCGCGGCAGAATTAATCACGTAATAAGGCTTCCCCGCCTCCGGGCCGTCATAGCTTACATACCCCAGATAGGCTCCGCTCAATCTGCTGCGCAGCACGGTCCGCACCTGCCCGCCGCTGTAATCGGCCTCCCGCCGGACCAGCCCCTCCTCCACCGGTCCGGTGAAGCTGGGCCAGCCTGTACCGGAATCGAACTTGTCCGCCGAGCTGAACAGCGGATCACCGCTGATAATATCCGTGTAAATGCCTGGCTCATCATGATCCCAGTACGCATTCTGATACGGAGGCTCCATGCCCTTGTTCTGGGTGACCTCATATTGCTGCTCCGTGAGCTGCTCCCGCAGCCGCTGCTGGTCCTTGCGGCTGTTCCAGTGCAGCGCTGTGAAGTCATCGCGGCCTGAGCCTTTCTGGTACAGCTTGTAATCCAGCGGATGGGTCCGGTAGTAATGCTGATGCTCCGTCTCCGCCGGGTAGAACGGTACAGCCGGCAGGATCTCTGTCACAATCGGCGCTTTGAACCGTTTGCTGGCCTTCAGCTTCTCCTTCGACTCCTCTGCCTTCCTCCGCTGCTCTTCATTATGAACATAGATTGCCGCCGTATAGGAATGCCCCCGGTCCATGAATTGCCCGCCGTTATCGGTCGGATCGATGAGCTGCCAATAGATGTCGAGCAGCCGCTCGTAGGGGAACAGCTCCGGGTTATAGACGATCTGCACCGCCTCGCGGTGCCCGGTGGTCTCCGTCCCCACCTCAGCATAGGTCGGATGCTCTGTATGTCCGCCCGTATATCCCGAGACCACGGATTCGATGCCCGGCAGCTCGTCGAACGGCTTCACCATACACCAGAAGCAGCCCCCGGCGAACGTTGCCAGCGCAAGCTTAGAATCGTTAACCAAGTCTGCCGCCTCCCTGCACGCTTTTCTCCTATTATATATGAAGTTCTGTGTTCTCCAAAATCATCAGCGCAGCACTCACGCAGGCGGCAATCCAGATGGCGGGAATCAGCACCGCACGCATATAATCTCCCGGACCCGAGAGGAGAATCACCTGTGAATGCTCCACATAGATGCCGGAGAAGGTAAGAATCTGCGTCATCAGAGAATGCCCGGAGACCGCACGCAGGAGCGCAGAGGACGAATCCTTGAGATAACCGGACAGCAGCAGGTTGCCGAATATGAAGAAAAAAGCAGCCACCGCCGCCGGGAACGGCCTGCGGAGCAGGAACCCCAGCATCATCACAGCCGCACAGTAGGCGGCAAGATAGAGCAGATTCAAGCCCAATGCCGTCATGCCTGCCGCCAGATCGGCGCCGAAGCTGCCAGGACCTGCCGTCGCTCCGGTTACCAGCGCTGCCCCAAGATAGAACAGCCAGAACAATCCATAGAACTCCAGCAGCCAGACCAGAACGGCCAGCAGCTCCAGAACATATTTTCCGGTAAAATATTGCTTCCGGCTGAGACCGGCAGCAATGATATTCTGCACTGATCCCTGCTCGAAGCCCTCCACGGCGAAGAAGCAGGCATGTAAGGGAACCACCAGATAGAACAGAATGGAGAACGCAGCGGCTGACTTTAGCGGCTCCGCATAGCTGTTTAGCTCATAGCTTCCGCCGTTCCCGGTGATAAAGACCAGCACAAGACTGGCCAGCGCAAACACGGCTGTGACACTCCAGTATGCCTGGTCTTTACGTAATAAATAGATTTCCGCCTGCATAAAGTTCTTCATCTTCCCCGTCCCCCAATCAGATTCAGATAATATTGCTCCAGATTGGGGGCCGTCAGGTTCAGTCCGTCTATCGGAATGCCCCGCTGGACCAGCAGCGGCATCAGCTGCTCCAGACTCACCGCATCACGCGGAAGTTCGACCTCTCCGGCCCCGTTGATACGGACATCTTCGACATGCAGCTCCCGCCTCAGCATGTCCGCCGCCGCAGCCGGATCTGATGTCTTAATACAGATTGCCGCCCGCGCAGACTGCTGCAGCTCGGCAGCCGTAATCTCCTGAATCAGCCTGCCTTGATGTAGGAAGCCGTATTTTCCGGCCAGCAATTGCAGCTCGCTGAGAATATGGCTGGAGATGAGCATCGTCACCCCCTGCTCATGGGCCAGATGCTCCAGGATGCGTCTGACCTCCACAATTCCCGCCGGGTCCAGTCCGTTCACCGGCTCGTCCAGCACCAGGAACTCCGGCCGGTTCAGAAGAGCGACGGCAATTCCCAGCCGCTGCCTCATCCCGAGCGAATATTCCCGGGTCTTTTTGCCGCCCGCTTCATCAAGCCCTACGGTCCGCAGCACCTCAATACTCCGGTCCTGATCCCTGATGCCGAAGATCCGGCTGTAGAAGCCCAGATTCTCCATTGCATTCAAATGCGGGTAGAGCGAAGGCTGCTCAATCAGGAAGCCGATCCGGCGTCTGGCGGCCCTCCAGCCCTCTTTGTGCTGTACTCCGAACAATTCCATGATCCCGGCGGTAGGATGCACAACGCCTCCGATCATTCGCATCAGCGTTGTTTTGCCTGCGCCGTTCTCCCCTACGAACCCGTATACATCGCCCGCTTCAATTCTCATACTGAGCCGGTCCAGGGCATACCCCGAAGCGTATTTCTTCGTTAAGCCCTGAGCCTCAAATACCGTTGCCGTCAAACCAAACCCACTCCTTCTCTTATTCAAATCCGCCTTGACGGCTTAACGGTAACACACCCCGCGCCTCCTGCTGCCGCAGATGTCATAATCACGGGAGATCATGTCGTTTTCAGGGCATTGCCTGTATAATATAGGGATAAATGCAAAACTGGAGGAGCCGATGATTCGTATTGCAGTATGTGATGATGAACCCCGTGCAGCCGGAGAAGCGGAAGTGCTGCTGCTGGAAACGGGACAAAGCCTGAAGGAGCCTGTAGAAGTCTCGGTCTATTATTCGGGAGAACGCTTCGCCCGCGCCCTTGAGGACGGGCAGAGGTTCGATATTATTCTGATGGATATTGAGCTGGGCGGGTTGGACGGCATTGCTGCGGGGCATCTGCTGCGGGCGGATGACGCCAATGATCCGGCACAGCTGATCTTCATTTCCAGCCATGAAGAGTACCATCTCCGGCTGTTCGACCTGCGGCCGTCCGGGTTCATTAAGAAGCCTGTAGACCCGGAGGACTTCAAGCGGAAGTTAACAGGAGCTATACATAAGACGATCCGGACCAGACAGCAGGGGCACACCGGCTTCCTGGCTGTGCAGCTGAAGAACGGGGAGCTGCGGATTCCCCACCGGGATATTCATTATCTGGAGAGCAGCATCAGGCGGATCACAGTGGTGACCAAGCAAGAACGGCTGCAATATTACGGGAAGCTGGGCGAGGCGGCAGGCAAGCTGCCGGACAGCTATTTTGTGCGGATTCATCAGTCCTATATTGTAAACTTCTATTCCATCAGAGCCATCAGCGCCACAAGGATTCTCCTCATCACCGGCTGTGAGCTGCCCGTCAGCGCCAAGTACAGCCAGGCTGTCCGCCAGGCGTATCTGCGCTTCAGGGGGGAGCTTGCTTGAATCCTGTACTTCTGGATGAAATCATCTATCTCGCCGCACTTCCGCTGCTGCCCGCGCTGCTCCATCTGTACTTCAAATGCTTCTTCCGCTTCCGTTCACAATCCCGGCTGAGGCTGGTCATGCTCTACCTTCTGTATATGACCGCCCAGGTACTGCTGCATTACAGCTCACTGCCCGGGCCGATACTGTTGGCCGGCAATGTCGGGCTGATCCTGGGTCTGTCGCTGTTCTATCAGGGCACTCTGACGTGGCGGCTGTGTACGGCCTGCTTCATCTCAGCAGTAATTGTCCTCAGCGATGCTGCGATTCCAATGCGGTACACCGACACCGGCTACAGGCTAAGCCTGCTGCTCTCGAAGCTGCTGATGCTTATGCTGGTCCTGCTGCTGCGCCGCTTCGTCAAAGGGGAGGCACGGGGACAGCTGACCGGATGGCTGTGGTCTGTTCTTTTCCTCTGTCCTGTTATGAGTATTGCTGTGCTGCTTGAGTTATCCGGCCATCTCTTTTTTCAGCGCTACCCGCAATTGTTCCCTGTGGTCCCGGTCCTTCTGCTGGCCATTAACTTGCTGGTCCTGCTCCTCATGGACCGGGCGATGAGCGCCCAGGCTGAACGCAGCCAGCGGCTGCTGCTGGAGCAGCAGAACAGCTATTATGTGAACCAGTATCACCGGAACAAGGAATTCCAGGAGGAAGCACTCCGGTTCCGCCATGACTTCAACCATATCCTGCTTGGCCTGCGTGCCAGAATTCTCAGCGGTGAAGAACCTGCCTCCAGAGCTGAGCTGGACGCTCTGCTGGGCTGGAGCAAGACCTCAGGGGCTTACTGTGACACCGGGAATCCGCTCATCGATTCGATTCTGGATTACAAGCAGCGGGAGGCGGCGGCAGCAGGAATTGCCATGCGCCTGGAGCTGAAGATTCCACCCGGGCTGGTGCTGGATACGGCTGTCATCAGCGTAATTCTGGGCAATGCCCTGGATAATGCGCTGGAAGCGGCAAGCCAGTTGTCCAAGGAGGGAGGGAGCGAACGGTACATCGCGGTACATATGCATTACCTGAACGACAGCTTGTTCATACGCGTTCAGAATCCTTATTCCGGGACCATACGCCAAGGCCCGCGCGGCGAGCTTCTCACCACCAAAGACGATAAGCGTAACCACGGCATCGGGCTGCAGAATATCCGCCAGACGACGCTGCGCGCAGGCGGACTGTTTAATCTATTTTACAGCGGCGGTCTGTTTGAGCTGGAGCTGGTGCTTTTTGAGATAGACAGAGATTGCGGGGTATTCCTGCCGGGCGGCTGATGTAACGGGGGATGCTGGAGCCTATGGCCTATTTGAGCTTCTTCCGGTCTGAACGGTCCTTGCTCCTATGGTTGGCATCCCATAATTCCTTGTGCATCCAGCCCGCGCAGACCAGCACTACAAGCGTCAGCACCAGCACATATTCGCGCAGGATGCCCGACAAGCTGCCTTCGATATTGTAGCCGAGGACAATATTCAGCCTACCCCATAAAAGATTGAGGCACAGCAGCGCTACGGCGCCGTAGGTAAGCCACACGCTCCGCAGATACAGATTATAGGTACGCAGGGGGCCCCGGCCAATGAAATACTTGGCGTAGCGGATAACATAAGCGGTAAAAGCAATCAGGGCAATCAGCTCCAGTGTGATCAGAACCAGGTCAATAATGTCCATGCAGATCATCTCCCCTTCTACCTAGACCGGTGCGGTGCAGATCAATAAGTTTCTCAAGATCATTGGATTCATACGCTTCCTGAATTTTGCCCAAGGTCTCTATTTCCCGTTTGACCCGGCTGGGCTTCAGCTCGTGTTTTCGGAAGATATCGAGGAGCTTCACTTGTTGACGACCTCCTCATCATTGGATTTTCTGTCCGCCGTGCCTCTCTCGATCAGCAGCTTCACGAGCGTACGATTATATTCGCTAAGCTGCCTCTCATTCTCCTCATCCCGCTTCTGGTAATTCTGAATAACCTTCTCTTTATTCGCGATTTGCTTGACACTCCATATTAAGGCAGTAGATAACAGAACATTCAGCACGACTGAACCGTTATTGTCAACGAAGAGGCCAGTCAATGCACTGAAATCCATCTGTATCCCCCCATTTCATCATGTAATCGGAACGGTTCCACGCCTTCACCCCTGTCCACATTTTGGTCACCCCTGTCCACTCCCACAGAACCACCCTCAAGGTAATCTACTCTATCACATGTGATTTTGATTGGGTGGCGCAGTATATTGTTAAAGTACAGGAGATAAACATATTTTTTTCGTTGTTATACGAAGAAATGGCCCGTCAAAACAAAAAACGCTACCATCAAGCTCAATCGTACAAGAAAGAGCCTATTCTGTGTGCCCGCCTGCAGCCGTATCCATTCATTCCATTATCGGGTATAATTGTTTATAAGTTAAGATCGCGAAAGCGAACCGATTTCGCAACATATTTTTGATAAAGGAGTGGTTCTCCATGTCAATGGCACGTAAACTCCATCCTCATATTGCAAAAGACTTAAGAAAGTTTTTATCCGAAAACAATATTTCCACCAAGAAGCTTGTCATAGATATTGAAGCAGAAACCATTGAGGACTATGATGATTACTCAGTCGATGACATTTTAAGTGTGGCTGGAATTCTGAAGCCTGGAGAAGCGCAAGAATTATTAGACCACATTCAGGAGTCGCGGGAGGGCTGGGGAAAGTGACTCACACCCACTCCGGATATTTATTCGATTCAAACATCGTCATAGCCATTCTGGACAACGATTATGCCGCCGTTAACTTAGCTCTACAAGCTTAAGAAGAAAAACGGCGAATATTCTTTTCGACGATTACTGAATGTGAAGTACTGAGCGGCGTCAAACACAATCAGTTCTTAATCGCAGAAAGGTTATTCTCCCCTCGGCATATGATTCCTGTCGATTCTACTGTCTCAAGAAAAGCCGCTTCCATGCAAAGCGAGCAGAGAAGTAAGGGGCGGAAAATAAAAACTCCTGATGCGCTCATTATTGCAACTGCCTTAACAGCTGATTTGATACTGGTTTCTCGCGATTCAGACATGAATTTTGTAACGAACGAGTATGGGATGACTTTGTTGAAAATATAGGATAAAACAGAAGGCACCTTGGAGTGATTCATCACTCTAAGGTGCCTTCATTTTACACTATGCAGGGCATACGCGGGGAGGAAGTCTCCCCACCAGCCAATTCCTTACTTAAAGCAAGGATTCCTGCTGTCTTACATCATGCCGCCCATTCCGCCCATGCCGCCCATATCCGGCATAGCGCCGGCTTTTTCCGGCTCAGGCTTGTCAGCGATCACCGCTTCGGTAGTCAGGAACATAGCAGCTACGGAAGCTGCGTTCTGCAGCGCGGAGCGTGTTACCTTCGCAGGGTCAACGATTCCGGCTTCGAACATGTTCACCCATTCGCCGGTAGCAGCGTTGTAGCCAATGCCTACGGCTTCTTTCTTCAGGCGGTCCACGATGACGGAGCCTTCTTCACCGGCATTTGCTGCAATGGTGCGGATTGGCTCTTCCAGAGCGCGGAGAACAATGTTCACGCCTGTTTTCTCGTCGCCGGTTACTTCTACACCAGCAACAGCGTTATATACGTTCACAAGGGCTGTACCCCCACCGGATACGATACCTTCTTCAACCGCAGCGCGGGTTGCGTTCAGGGCATCTTCGATGCGGAGCTTGCGCTCTTTAAGTTCTGTTTCAGTAGCAGCGCCGACTTTGACAACGGCTACGCCGCCAGCCAGTTTAGCCAGACGCTCCTGCAGTTTTTCTTTGTCGAATTCGGAAGTGGTTTCTTCCAGCTGAGCACGGATTTGGCTGACGCGTGCATTGATGTCCGCTTTGTCGCCGCTGCCGTCTACAATGGTAGTGTTCTCTTTGGTTACGCGTACTTGACGTGCGTTACCCAGCTGCTCGATGGAAGTGCTCTTCAGATCAAGACCCAGCTTCTCAGTGATCACTTGGCCGCCTGTCAGGGCAGCAATATCCTGCAGCATTGCTTCACGGCGGTCACCGAAGCCAGGAGCTTTCACGGCAACAGCGTTGAAGGTTCCGCGCAGCTTGTTCACGATCAGCATGGCTTGAGCTTCGCCTTCGATATCTTCAGCGATGATGACCAGCGGACGGGCCTGCTGTACGATTTTTTCAAGCAATGGCAGGATTTCCTGAGTGCTGCTGATCTTCTTGTCAGTGATCAGGATGTACGGGTTCTCCAGTACAGCTTCCATTTTGTCAGTATCAGTGATCATATAAGGGGAGATATAACCACGGTCGAACTGCATACCTTCCACCACTTCAAGCTCTGTCAGGAAGCCGCGGGATTCTTCAACAGTGATAACACCGTCTTTGCCCACTTTTTCCATAGCTTCTGCGATCAGTTGGCCCACTTCATCGTCAGCAGCGGAGATTGCCGCAACCTGCGCAATGGATTGGGAATCCTCGATCGGCTTAGCAATCTTCTGCAGTTCAGCAACAGCTGTCTTCACCGCTTTGTCGATCCCTTTGCGGATCACCATAGGGTTAGCGCCTGCGGTTACGTTCTTCAGACCTTCGCGGATCATAGCCTGAGCCAGAACCGTTGCAGTTGTAGTACCGTCACCGGCTACATCGTTGGTTTTGGTAGCTACTTCTTTGACGAGCTGTGCGCCCATGTTCTCGAAGGCATCTTCGAGTTCGATTTCCTTGGCGATGGTTACACCGTCATTGGTGATCAGCGGGCTGCCGAATTTCTTCTCCAGCACCACGTTGCGGCCTTTTGGACCCAGTGTCACTTTTACTGCATTTGCCAAAGCATCAACCCCGCGGAGCATCGAGCGGCGGGCATCTTCACTGAACTTAATTTCTTTTGCCATTGTGTATTAACCTCCTAAAAGTGTGGTTATCGCAATATCATCGTAAGTAATTGGTGTTCTGGCTTATAAGCGGCTTCTCTGAATTAGTCAAGAATCGCGTGGATGTCGCTTTCTTTCATAATCAGATATTCTTTGCCTTCGTATTTGATTTCAGTGCCGGCATATTTCGAGAAAAGCACACGGTCGCCTTCTTTAACTTCCAGCGCTACACGGACTCCGTCTTTCAGTGCTCCGCTGCCTACAGCGATAACAGTGCCTTCCTGCGGTTTCTCTTTGGAAGAGTCCGGAAGCACGATCCCGAAAGAAGTGGTTTCCTGCTGCTCGCTTGGTTGTACCAAAACGCGTTCACCCAGTGGTTTAATCATGAAAAAATAGCCTCCTTTGAAATTATGTTGTTTGCCTTGAAAACATAAATTGAGCTGCGGGAAAACGGCACGGCAAAACGGCATCTCTGCCGGACCCGAAGGGGAATTTTCCGCCCATTTTCCTTTTTTTGTGCAGCGTTAGCACTCAACCCTCTGTAGTGCTAACAACAATGTTTATGATACTCAACTTGAAGGCGGATTTCAAGTCCTTTTACGTAAATTCGCATTTGTTTTTTGGCAAAATTATGGTTTCAGGCAAATTATGCCCCCGCTGTCACGCTTATCGTCCCCTTGCCCTGGCGGTTCAGGATAGAGGTATCCTCCAGACTGATTCTGATAAACTCCCTGGCTAGTGCAGGAAGCTCCTCCTTGCTGTTCCAGGCAAACACAATATCCTGCGGGATGGCAGGCTTAAGCGGAAGCACAGATAGCTTCGGAATCCGGCGGGAGATATAAAAATCAGGCAGGATAGAGATTCCCAGCTCCTCTTTAACCATCGCCTGGATCGTGTAGATGTCCTTAACCTCTATCCGTACATGGATACATGAATACCGGGATAAGAGCTTCCTCTGCAGATCCGAATCCCCGGGCATGATGAAGCCCTGCTCTCCGAGCTCCTCCAGGCTAAGGGAGTCTGCTTGGGCCAGCGGGTGCTCCTCCGGCAGAATGACAACCATCTCGCCTGTAATCAGTGGTACAGTGCATAGTCCGGGATCCGGAAACATGGTAACGCCTATATCAATAATTCCGCTGGTGATCCAATCATTGATTTCCTCCGAATCGCCCTCGAACAGGACAAGCTCCGCCTTGGGAAAAGATTGCCTAAACGACGCCTCAAGCGCCGGTAAAAACCGGCAGGCTATATCCGGTGCAGCACCGATCCGCACATTACCGGTCTGCAGCTCTGCCGCCGCAAGCGCCTCTTCTTTCATGATCCGTTCTGTACGGAGAATCAGCTCTGCATGCTTCAGCATGCGTTCCCCGTCCCGGGTCAGGGCGATGCCCTGACGGCTGCGGTTGAACAATAAGATACCCAGCTCCTTTTCAAGACTCTGAATCATCTGCGACACGGCAGATTGGGTGAACGCAAGACTCTCGGCAGCCTTCGTGAAGCTGTTGAACTTAGCGGTTGCTGCAAATACCTGTAATTGGACTATAGTCACGGGCTACCTCCTTATGGCAGGTTGTGGTTCTGACAGGTCTATTAGCAATTGCTTATCCTGGCATTACAAAGCTTAATTTCCCGGTGTGCTGAAGCGGGGGCTATACTCAGAGTTGTTCACTTGCACCAGGGAAGGAGTCCTCTATCGATGAAAAAAATACGCCAATCTCTAAGCTTCATGCGAGCTTATGATTCTGCTGTGTGGATCCAGTTCACCGGCACAGTGCTCAGTGCGCTGACGATGTTCATGATCCGGCCTTTTTTGGTATTGTACCTGAATGACCGGATGGACGGTGCCGTACTGCTGCCCATTCTTATTGTAACACTTCAGCCTCTGTGCGGAATGGCCGCCGGAATAGGCGGAGGAACCTGGAGTGACCGCTTCGGCCGCAAGCCGGTACTCATAGTATCCATGCTGCTGCAGACAGTATCCATGGCGGGATATGCCATTGCAGACAGCATTGTCTTGTTTGCCCTGGCTTCAGTGGTGAACGGTGTCGGCTCTGCTTTGTTTGAGCCTGCCGCCAGCGCCCTGGTATCCGACGTAGTGAAGCAGGAGCAACGGGCAGAGGTATACGCACTGCTTCACATGGCATTTAATGTCGGGGCAGCCATCGGCCCTGCGCTCGGACTGATGCTTTTTACGTGGAATGTACATCTCGTATTCTGGCTGGCCGCGCTGTTCCTGGGCCTATATTCGCTGCTGCTCTGGACTCGCCTGAGAATTGTAGCGCCTCCAGCCTCCCGTAAGAGTAACCCATGCAGCGCTCCAGGCAGACTGCCCCTATTCAAAAGCAAGGAAATGCGGATCATTCTTCTATTAACCCTGTGTTATCTGCCGCTTGGATTTCTGTACGCCCAGGTGAGCTCGACATTGCCTTTTCATCTGCAGACCCAATTCCGCAATTATAAGGCTGTACTTACACTGCTGTTAACCTTCAACGGGATCACCGTTATTGTACTCCAGCTATGGATTGCCAGAGCGACAGCACGCTTTCCCGCCTACAAGATGCTAGGCATCGCCTATGTGCTGTTTGGAGTGACCGCGTTAGGTTACGGATTTGCTCCATCGCTTGTATTGCTTCTTGCCGCTGAGCTGATGTTCTCTGTTGGCGAGATGCTGCACGGCCCGCACATCCGCAAGGCAATCTCCGACATTGCTCCGGCAGAGCAGCTCGGATATGTCTTCGCTGTCTTTGGACTCGGGGCGCAGCTATCCAGAACCCTGGGACCGCTGGTTGGCGGCATTATCCTCAATCAGTGGGGAGGAAGCATGCTTTTCTCTATCCTGATGCTCGCACTTCTGGGTGTCGGCGGCGGGCAATTCCAGCTAATGAAACAGATACTCCGCCCGCCAGAGCAGCTAAGATTTGGGGTCCATCACATACCGCGCTTCCCGCTTAGCGTCCTCCGCCAATTGCCTGCGGTACACGAACGAGGACAGAAAGACACTGAATTCATACAGCACCAGCAGCGGAATTGTCACCAGGAAGTCGGAGATGAAATCCGGCGGCGTAATGACCACGGCAATGAACACCAGCGCAAAATAAGCATACCGGCGCATCCGGCGCAGGCGCAGTGGGTTCAGCACCCTAAGCTTGGTCAGGAACATCACGAGCAGCGGCAGCTCGAAGAGCAGGGCCAGCGGAATGACCAGACTGAACAGGAAGTTGAAATATTCGGCGATGCCGTAGGTCTCCTCCAGCCCCATATTCCGCGTAATCGAGATGGTGAAGGATAAGGCCATCGGGAACACTATGTAATAGGCAAAAGCGATGCCCAGGATAAACAGAATGAACACATAAGGCACATAACGCAGGGCAGCGCTCCGCTCTGCCGGACGCAGGCCGGGACTGATGAACGCCCAAAGCTGGTACGCGATGAACGGCACGGAGAATACCAGCGAGACCGCCATCGCGATCTTCATATACATCCCAATGCCATCCCAGAAGGAGAAGGCGTGCAGGATGAAGCCTTGCGCATGATCAGCACTGATCAGATACAGGTAGATCGGTTTGGCCGCGAATAAGCCCAGTACAAGCCCGGCTACGAACATGACCAGCACGTAGATGACCCGCCTGCGCAGCTCGGTCAGATGATCGACCAGGGACATTTCCTCCGCTTCCTTCGCTTCCTTCGCTTCAAGAGACATGACTGCCACCACCTCTACAATTTAAAAGGGCGCCGTCCCGGTCTGTATAACTGGGAAGGACGCCCCTGCATGGGTCAAAAAATGATTATTCCGGCAGACGGCGGTCTTGCGGAAGCTCTGCTGCTGCGGTCTTAGGAGCCGGAGCCGCAGGGGCTTCGCTCCGCTTGGCCGGTTCCGGGTCATTGATGATCTCGCGCGCCCCGTCCTTGAATTCGCGGAAGGTGCGCCCGACAGCCCGCCCAAGCTCAGGAAGCTTGTTAGGTCCGAAGAGCAGCAGTGCCAAGATGACCAGCAGTATAATTCCGGGTGCGCCAATACCATTTAACATTCCGGTTTCCTCCCATCCCATTGTCCGTTCATAATTTCGCCAGGCGATATACCAATAATACCATAACTTATATCACACATCCATGGTCTATCCTGAACGATTCACGCACATGTCGATGGGAGTCCCTCCCCTTTACTGCCGGTATTGCCCCGTAACCATCAGCAAGGCCTCCGGCAACTGGTCCATAATGGCCGCCAGATTCTCATGTACCCCCTTCGGAGTACCCGGCAGATTGACAATCAGCGTCCGGCCGCGGATGCCGCTTATTCCCCGGAACAGCATCGCTGCACGGTTCTTCTGCATGACTGTACTGCGCATGGCCTCGGAGAGTCCGGGCACTTCGCGTTCAATCACCCGCCGCGTCGCCTCAGGCGTCACATCACGGATTGCCAGATCGGTCCCGCCTGTAGTCAGCACCAGGTCCGCCTGGAAATAATCTGTAAGCTCAATCAGTGCGGCAATAATCTCATCCTGCTCATCGGGCACGATCCGGTATTCTATAATCTCCCCGCCAAGCTCCTCCTCCACCAGCTCCCGAATCACCTGGGCGCTCGTGTCTTCCCGTTCGCCTCTGGACCCTTTGTCGCTGGCTGTCAGGATCGCTGTTTTCCACGCCATCGGTTTGTCCCTCCCTATCTATGTATTATGTATGTCCGGCTGCTTCGGCAGCGGCCGGTACGCCGGCGCAAGGGTTCGGGCCGCTTCCCTATTCTGCTTCCAGCACGTAATCCCCATTCTTGCCGCCGCTCTTGGACACCAGCATCGTAGGTCCGATAATCATGTCCTTCTGCAGCGCCTTGCACATGTCATATACGGTCAGGGCCGCGGCAGATACTGCCGTCAGCGCCTCCATCTCCACCCCGGTCTTGCCCGTGATGCTGACGGTTGCTTCTATATATAGTTCATCTTTGTTGTTGTCCGTGAAGCGGATGTCCACCCCGGTCAGCGGCAGCGGGTGACACATCGGAATCCAGCTTGAGGTCTGCTTGGCCGCCATAATCCCGGCTACCTGGGCTACAGCAAGAACATCACCTTTGCGGATCTCGCCGGACTTGATTGCTGTCAGCGTCGCAGGCTTCATCCGCACCAGGCTTCGGGCCGCAGCCGTCCGCTTGGTAACATCCTTGCCGCTGACATCCACCATCCGGGCCCGGCCCTGCTCATTGAAATGAGTTAATTCCACGTCACCCTCTCCTTCCGGCAATCCCAGATGCCATTCTCCGTAATCAGCAGATCCATCAGGGCATCATGCTCTTCAAGCGGGACCTCAGGAAGCAGCTGCAGCCCAAAGGCCAGCCCGATCCATAAGGGTCTGCGGGTGTCTCCGGGATGTCCCTGCTCCCAGGCCGCCCGCAAGCGGTCATAATAACCGCGCCCGTAGCCCAGGCGTCCGCCCCGCAGATCAAAGGCCAGGCCGGGCACGAATACCACATCCGGCAGATGCCGCCCTGCGCCGGACTCTGCTCCGGCAAGCGCTTTGCTTCCGGCGGCAGGCTCCGGTATTCCGTAGGCTCCGGGAACCAGTTCCTCCCAGGAGCCTACAGGATGGATGCTCAGGGTTCCGCTCTCCCGGTCCACGCGGGGAAGCCATACATCATGGCCTCCCGCCCATGCCTCTCTCAGCAGAGGGAGGCAGTCCAGCTCGGAGCGGAACGGGGCATAGGCGAGCAGGGAGGCCGCGCCGGCCTGCGTGAACCAGCTCCAGGCATGATTGCAGACCCGGGCGGATAACTGTGCCCTGTCTTCCAGGGACAGCCCGTCCCGGAGAGCGGCCTTCCCGGCCCGCAGCTCCCGCTTCCGCGCGGCAAGCTCTATGCTGCGCTCGGGCATAGGCAGCCTCCTCCTTTATCTTGTTGTTCAATAGCTTATCATAGTTTGTAAGCTCAGTTTACCACTCTTCATGCCGGTTCGCCAAGGTTGCATCATTCCCCTTGTTAGGAGAATGAACCTCGCACGGCACACCTTTTTCATGTAAACTGGAGAATAGAATCAGGATATCGCCCGGACGCAAGCCGCCGGGCCAAATTGCAAGGGCGGAGGTTTCATCAGAATGCTTCTTCAAGCGACAGGAATTACGAAATCATATGGAATACAAAACATACTGGACGGCATCAGCCTCATGGTGAATGAGAAGGAGCGTGTCGGACTGGTCGGCGTCAACGGGGCCGGCAAATCCACCTTCCTGCAGATTCTCGCCGGGGAGCTGTCCTACGACAGCGGACAGATTCATAAGGCCAAGGAGACCACCATCGGCTATCTGGCCCAGAACAGCGGACTCCAGTCAGACCGGACGATACAGGAGGAGATGCTGGCCGTATTCGCGCCGCTGCTGGAGGCGGAGGCTGAGCTGCGGCAGCTTGAGACGGATATCGCTGACCCTAAGCTGGCCGATGATCCGAAGCGGTACGAGGAGCTTCTGGAGCGCTATGCCAGACGTTCCGACTGGTTCCGAGACCAAGGCGGCTATGAGATGAATACGCGCATCCGCAGCGTCCTGCACGGGATGGGCTTCGGAGATTTCGCTCCCGATACGCCGATCGCAACCTTAAGCGGAGGCCAGAAGACACGCCTGGCCCTGGCCCGCATCCTGCTGCAGGCCCCGGACCTGCTCATGCTCGATGAGCCTACGAACCATCTGGACATCGAGACGCTTACCTGGCTGGAGGATTATCTGCGCGGGTATGCCGGCGGCATTCTCGTTGTGTCCCATGACCGGTATTTCCTTGACCGGCTCGTGACCACCATCGTGGAGATTGAGCGGCACCAGTCCCGCCGGTATACCGGCAACTACAGCCGTTACGTGGAGCTGAAGGCGGCCGAATACGAGATCCGCATGAAGCAATACGAGAAGCAGCAGGATGAGATCTCGCGGATGGAGGATTTCGTACAGCGCAATATCGTACGGGCCTCCACCACCAAGCGGGCCCAGAGCCGCCGCAAGGCACTCGATAAAATGGAGCGCATCGACAAGCCGCTGGGCGACCTGAAGAAGGCCAGCTTCTCCTTCGAGCCGGACTTCATGTCCGGCAAGGAGGTGCTGCAGCTCCGTGGAGTAGCTGTAGCCTTCAAAGAAGCAGCGAAGCCGCTGTTCCAGAATGCCTCCTTCGAGCTGCGGCGCGGAGAGACAGCAGCGCTGATCGGGCCGAACGGGATCGGCAAGTCCACGCTGCTGCAATGTCTGACCGGCACCCGTGAGCCGTCCGCCGGAACGGTGAACTGGGGCACTAAGGTCAAGATCGCTTACTATGACCAGGAGCAGACAAGACTGAATCCGAATAATACGGTGCTGGAAGAGCTGTGGAGCGAGTATCCGATGCTGGAGGAGGCCAGAATCCGGACCATTCTCGGCAATTTCCTGTTCAGCGGCGAGGATGTCCTCAAGAAGGTAGCAGCATTGAGCGGCGGCGAGAAAGCCCGGGTAGCCTTGTCCAAGCTGATGCTGCGCGGGGCCAACATGCTGATTCTCGATGAGCCGACCAACCATCTGGATCTGGTCAGCCGCGAGGTGCTGGAGGCGGCGCTGATCGATTTCGAGGGGACGCTGCTGTTCATTTCCCATGACCGTTATTTCCTGAATAAAATGGCGGAGCGTGTGCTGGAGCTGCACCCGGACGGTATTGACCAGTATCTGGGTAACTATGACGACTATATTGCGAAGAAGCAGGAGCTGGAAGCGATAGCGGCGGAGGAAGCAGAGCTTGCAGCGGCCAAGCTCTCGCGGAATGCGGCCAGTGAAGCTCCGGCAGCGGAGAAAGGCACCGCCCTCTCCTATGAGGCCGAGAAGCAGGCCAAGCGTGAAGAGCGCAACCGCCAGCGGCGGATTGCAGAGCTGGAGGAGAAGATCGCTGCGCTGGAGGAAGCCATCGCAGACATTGAGCATGAGATGACCAGACCTGAGGTCTTTCAGGATTACATGGCTCTTCAGGAGCATGAAGGCAAACTGAAGGATAAGAAGGAGCAGCTGACAGATTTATTTAGCGAATGGGAGATACTGGCTGCAGAATAATGTAAAAGCAGGCCAAAATAAATTTTAACAGTTTCCATTTTGTTCAAATCCGGTTATCCACAGACTCATCCACAGTTTCCGTGTATAACTGCTGCCCCGAATTGGCCGTTCGGGGCTTTTTTTAGGCTTAAAATAGCTACTTTCGTTGTCAAGGACTTTTTATCCACCGAATTATCCACATTATCCACAATTCCCACAAAAATGTTGCATTGTATAAGTAGCGATTTACTCCGCTTAAAAAATAGGCGTTATTACTCATTTTACACGCTTTTTACACAACTCGCGCGGAATATGTGGATAACGTTGTCCACATCTTGACAAAAGCCGCAACGGGTAAAAAATATGTTAGGTTTGGGTGCTATGGATGTCCGTTTGTGCGCCATCCAGCCCCATATGACGCCTCACCTACGGCATGTTAGCTCTCCGCCCACCCAGCGCCGAATGTAGTTGGTTTTTCGATTACATTTGGTCCACTCGCCCACCCAGCACCGAATGTAGTCGGTTTTTCGATTACATTTGCTCCACTCGCCCACCCAGCGCCGAATGTGGTTGGTTTTTCGATTACATTTGGTCCACTCGCCCACCCAGCACCGAATGTAGTCGGTTTTTCGATTACATTCAGCCACACGCAGCTCCACACCAGCCGCATGCAGCTAAAATGCCTCTGCCGATGTCGGTGACTTGGCAGAGGCATCCGTTCCTTGCATTGTGCTAAATCTGCGACCTGCGGGGCCGCATCAATATGATCTTTCGTTACTAGCCTCTACCTGCTAGCCATTCACCGCCGTGTCCGCACTGTCCGCCGCCGCATCTGACAGCAGCGCGGCATTGCACGCTGCAATATAAGCGATGCCCGCTGCCATCACGATATCGTGATGGATGGCGGTGCCGCGGAATTTCGCGCCCTTCCATTCCACCATCACCGCGGCCTCCGCCTGGGCATTGCCGCCGCTGCCCAGCGAGTGCAGCTCCAGCCCGTCGAAGCGGATCTCCTCGGCAATCCCTTGCCCGATCGCGGCAATGATGGCCTCCAGCGGCCCGTCCCCGGTGCTGGTGTGCGTGGCTTCTGCGCCGCTGGCCAGATGGCGCACCGTCACTGCGGCCACCCGGCGCGGCGCGCTGCCGGCCAGCACCTGAACCTCGCCGAGCGCATAGACCTGCGCCTGCTGGCCGGTGGTGCTGCTGACCATCCGCAGCAGCTCGTCATCGCTGACGGCCTTCTGGCGGTCAGCGGTCTCCTTGAAGGATTCGTAGAGCGCGTCCAGCTCCGCCGGATCCAGGGCAATCCCGTATTTCGCTGCCCGGTCCTTCAGCGCGTGTCTGCCCGAATGCTTGCCGAGGATAATCATGCTGCGCGGAATGCCCAGCCGTTCCGGGTCCATAATCTCGTACGTGCTGCGGTCCTTCAGCAGGCCGTCCTGGTGGATGCCGGATTCATGCTGGAAGGCGTTCCGTCCGACCACCGGCTTGTTGAAGGCGATCGGGAAATGCATCGCTCCGCTGATCATTCTGGAGGTGTCATACAGCTTATCCAGCACGATTCCGGTCTCTGCGCCGATAGCGTCACCGCGTGTCTCCAGTGCCATAACCAGCTCCTCCAGCGCACAGTTCCCGGTGCGCTCACCGACGCCGTTGACGGTCACCTCGATCTGCGTAGCCCCGCCTTCGATCGCCGCCAGGCTGTTCGCTACCGCCAGGCCCAGGTCGTTATGGCAATGGGCGCTGTAGATGACCTTATCGCCGCCTCTGGCCCCCAGCCGCACCCGCCGGAACATCTCGCCGTATTCCTGCGGCAGCGCGTACCCTACAGTGTCAGGCAGATTGATAATCGAGGCGCCCTCTTCAATGACCGCCTCCACCATTTCGATCAGATCATCGATGCCCGTCCGCGCGGCGTCCATGGCAGTGAATTCAACAACGTCACAGAACTGCCGGGCATAGGCGGTCATTTCCCGTGCCACTGCCACCACCTCCGGACGGCTCATGCGCAGCTGATGACGCAGGTGGATGTCGGAGGAGGAGATGAACAGATGAATCCGCCGCCGCGCGGCATCCCGGGTGGCCCGGACCGCTGCATCGATATCCCCCTTGACCGCACGGGCGAAGCCGCAGATTTCCACGCCCTGGATCTTCCGCGAGATGGTCTCCACCGCAGCAAAATCGCCCGGACTGGATACGGGGAAGCCCGGCTCCATCACATCCACCCCCAGCTCGGCCAGCTTGCCGGCCAGGATGATTTTCTGCTCAGGCGTCAGACTGGCCCCCGGGGCCTGCTCTCCGTCCCGCAGCGTCGTGTCAAAAATCTGAATTCGTTTCTTTACCGGAATAATCATCATGTACTCCTCCTCAAATGTAAGTTCATTTCCCATCCACCAGCTCCAGAAAAACACAAAAAACCGCCATCTCCTAAGAGACGGCGGGTCACCCCTCCGCGGTACCACTCTTGTTGACGCATACAGGCTTCCGGTATTGGCAAGCCCCCAGCTGCGTCCAGCTCCGCTTCATGCTTCTCCCCATGCTGAGCACGGGCTTACGATGAATCACGAATCGTCCGGTAACGGGGACATCCGTAGCAGCGTACCTGTAACCCTTTCCGCTGCTCCGCTCACGGGCGAGATTCGCCGGCCTCCGGTGACTGCGTCGCACCACCCCGCAGCTCTCTGTACACCTTAGCCGTCTACTGCTCCCGTTCATTGCGTGTGATCTCTATGGATGCCTGTCTAAGCGCACCAAAAAGCCTGCCGTCTCATTCAAGAGACGACAGGCTGATTACCCTCGCGGTACCACTCTTGTTGATATCCGGTTCAGCTGTTGATCAGCCGCACCCGTGATATCCACTCCACAACCTGATCACGGAGGTTATCCGTAACGATGTACTCTTCAGGACACCAGCCTTAGCACTGCGCCAGTGTATGCTCCCTGCTTCCACCGTTCCGCTCCCGGACGAGTTCAGGTCTCCTTCGACTGCGTCGCACCATCCCGCAGCTCTCTTAACCCGGAGTCACCTTACTGCTTCCCTTCATCGCGTTTGTTCAAATATAAGATGTTATGAATTGAACTGATTATACCCGCCTGCCCGGGCAAAAGTCAATAGACAGATACCGACCATTTCTCCAGCGGTAAGCCGGGGTCAGCGACCATATCCAGCGGAATACCGCCATCATGTCTCCATTTGACATAAGCGGCTGCACCGATCATCGCCGCATTATCTGTACAATAGACCGGCGGCGGAACGATCAGCTCGATTCCCTCGGCTGCGCAGCGCCGGGTCAGTTCTTCCCTAAGCCCCTTATTCGCCGCAACCCCGCCGGAGAGCAGAAGCTGCTCTGCCTTATACTCCCGGACTGCACGGACCGCCTTCTCGACCAGCACCTCCACGACCGACTCCTGGAAGCCGCGGGCAATGCCGGCCGTATCGGGTTCAAGCCCCTTCATCTTGCTCTGGTTCACCGCATTCAGCACGGCAGACTTCAGGCCGCTGAAGCTGAAGTCATACGAGCCCGGCTCCAGCCAGACCCGCGGCAGCGGATAAGCCTCCTCCGCATCATGTGCCAGCCGGTCCACATACGGCCCGCCCGGATAAGGGAAGCCCAGCGCCCGGGCCACCTTGTCATACGCCTCGCCGACCGCATCGTCACGGGTGCGCCCGATAATCCGGAACACGCCCTCGCGTTCCATATGCACCAGCTCGGTGTGACCGCCGGAGACGACCAGCGTCATATTGGGATACTTCAGCTCCTTCACCAGCCGGTTGGCATAGATATGGCCGGCGATATGATGGGTGCCGATAAGCGGCTTGTTCCAGGCCAGCGCAAGGCTTTTGGCAGCAACGACGCCGACCAGCAGCGCACCCACCAGCCCGGGACCCTGGGTGACCGCCACCGCACTCAGCTCCTGCGGACGGACGCCCGCTGTGCTTAACGCTTCTTCGATCACCAGCGTAATGACCTCGACATGCTTGCGGGAGGCTACCTCCGGCACCACGCCCCCGAAGGCCCGGTGGGTCTCAATCTGGCTGGATATAATGTTGGACAGCACCTCACAGCCGTCTTTCACAACAGCAACTGAGGTCTCGTCACAACTGGTTTCAATGGCAAGTATAAGTACAGGCTCCGTAGCGCCCGTTTCTGTCTTCATTTCAAGTCCACGCTTCCTTCCGTTACAGCTTGCTCCCCGTACTCCGGCAGATTGGCCCACATGATGAGCGCATCCTCGCGGTTGTCCGAATAATACCCCTTGCGGGTGCCGGCGGGGCGGAAGCCTTTTTTGCGGTACAGATTCTGGGCCACCTCATTGGAGACCCGCACCTCCAGCGTAATGGACTGCATCCCGAGATAAGCCGCCGTTCTCATCAGCTCGTCCAGCAGCCGCTCGCCCCATTTCCGTCCCCGGTACGCCTCCAGCAGCGCAATGTTGGTCACATGCGCCTCGTCAACAATCGCCCACATCCCCGCATAGCCGATAATCTGCCCGGCCAGCTCCATCACCATATATTTGGCGAAATGATTATGCGTCAGCTCGTTGCGGAAGGCATCCTCGGTCCACGGCATGGTGAAGGCCTCCCGTTCAATGACAAGAATGTCGGGGATATCCTCCAGCCGCATCAGCCGAAAAACAAGCTCATCCTCCTGAACCCTTCCTGCTTCCGGTTCTATCATCTTGTCTTCAGGCTCCCTTCGCTGCTCCGCCGCAGATTAGCCTCCGCTTCCGAGAGCTGCGTATAGTTGGGGATCAGCGCATGAAGCTCTCCGCTCGCCTCATAGACCCCTGCTTCCGCCAGGAAGCCGGTCCAGCGGCCTTCCAGCTCATACGGAAGCGTCCGCACATTGCCCGCTCCGGTAAGCGGAGCCAGCGATTCCGCTGTTCCGTGCAGTCCCGTCTCGCCTACAAACCACAGGCTGCCCGGCATTCTGCCTTCTTGTGCAGCTTCTGTTAGCCGCTCTGCCAGCTCCTGCACCCAGTCCGCCATCAGCCGGATAGCGTCTGCCGCGAGCCGCCGGGGAGGCTTGTCCCCGTCCGCTGCGAATAACGCCGTGTACACCTGCCCCCGCCGGGCATCGATCAGCGGGATAATCCAGTCCGGTCCAGCGGTCCCGGGCGCAGATTCCTGCCCCGCCTGCACAGCGTCTTCCCGCTGCGCAGCCGCCGCATGATACCCGCCCCAGGCGAGCGCATGCAGGCTGGACACGCCGGTTACCGGCACATTCCAGGCCCAGGCCAGCGTTTTGGCGGCTGTGACAGCGATCCGCGTTCCGGTATAGGAGCCCGGACCGATACCGACCGCGATTCCGCCGATCTTATCCGCAGTGACAGCCGCAGCCTGCAGCGCCTGTTCGATAATGGGCAGCAGGTGAACCGAGTGGTTCCGCTCGCCTGAAGCATTGATCTCATGCAGCAGCCCGCTGCCATCGGTTACGGCCACGCCGAGAACAGCCGTTGATGTATCCAGCGCCAAAAGCCGCTTGCGCGGCTCATTATTTAAATTACTCATCTCTTTTACCCCACTTCTGGATCAGCCTGCGGCACACTTCGCCGTATGGTTCTCCGATTCCGGTCACCGTAATCTCCCGTTCCTCCGGGCTGGCGGTCTTCAGCCCGATGTGCAGATGCCGCGGCGGCATCAGTCCGGTAATGACACTGCTCCATTCCACCAGACTCACGCCCTGGCCGTAGAAATACTCCTCCAGCCCCAGCTCATCCGCTTCCTGCTCCGAGATCCGGTAGACATCCATATGATACAGCGGCAGACGGCCCTGATATTCCTTGATAATTGTAAAGGTAGGACTGTTCACAATCCCCTCCACCCCCAGATGACGGGCATAACACTGCGAGAACGCCGTTTTGCCTGCACCCAGATCACCGTCCAAGCCGATCACCATCCCGGGCAATGACTCGGCAGCAATGGCAGCGGCGAGCGCGTCTGTATCCTGAAGGCTATAAGAACGGCAGGTAAACACCGTTTCTGTCATCTTGTCCAAAGCTGCAACCACCTTTTATATAACCTTACCGGTTAACAATACTTTTAATTATATCGGTATGCTACATGTACCGCAACAGGCGCTGTTCAGGCGGCAGCACTTGGGGCACGGGCCTCCTCCGGGTGTCTGGAGAACAGGCTGTGCAGCACCATTCCGCCAATAATGACCGCGATCCCTATCCATGACAGCAGCGAAGGCAGCGGGGAATGAAGCAGCAGAATCTCGCCCAGCAAGGCGAACAGAACCTCCAGCGACTGGGTGGCCTCCACGGCAGCCAGGCCGCTCATGCTGTCCCGCACCAAATCTGTAGCCCGGAAAAAGAGCACCGTCGCCACAATACCCGAACTGAGCGCAACGATCACCGACTGGCCCACCTGCGAGGATGACGGCAGACCTGTATCTGCCAGTCCGTACAGGGCAAGCAGCAGCCAGAAGGGCAGGCTGGCCAGCGTCATGCCGAGAATCCGCTGGAAGACATCCAGCTTGTCTCCGCAGAGCGCCATCATCTTGCGGTTGCCCAGCGGGTAAGCGAAGGAGGCGATCGGGAGGACGCCCAGCAGCACCTGCGCCGGAGCCAGGCGGCGGGCATGATCGGCTTGCAGCAGCGCTACACCGGCCAGAATAATCAGGGACAGAAGCAGCCCGCGCAGCGGGATTCTGCCTTTTATGTATACCGGGCCTGAGGGGCTGCTGACCCACACCCCGAATAGAGGAGCCAGCAGCGAGCCGGAGATAATTGTAATCTGCCAGGTCCCTGCGGTCAGCCAGCCCGGCGCATACGCCGCCGCGAAGCAGATGGGCGCATAGAACAGGCCGAATCCGACCGTTCCCCACAGCAGCCAGGCTCCCGGACGTTCTCTCATTGCCTGGAGCAGCGGCTTAAGCCGTCCCCGTCCGGCTACGATCGCAAGTAACAGCGGCAGGGTAAACAAGTAACGCAGCGAGACGCTCCAGGCCCAGCTTCCCCCCGCCAGCTCCATCCTCCGGTTCAGCACAAAGGTCACGGCAAAAAACAGCGCCGAGCAGATCCCCAGCAATATCGGGCGCATGTCCATCATCTCTTTTCATCTAAATTCTCCCCCAAATATAGGGGCCGTTCCTTCTCTCGTCAACCCTTGTGTCAGCTATTGGTAAAACATTCCGGGTGAAGCCACTTGGCGTCTCCATCCCGCACTCCCGGTACGTACGCTGCCCACCTCCGGGCGTGTGCGGACTCAGAGGCTCCTCATTCCCGCTCACCCCCCGCTTTCCCACATACAAAAAAGCAGGGCCACCCAGCGATGTTGACATCGCCAGCATAGGCCCTGCACCAAAGTCTATTTTCCCCGGATACCCGCCCGGTTGAATTGCGCATCTAAACTTGCTTCTCTTGCTCCTCCAGCCGCTCCACACCAACGGTGTGCGTATTCGTCGGCCGTGAGCCGACCTGAACGGTAGCCATACCATTTTCGGTGTCCACATGCTCGATCCAGACCGGCTCCCCGTCGAGATGCACTGCAATGGTGTCTTTGGAGGCATAAATATCCTTCGCACGTTCTATATCCATTCTCCTGCCCTCCTTATTCCTCTTCTTCTCCGTCAGCCGGAGGCTCGCCAATCGTGGCTTCAGCATCCAGCAGGCCGGGAGCTGCATCCAACTCCTCGTTCTTTGGGTCCGCAATAATATTCTCCCAGTTGACAGCCTCGGCCGGAATGTCCTGCTCCGATAGAGCATCGCTCCAGTGATAATGTGCCTGATCCATAACAGCCTCCTTCTAACATGGGCTTCGCCGAACGGAAGCAGGTTTATTTTTTCCCACCAATCTCAAATAATGCATCCTTCCTGAAGCATGGCTAGAATTAGCCTGCCCGCCTCATACTAAGCCATAACACTAATGATCAGGAGGCGATATCCGTGCATACCGTTTGGAAAGGGGCCATCAGCTTCGGCCTGGTGCATGTTCCCGTCAAAATGTTCTCCGCTACGGAGGACAAGGACATCTCTCTGCGCTACATCCACAAAGAATGCGGCAGCCCGCTGTCCTATGTGCGTAAATGCCCGGTCTGCGAGAAGGAAGTGGCGTGGGAGGAGATCGGCAAGGGCTACGAATATGAAAAAGGCAAGTTCGTGCTGTTCGATAAGGAGGAGCTGGATCAGCTGACGGAGGAGAGCAGCAAGAGCATCACGATTCTGGATTTCGTGGATCTGACGGAGATCGACCCGATCTACTTCCAAAAGACCTATTACCTCTCCCCCGATCAGGCAGGCGCCAATGCTTACCGTCTGCTGATGGAGGCTATGCGTCAGACCGGCAAGATCGGCATCGCCAAAATCTCCATCCGCTCCAAAAGCAGCCTGGCCGCCATCCGTGTGCTGCAGGATTGTATCGCGATTGAGACGATCTTCTATCCCGATGAGGTCCGTCCGGTCTCGCAGGTCCCGGGCCTGCCGGAGCCGGGCCAGGTGAACGACAAGGAGCTGGACATGGCCAAGCTGCTGATCTCCCAGCTGTCCACCCCGTTCGAGCCGGCTAAATATACCGATGATTACCGCCAGCGGATGCTGGATCTGATTACGCACAAGATTGCCGGAGAAGAGTTCCATATCGCCCCTGCGCGCCAGGAGACCAATGTCATCGATCTAATGGCAGCCCTCCAGGCCAGCATCGAAGCGGTCCAGCATATCCCGTCCGATCCCGGGCCCGGCAAGGCGGGGACTGGCGCGAAGCCGCGGACAGCCGCCGGGTCCAAGAAGCGTCCCTCCAAAGCCAAAGCCGCCGCTGCGGGAGCTTCCGCCGATGCCCCGGCAGCCCCGGTGGTAGACGAGGCGACCGGACCGATTCCGGTGATTGCTCCGAAGCCGAAGCGCCGGAGCGCGAAGAGCAAGGATGCCTAGCGGCCGGACTGCTACACGCGGGCTGAAACAGACAGCAGGTTCTGTCAAGCTCCAGCCGGTCACCCCGTTTGAGCCAGTGCTGGCAGCCGTTCCTCCGGCCGGAAGCCAGTGGACCGCCCAGATTAAATGGGACGGGGTGCGGATGCTCTCCCTGTTCGATGGAAGCCATACCGAGCTGATTAACCGCCGTGGCAATAGGCGTACCTTACAGTATCCTGAGCTTACGAAGCCGGAAGCGTATTGCCGGGCCGGTTCCGTTATGCTCGATGGGGAGATCATCGCGCTCAGCGGCGGCAAGCCCTCCTTCCATGAGGTGATGCGGCGGGACAGCCTGAAGAATGAAGCGGCCATCCGGGCGGTGCAGCCGCAGGTTCCGGTGCTGTATATGGTGTTCGACATCCTGTACTGCAATGGCTTGTGGCTGCTGGATATGCCTTTGTCACAGCGGCAGCAGATGCTGAACGAGGTCCTGCTGCCCCATCCCCATGTCCAGCAGGTGCCGAGCTATCCAGACCCTGCCCAGCTGCTCACTGCGGCCAGACAAGGGAGTCTGGAGGGCATTGTCTGCAAGGATCTGGACAGCACCTATGCCCCCGGCGGCAAGGACAAGCGCTGGCAGAAGCTGAAGATCATCTCCGATGTCACCGCTGTCGCCGGCGGCGTCACCTTCCGAGACGGTATTGTCAATGCGCTGCTCTTCGGCTTGTATGATGACGCCGGGAAGCTGCATTATATCGGCCACGCCGGAGCGGGCAGAATGACCGTCCAGGACTGGCGCACGCTGACCGCACGGATTCCCGGGCTGGTTACGGAGCAGATGCCGTTCGCAGCGCTCCCGCAGCGCAGCAAAGGCTCCGTCTGGATTAAGCCGGAGCTGGTGTTCAAGCTGAATTTCCTGGAGTGGAACCCCTCCGGCACCTTCCGCCAGCCGGTCATTCAGGCCCAGGTGGATGTGCCGCCCCGGTCCTGTTCGTTGAGCCAGAGGGAATTATAGAAGCTATTGAGCGGTCAGGCTGCCGGCCATCGCCAGCAGCTCTGCCTTGCTCTGTACAGTGTTTCGGGTGTCCGTCAGTGTATACTCCCTGCTGCCGTCCGGGCTTCTCCACTGCAATTGGGATTTCAGCTTGTCATGATGCGGGCCGAAGGAGGTGAACATCATCTCCTGCCCGTTAACCTGCACCTGCTGGTCCTTGTCCCCCGGCAATGAGGCCAATGTTACTCCGGCCGGAAGCTCGCTGGCTGGCTCGGCGCGCAGGCTCAGCACCTCGCCTTTGCGGGTATAGGTCAGCGTGGTGACATGACCGCTCCAAGGGAGCATTTTGGTGATAACCTTTGTACCTGCTGCTGTGGATTGTTGCTTGAGTTTCTCCCTGAGCTGCACATATCCATCCTCATAAGAAAAAGGAATATCAGGACTGATGATTGCCTCTTTCAGCACATAATCTTTCGGCAGCGAAGCCGGAGCCATCAATGCGCCTCCGCCCATCGACGATAATTTCTGCGCTGCTGCGCTTACAGAAGTATAGCTGAACGGCACATAACTGATATTCAGACTATCCAGCGTGTTAATTTTGGCATCATTGACGTAAACCACCCGCATTTCCCCTGCTTTCAAGGGAACTGTGTTCGCTTGAGCCAGCAAAGCGTCCAGCGGAGATGGCGCAGCCGGCTTGGCCGGTTGTTCAGTTTCTGCCCACAGGATGCCGTTACTTTTATTCTTCAATTTGTCAGGCAGCGTTCCCGCTGCTCCGGCCGTTCCCGCTGCCGCGCTGAGCAGCATGGACAAGCAGAGTGCGGCAGCCGCCGCTTTCTTTTTCTTAGACAGAGTCATGTTCTAATTCCTTCCCTTCGGCTGATATGTTTGTTGCTGCAACACTCTTGTAACGCCGCCGGGCTTCAAAAAGGGACATCTTTATTTCACGCTTATAAATTCTCACTGCTGAACCATTCCGGCGGCAATGTTCTCCCATTGTTCCCGGGTCAGCCGCTGGTCCGGCGGGTCCGTTATTAAAGCAAGCCCTCCGTAGGCGCTGTCGTACCAATACAGTCTGCTAACTGACCCCCCGTTGTTCTCTTCGCCTGTCCCGGGAATGAACAGCAGCTCCTTATCTTCGTAGGACCACATTTCGGCATTTTGGCCGGGATTCAAGATGATTTGGACCGGGCCAGTTGTTTCTGCAATATCCCAGAATAAATTAAGCTTAAGCTGCTGGCTGCCCTCCTGATAGACCATCTCGGCCTTTGCGATACTCTTCAAGGGCCATATGGTAACGGCCAGCGGATTACCGTCCGGATCGCCTTCAACTTCGGCCTTCAGCTCCTTCAGGATCTGCCTGTATTCCGGCTCATACCCGGAGGGAGTTTTGGTGAACAGCCTGCCTTCTGCTAACCGTAATCCGCCTATTCTCTCGGGCGGCAGCGCAAAGCTCCACTTGCCCGTCTGCTCGCGTGCTGCCGACAACTGCTTGTAATTGGTATACGTAACCTCTCTGCTGGTGAAGAAAAGCGGAGCTCCATACCCGAGCCCGTTCATCAATGCAATTAATTCACTATCATTGACATAATAAGCCGCGGTCTCTCCCGGCTGTAAGCCGGCTTGCGCCTGCCGTTCATATTGTTCCTTTAGCTTAAAGAAACGTTCCCGGGCAGAGCTGGAGCCAATGTAGGACGGCGTGTATCCCTTAGACACAGTGTACTTCAGCTGCGCCACAATTCTGCCGCTGCGGTCCTTCAAGGCCAGAGGCTTCGCCTCCGTCTGCCGGGTCACCGCAAAGTCCGGGTGCAACACCTTACCCGCAGTTCCCTGATCCAGCACGTTGCGGACAACACCGAACCCGGCCACTCCAAGGAGCGCCACAGCGCAGAGTCCGGCAGCCAGCCTCCGGCCCCGCTGCAGCGCAGGACGCTGCTTAGGCATCTGCTGTCTGGTCATCACAGGCATCTGTGTACCCGTCCCAGCTACCGTTTGTCCCGGCGAAGCCGATGCCGCATCCTCTGATGCAGCCTGCTCAGCATGGATGGCCCGTACCCGCTCCATAACGGCTGCTTTGACATCAATGCTGCCGGAAGCTCTACCTGCGCCCATTCGTCTTATCCTTTTTTCTTCAGCAGCGATGCGCTCGTCCATTGCTCCTCCCCCTCTCTTTGCGCTTGCAGCAGGTCAGCCAGCTTAACGATCGTGCGCTGATATCTCTTCTTGACCGCCTCCGTATTCTTGCCGAGAATCACAGCGATGTCCGCAAAGCTCTGCTCTTCAAAAATCCGCAGCACCAGCAGGCTCCGTTCCTCTGCCTTCAGCCGGGAAAGCGCCACGGCGAGCGGTTCATCGAACAGATAGCGGTCCATCCGCTGCTCCGGGCTTTCCACGTATTTCTGCGGCCGCAGCAGCGTCAGCAGACGGCGGTGCCGCTGGCGCTGGCGGATAACCTGGAGGCAATGATGGTAAGCGATTCTATAGAGCCATGAAGAGAAGCTGACCAGCGGACGGTACTGGCCTATATGCTGATAAGCCTTCACCAGAATCTCCTGCACGGCATCCTCCGCCTCGGCCGGATTGCTGAGCAGACGGCAGCAGTAACGGTACATCGGCTGCTGAACAGCCTCAACGATCTGCCCGTACACCTCCACTTCGCCGCTCTGCACCCGGGCTACGAGGTGCTCCATCTCATCCAATATCGGAACTCCCCTCTCTTTCCCCTTACACCTTTATAAGCACGGGACGAATCGAAACGGGACATTTTGCACCAAAAAAGATCTGTCCCGGCTATGCCCGTTACCCGGACTGAAAACCGGCCATACGGCAAATAATAGTCAGACCTAGACGACCCGAAGGAGGAACACTGTATGCCGCAGAAGGTTAAAGGCACCATTACCGCTGACGGACATGAGATCGTCATTACGAATCCGGATAAGCCGCTGTGGCCGGAGCAGGGCATCACCAAGCAGATTTACCTGCAAAAGCTCGCCATCCTCTCCCCTTACCTGCTGCGTTATTGCAGGGACAGGCTGCTTACGGTGATCCGTTATCCCCATGGCGTGCCCGGGATGTCCTTCTACCAGAAGAACGCTCCCGAGCCGCTGCCGGAATTCGTCCGCACGGCTGAGCAGGACGGCATCACCTATATTGTCCTGCAGGGTCTGCCGGAGCTGCTCTGGCTCGGGAATCTGGCTGCGCTTGAATTTCATCCTTCCCTGCATTATGTAGGCAGTCCCCTGCCCTGCGAATGGATGATCGATCTGGACCCCTCCCAGGAGGTGGAGCCGCGGATTATGGAAGCAGCCTTTCTGGTCGGGGAGGTACTGAGGTCGCTTGGACTGCAATCCGTCCCCAAAACCTCTGGGGCAACCGGCGTACAGATCATCGTCCCCATCCTGCCGGGCGTCACCTTCGACGGCCTGCGCCGGGTTGGCCATTTCGTCGGCCGTTATGTTACCGAGAAGCGGCCGGATCTGTTCACGCTCGAACGCCTCAAGAAACACCGCGGAGACAAAATCTATTTCGATTATCTCCAGCACTACGGCGGCAAGACTCTCGCTGCCCCCTATACCCCGCGTGCCCGGCCGCTGGCGACAGTCTCAACCCCGCTGCTGTGGGAAGAAGTGCAGCGGGATGTCAAGCCTGCCGATTACCATCTGCTGAATATCGGGGAGCGGCTGGACCGGCTGGGCGATCTGATCGCCCAGGTCCCCCCGCAGCCGGTTGAAGCGATTATCGCCAAGCTCCCCTGACTGGAGGAGACCCGGAGCAAGCAATAAGCCCGCAGATGCCTGAATTCAGGCTGCGGGCTTAAGTGGCGTCCAGAACTGGACGGAAGGTAAATATATATGATAATACGGCGCAGTAAGTCAGTTCCGCCGTATTGAGTACTCTGACGTTCGTAAATCTACCTTCCTTCGAGAGCATCCCGGCCTGACGGGCCAGTGCTATACTAATGAATGGCTTTCTTTTTGAAGCGGCCGCCTTTGACATCATGGATGTTGCCGATGGCGATGAAGGCGTCGGAATCCCAATCCTCCACAATCGACTTCAGCTTGGCTTCCTCCAGCCGGGTAATGACGACAAAGATCACTTTCTTGTTATCGCCGGAGAACCCGCCTTCACCGTCCAGGTAGGTAACCCCGCGGCCCAGGCGCTCCGTCAAGGCTTCGCCGATATCACGGAACTTATCACTGATAATCCATACGGACTTCGACTGATCCAGACCTTCAAGTGTAATATCAATCAGCTTAAAAGCGATATAGTAGGCAATAAGCGAGAACATCGCATTATTCCAGCCGAACACAAAGCCTGCGCTGGACAGAATAAATACGTTGAAGAACATGACGACTTCTCCTACAGAGAACGGAAGCCTTTTGGCGATAAGAATAGCAACAATTTCAGTACCGTCCAGCGATCCGCCGTAACGGACAACCAGTCCGACCCCGACGCCGAGGATGACCCCGCCGAAGACTGCGGCCAGCAGCGGTTCAACAGTAATCGGATGCACCGGATGAAGCAGCTGTGTACCAATGGACATTACAACGACTGCAAAGAGTGTAGATAAGGCAAAGGTCTTGCCGATCTGCTTATACCCGATAACCAGAAACGGCAGGTTAAGCAGGGTCAGCAGGATACCAAGCGGTATATGGAAAATATCGGACAACATAATGGAAACACCGGTTATTCCGCCGTCAATCAACTTGTTGGGAACGAGAAAAATTTCAAGCGCGACAGACATCATGAACGCACCGATGACAATCATGACAACCCGCTGGGCCAGCCTTGCGGTCTTGATCGCCCCGGATTTCTGCGGCTTCTTCTGCTCCTCACCCGTAAAGACATGTTGGCTTACAGTCATAGAACTCCCCCTGTTCATCTTATATTTCCATTATATCATAAAGGAAGCACGATTAACGCATGGAAATTGATATAACCTTCGATAAACGATGCTTCCATCAACTTTTCTATCATAATAGCGGCGATAAGAGCTTACACAGGCTTTCTAACCGTTTGACATTCTTCCCTCTCTCCCGAAAGCGCTGCGGATCAATATATTCACTATGTGCCAGATCCCTGCTGAAGTCTTCCGCCAGCCCGGCAATCCGCTCCGGCCCAAGCAGAACCGCCGTCAGCTCGAAGTTGGAATAGAAGCTGCGCATATCCAGATTGGCACTGCCGACCAAGGCCAGCAGATGATCGACAATCATCACTTTGGCATGCATGAACCCTCTGGTATAGCGGTAAAATTTCACCCCTGCATCCTGCAGATCCTCCAGGTACGACAGCGTTGCATAGTAGACCACCCGGTTATCGGGCTTCGCCGGAATAATCATCCGCACGTCCACTCCGCTAAGCACCGCATGCTTCAAGGCCCGCTGAATGGCCGGGTCCGGGATGAAATACGGTGAGGTGATCCAGATCCGCTGCTTCGCCGCACAGATAGATGCAAAGAACATCTCCTGCGTAGCATCGATGGGCCCGTCCGGACCTCCGGCAACAATCTGTACCACCTCCCGTCCCGCACAGCTATGGCGCGGAAAAAACCGGGGATGGCTCATAGTCTCACCTGCGGCCAGCCTCCAGTCCCGGAGAAACACATATTGCAGATGATACACCGCATCCCCTTCCAGGCGCAGATGGGTATCCCGCCAGAAGCCCATCTTCGGGTCTTTGCCGAGATAATCATCGCCTATGTTCATCCCTCCGGTGAAGCCGGTCCGGCCGTCGACTACGAGGATTTTGCGGTGATTGCGGTAATTGAAGCGGCGGTCCAGAAGCGAGGTCAGCGGAGGCAGAAAAAAATAGACCTGGACGCCCGCAGCCCCCAGCTCCTTCACAAATCTCCGGCTCAGCTTATGGCTGCCCAGCCCGTCGCACAGCAGCCGGACCCGTACTCCCTGGCGCGCCTTGCGGATCATCACCTGCTGGAATTGCCTGCCGATCCCGTCCTCCCGGAAGATGTAGAATTCCATGTGGATATTCTCGTGCGCCTGCTCCATCGCTTCCAGCATGGCCTCATAAGCTTCGCGGGTGCCTGAGAATACCTGACAGTCATTATGCTGCGTCAGCGGGCTCCCGGCCAGCCCGGAGAGCAGGTGAAGCAGCTCCGGCCGCCCGGCAAAAGCGCGGTTTCCCGTATCCGCCGCTTCCTTGACCATATGAATCTTGCCGGCCACATGGGCACGGATCTCCCGCTGCAGAGACACGCATCTCCGGCCAAGCCGGCGGCTCTGGCGGTAATCTCTTCCCAGGGCATAATAGAATAGCAGTCCGAGCGGCGGACAGCAGAAGGTGATGCAGATCCAGGCCAAAGCCCGTTGCGGGCGCCGGAACTCCAGAATTAGGATCACAGCCAGCTGCACAATAAAAATACATAAGATCAAGGCAAATATCCTCATATCCGTCCTCCTGGACAATGGAATAAACGAGTGCTAGGTTTACAGCGGATGCTGTTCACCTACTACAGGTCTTGCCTTAACTCCCGTTCTTTATTCAAGCAAACCGTTGTCATGTTCAACCTGATTCTGGAATACATAGAGTAGTAGGACGAACCGGATAAGCCCCTGCACCAGGAACAGACCGTAACAGACAGTCAATATCCCGCGGCTGCCCCAGGCCGCAGGAAGGAGAAGTTATGAAACGTCAGCGTGGTAAACCGATTAAGCTGCTTGTTATGCGTGAAGCCGGACAGCCTGTGAAGCAGGTCCAGATCTCCAAGCCGCTGGCAATGGCCTTGCCGGCCGCCGCTGCATTGTCCATCTCCAGTCTGGTCACCTCCATGCACATCCATGCCTCCCGGTCCATCGCCGAGCTGGAGGCTGAAGCCGCTGCATTGTCGCTGACCAATATCCGCATGGAGATGAAGGTCGCCGACAAGGAAGAAGCGCTGCAGCAGCTGCGCGGCCAGGTGACCGAGCTCTCCGAGGAAGCGGAGAATATCAAAGACAAGCTGAAGAGCGTCACTGAGCTGGAGCAGCAGCTGCAATCGCTGATCGGACAGGAGGAGGCCTCCTCCTCCGATTCCGGCAAGGAGGCGGGTAAACAGAGCAACGGCAATAAGACCTCCGCCTTGCCTCCGGGAGCGGACAGCGGGCCGTCCAGCTTGAACGCTACGGCTGCGGCCTCCGCCGGAACCTTCGGCAAAGTCAGCCGGCTTAGCGCAGGCCCGTTCATTCAGGAGCAGCCGACCACCCGTTTGGCAGCCCGTCCGGCAGCCGCTTCGCCTGCCGCCGAATTCCGGGTGAAGCTGGCTGCTGCCCTGCTGCCCGCTGCAGGGCAGCCCCAGGTCGGCGGAGAGTATATCGCTGTCTATGAACAGGACCCGCAGAAGCTGGTTCAGGACACACGGGACGACTTTCAGGAGATTCACAGCCTGCTAGATGAGATGATCGACAGCATCTCCTCCACGATTACAGAGGCCCGTAAGGTGAACACCCAGCGGGCTAATCTTCAGGCGAAGCAGGCACAGGAGGCCAAGGCCCGGCTGGCCCGGACCGTCATGTGGCCCACCGGATCGAAGGTCATTACTTCAAGCTTCGGCTACCGCACCGACCCGTTCAAGGGAGTCTCGGCCTACCATTCCGGTATCGATATTGCCGGCAAAATCGGCGATCCCGTCTATGCCGCGCTCGGCGGTGAGGTGATCGCTGCGGAGCGGCTGGGCGCCAGAGGCAAATACATCGCGGTGCGGCATGACAACGGACTGGAGACCTTGTACATGCATTTGGACCAGATGCTGGTCTCGCCCGGAGATCAGATTGTTAAAGGACAGCAGATCGGGATGCTGGGCAATACCGGACGCAGTACAGGCCCTCACCTCCATTTTCAGGTGGTGAAGCAGAACCAGCCGGTGAATCCGCTGAACTATGTCAAGCCTTGAGCCCGGCTGTAAGATGTACCCGAAATGAATCATTCAAGGAGGAATGAGTATGTGGAAGAGACGCAATCCGGCTGCTTCTTATAAGTCAACGGATTCGCTCATCGGTTTTGGCGGCACGCTTGAAGGCAAGGTGAACTCTAGCACCAATCTGCGGATTGAAGGGAATTTCAGCGGGGAGATTCTGTGCGAAGGCACGGTGACTGTCGGCGAACAAGGCCAGGTCCATTCCAGTATCGAGGCGCAGGAGATTATTATCGCGGGCACCGTATATGGCAACGTAACGGCCCAGGGGAAGCTGGTTCTTACAGAGACTGGACAACTTCACGGCAATATTGCCGCAGGCGCGCTGAGCATCACCGAAGGCAGCTTGCTTAACGGAGCTGTGTCCATGACGGAACAGCCCGCCGCCGAGAAAGCCGGGGGGCTGCATCCAGTCAATTCCAAGAAGAAGTCAGGCAAACGCAGAGAGGGTCAGCAGAGCAGCCTGGAAGGCGCATAAGCGGGTGATTCCCGCCGGCCTTCCTCCCCGTCCGCCCGCTCCCGGGTGAAGCGATATTCTAGGCAGATACGTCTCTTTTGGCAAATACGAGCCATGAGGCTGCCATGATAATCACATAATACACAGCCAGTACAGTGACCGCGAACCCCAGGGTAGTTCCGCCGGGGCCGGTATCCGACAGCAGATAGCCGCTCAGGTTCATGTGGGCAAAGATCAGGTAGTTCGCCCATTCATACCGTTCGGGACTGAAGATCGCAATGAAGATGTCTTTGGTGAACATAATCGATAGGGACAGCACAATCGCGAGTCCGCTCGAACGGAAGACGCTGGAGATCATGAACGCAATGGCTGCCGTCAGGAACAGCTCAATATAGCTGCACAGAATCAGCATAAACACATACTCCCCGGCGCTCCAGCCCATCGTCTCTCCGCCCATGGAAGCCGAGGATGAGAATATCAGGGCCGAGCCAAGTCCGAAGGCGATTAACACCGCAGTGCTGACGAGGCTGAAGCAGACCATCGATAAATATTTGGAGAGCAGAATCTTCGAACGGCTCCAAGGGCGGATCAGCAGCAGCTTGATCGTTCCCCAGGTGAATTCGCCCGCCACGGAGTCAGCTGCCACCAGAGCGGTGAAGATGGTATTCAGGAAAAAGGCAATGGTCACCGTGGTCCGGAAGCTGCCCCATAGTCCCATTACGTCGCTGCCGCTGGTGGTGAAATAAATCAGCGCCGGAAACAGCGCGCTCATCAGTGCCAGTATGAACAGCATGATCCAGGTCCGCAGACGCCGGAATATTTTGATGTTCTCATTATGTATGAGAGCAATGAACTCACCCAATACCTTCACCTCCTGTAATTTCCAAGAATTGATCCTCGAGCGAACGCGACAGCGCCTTGATGCTGTACACTTTAATTCCGGCGGTGACCAGCTTCGCATTCAGCTCGGCAATCTCCTCCCGGGATGCCTGAACGGCGATTCCGCCTTCCTTCATCACACCGCCTGCGATCAGTGCCAGCGCAGCCTCAGGATTATCGACCTCGAAAAAGGTCTCGCCGGCCGGGATTATCATATCGCCGACGGCCTTGAGCTGCTTCACATCGATCAGGCGGCCGTTCTGGATAATCGCCACACTGTCGCACATCAGCTCCATCTCGGACAGCAGATGGCTGGAGACGAATACCGTGGTTCCTTCCGTTCGGCACAGCTGGCGGAGATAATCACGCAGCTCGCGGATTCCCTGCGGGTCCAGCCCGTTGGTCGGCTCGTCCAGGATGAGCAGCTTCGGCCGGTGCAGCAGTGCCTGGGCTACGCCGAGCCGTTGCCGCATCCCCAGGGAGTAGGATTTGACCTTGTCATGGATGCGCTGGCTCAGACCCACCAGCTCCACAACTTCTTGTATCCGGGCTTTGGTCACGCCTGGCACCATACGCGCATACTGGCGCAGGTTCTGGTAGCCGGTGAGGAACTTGTACATCTCCGGGTTCTCCACGATCGCTCCGACCTGGGCGATGGCCTCTTCGTAATGGTCTTTGATGCTGTGCCCGCAGATCATGATATCCCCGCGGCTTATAGAGATTAATCCCACCATCATACGGATGGTAGTCGTCTTACCTGCCCCGTTCGGTCCCAGGAACCCGAAGATCTGCCCGGGTGGAATATCAAGCGTCAAGTCGCTGATCAGCGTTTTGGAGCCTATCTTCTTGGTGACGCCCTTCAGACTGGCTACAGGCTTCACCGCTTCTGCCGGATTCGGCATGACTTCACTTCCTTTCGTCGGTTGGTGTGAAAAGGGGTTACGCTTTATGATAAGGTGGATTCATAGCAGAACTAAAGAGACTCTGATCTAGATGTTAGCCGTAACTGCGGTGAACATTTGGACTTCCGGCCGCTGTTGTCTCCAGATTTCTCTATTAATAATACCGCCGTTTGCGGTAGAAATCCGGATACAAAGGCGGACGCTACCGCTCCTACAGTTCCAAATTTCCCCTCCGTTACTCCCATCCTATTATTGTCTTATTCAGTTCAAGCTATTATTAACCTTATCACTATATCAACAACCCATTTTCAACCATTTATATATATTACCACAGTTTTCCTCCCTCCTGAAATTTGGAGAGATATGCAGCAACAGGAACAACATCATCGATTGCATTCGGCCCACGTGCCTCCGCACTGCCCATTGTGTTCGGTTTTTCGCATACATTTGGCCCCACGTGCCTCCGCTCTGCCCATTGTGTTCGGTTTTTCGCATACAGTTTCTGAGAGTTTCCTCTGTCCACCGACCGTCGCTTGTATGGGGCAGCATTGTTGCAAATTTTGCATGAATTATCTATAAATGTTACTGGCTGGGGAGCAATGTTGCATCATTTGCAGGATTTTCGGAGATTTGAGCAGGTTAGCGCTGACTTTGTTGCATTTCGTGCAAGATTTCAGTGTAAACCGCTTGTATGGAGCAGCATTGTTACACTTTTGGCAGGATTTCTTTAATAGGGTTACTAGCTGGGAAGCATGATGCAATAAAGAAAGGCCACACCTCTCCAGAATGGAAAGATGTGGCCTCTTGGTGAGCGTCGCGCTCCGGTATTGCCGAAGCACGTTGCTTATTCAGTTGAAACTTATAATAACTTAACCGCCGACCCGTGCCAGCTCGCGCATGTTGGCTTCGAAGGCAGCCATCAGGGCCGCTTCACCGGTCAGGCCATTCTGCTCAACCTTACGGATCTGCTCCAGCATCCGTTTGTAGTCCTTCGGAATGACACGCACGAACTTCGGCAGCGCTTGATCCCAGGCATCCAGGATGGCTTTGCCCGCGTTACTGTCGGTCAGCTCGGTATGGCGGCTGATCATTCCGTGCAGGTCAGCGATTTCATCCGCTTCCTCCACACGCTCCAGCAGGACCATTTCCAGGTTGCAGCGCTTGATGAAGGTATTGTCGGGATCATAGACATACGCGATCCCGCCGGACATCCCTGCCGCAAAGTTGCGGCCCGTGCCGCCCAGTACAACCACCCGGCCGCCGGTCATGTATTCACAGCCGTGGTCACCCACGCCTTCTACGACTACATTCGCTCCGGAGTTGCGGACCGCGAAGCGCTCACCGGCAATCCCGCTGACATAAGCCTCACCGCTGGTCGCCCCGTAGAGCGCCGTGTTCCCGATGATAATATTCTCTTCAGCAGCAAAGGTGGCCTTGCGCGAAGGTCTGATAATCAGCTTGCCGCCGGACAGCCCTTTGCCGACGTAGTCATTGGAGTCGCCTTCGACGGTAATCGTGACGCCCTTCGGTACGAAGGCTCCCAGACTCTGCCCGGCCGATCCGGTGAAGTGCAGCCGGATTGTATCATCCGGCAGACCGGCCGCGCCGTATTTGCGCGTCAGCTCGCTGCCGAGAATGGTTCCTACAGCACGGTTGACGTTCGTGATCGGCAGAGAAGCTTCAACCGCTGTGCCGGATTCCAGCGCAGGCCGCGCGATATCCAGCAGGTGCGTCATATCCAGCGTCTCTTCCAGGCCGTGATTCTGATGCTGGCTGCGGAAGCGTGTGCTGCCTTCCGGCATATCCGGCGTGTGCAGCAGGCTGCTCAGATCAACGCCCTTCTTCTTCCAGTGCGCCGAAGCCTTAACAGCATCCAGGCAGTCGGTGCGGCCGACCATCTCTTCGATGGTGCGGAAGCCCAGCTCAGCCATAATCTCACGCAGATCTTCAGCTACGAAGGTCATGAAGTTCACCACATGCTGCGGATCACCCAAGAAGTTCTTGCGCAGCTCCGGATTCTGTGTAGCTACGCCGACCGGACAGGTATCCATCTGACAGACACGCATCATGATGCAGCCTACAGCTACCAGCGGTGCAGTGGCGAAGCCGTATTCCTCGGCCCCCAGGAGGACCGCTACCGCCAGGTCGCGTCCGCTGAGCATCTTGCCGTCAGTCTCCAGCACCACGCGGTCGCGCAGATTGTTCAGCATCAGCGTCTGGTGTGTCTCAGCCAGCCCCAGCTCCCAAGGCAGCCCGGCATGACGGATGGAGTTCATCGGCGAAGCGCCGGTTCCGCCGTCGTACCCGCTGATCAGGATGATATCGGCACGGCCCTTAGCCACACCTGCGGCAATGGTGCCTACGCCGACCTCTGATACCAGCTTCACGTTAATCTCCGCGCGCGGATTGGCATTCTTCAGATCATAGATCAGCTCTGCCAGATCCTCGATGGAGTAAATATCATGGTGCGGCGGCGGCGAGATCAGACCTACGCCTGCGGTAGAGCCGCGGACCTCAGCGACCCAAGGATAAACCTTGCGGCCCGGAAGCTGTCCGCCTTCGCCCGGCTTGGCCCCTTGGGCCATCTTGATCTGGATCTCGTCAGCGTTCACCAGATAGTTCGATGTTACGCCGAACCGTCCGGAGGCCACCTGCTTGATCGCACTGCGGCGGGAATCGCCGTTAGCATCCGGCTTGAAGCGCGCCGGATCTTCCCCGCCCTCACCGGTATTGCTCTTGCCGCCGATGCGGTTCATCGCAATCGCCAGTGTCTCATGGGCTTCCTTACTGATCGAGCCGAAGGACATCGCACCGGTCTTGAAGCGTCTCATAATCGATGCGGCGGATTCAACCTCATCCAGCGGCACAGGGTCGTTCTTGCGGTTGAACTGCAGCATCGAGCGCAGCGTCTGGTGCTTCTCACTTTCGCCCTGGACGAGCGCTGCATACTTCTTGTACATCGCATAATCTCCGCTGCGTACCGAATGCTGCAGCAGGTGAATGGTCTGCGGATTGAACAGATGCTCTTCCCCGTCGCTGCGCCACTGGTATTCGCCGCCGGAATCCAGCACCTTGTCGTTGCCGTCCTTGTCGGTGAAGGCGCGGTAATGGCTGGCCAGCGCTTCCTGAGCCACCTCTTCCAGGCCGATCCCGCCGATGCGGGAAGGGGTCCAGGTGAAGTAACGGTCCACGAATTCCGAATTCAGGCCAACCGCTTCAAAAATCTGCGCGCCACGGTAGGATTGAATCGTGGAGATCCCCATTTTGGACAGAATTTTGACTACGCTCTTCGTTGCAGCCTTAATATAGTTCTTCACAGCCTTCTCATGCGAAATTCCGCGCAGCAGGCCCTGGGAGATCATATCATCCAGACTCTCGAAGGCGAGATATGGATTGACTGCACTTACCCCGTAGCCGAGCAGAAGCGCATAATGATGAACCTCACGCGGCTCGCCGGACTCCAGCAGAATGCTGACCTTGGTCCGTGTTCCCGAGCGGATCAGGTGGTGATGCAGGCTGGATACCGCCAGCAGTGCCGGGATCGCCGCATTCTCACGGTCAACGCCGCGGTCGGACAGGATCAGAATATTATGGCCTTTGCCCATTACGCGATCTGCCGCCTCGTTCATACGCTCCAGCGCGATTCTCAGCCCTTCTGCTCCCAGCTCTGCCGGGAAAAGGATCGGGATGGACATCGACTTGAAGCCGGCACGGCGGACATGGCGCAGCTTGGCGAAATCCTCATTCGAGAGAATCGGGGAAGCCAGCGAGATCTGCCGGCAGCTCTCCGGCTCTGCCTTCAGCAGATTGCGTTCCGGCCCGATAGTCGTAGCCGTAGAAGTAACCAGCTCTTCACGGATCGCATCAATCGGAGGATTCGTGACCTGGGCGAACATCTGCTTGAAATAGTTGTACAGGCGCTGCGGACGGTCTGACAGCACCGCGAGCGGCGAGTCATAACCCATGGAGCCGACCGCTTCGGCGCCTGTGGAGGCCATAGGCTCCAGCACCTTGCGCAGATCCTCGAAGGTGTAGCCGAAGGACTGCTGCAGCTGCTGCACGTTATCATGCTTCGGATTCGGCAGCTCAGGTGCATCAGGCAGCTCATCAAGGCTGATCAAATGCTCATCCAGCCACTCCTGGTAAGGCTGCTGGGAGGCAATCTCTGCCTTAACCTCTTCGTCTGAGATAATCCGGCCCTGCTTCGTATCAACGAGCAGCATCCGGCCCGGTCTCAGGCGGTCTTTGTATAATACATCCTCTGCCGGAATATCAAGCACACCCGCTTCAGAGGATAGAATAATCAGATCATCCTTGGTTACATAATAACGGGCAGGACGAAGGCCGTTACGGTCAAGAATGGCCCCGATCTGCACACCGTCGGTGAAGCCCATAGCGGCAGGCCCGTCCCACGGCTCCATCAGGGTGCTGTGATATTCATAGAAGGCTTTCTTCTTCTCGTCCATACTGTCATGATTGCTCCATGGCTCAGGAACCATCATCATAGCTACATGCGGCAGAGAGCGTCCGCTCAGATACAGGAATTCAAAGGTATTATCGAACATCGCCGTATCGGAGCCGTCAGGATTCACCACCGGCTTGATCTTGCCGAGGTCTTCTCCGAACACTTCGCTCTTGAACAGCGACTGGCGGGCATGCATCCAGTTCACGTTGCCGCGGAGGGTGTTGATCTCACCATTGTGGATCATGAAGCGGTAAGGGTGGGCACGTTCCCAGCTGGGGAAGGTGTTGGTGCTGAAGCGGGAGTGGACCAGCGCAATCGCCGATTCCAGATTCTCATCCTGCAGATCAAGGTAGAACTGTCCGACCTGCACCGTGGTCAGCATCCCTTTGTAGACAATCTTCTTGCAGGATAAACTTGGTACATAGAAGGACTCGCCTTCTTCCGATCCGCCGTAGCGGATGGCGAGCTCCGCGCGTCTGCGGATGACATACAGCTTACGTTCAAAGGCCATCTCATCCTTAATGCCTTCCGAGCGTCCGATGAAGACCTGGCGCACATAAGGCTTGGCAGCCTTGGCTGTCTTCCCGAGCATCTCATCAAAAGTAGGCACATCACGGTAACCGAGAACCTGCTGGCCCTCTTCAGCAATAATCTCGCTCAGAAGCGCTTCATGGCGGGCCCGGATCTCCTCGTTGTGAGACAGAAAGATCATGCCCACGCCATAATGGCCTTGCTCCGGAAGCTCAAAGCCCAGCTTCGCGGCTTCACCGGCGAAGAAACGGTGCGGAATCTGCAGCATAATGCCGGCTCCGTCACCTGAATTCGGCTCGCTCCCCTGGCCTCCCCGGTGCTCCATGTTGAAGAGCATAGTCAGCGCATTGCTGACGATATCATGGGACGGTTTGCCTTTGATATGGGCGACAAATCCCATGCCGCAAGCGTCTTTTTCGAACTGGGGATCATACAAGCCCTGTTTGATGGGCAGTTCAGTGTGTCTCATCATATGCAACCTTTCTATTAATAAAGTAGACGGAATTCCAGGAAAAATTTTCAGCGGTTAATCTTAATAATTATTCAGGCCAGATTGGTTTTATTATTTTATCATCGAGCTGACATGAGCGCAATTTAAACTTTTTTATGAGTTTGATTAACAATTGCTTTTGCGACACAGCTTTAGTGAATAAAAGCGTAAAAAATCTGTGGAATGTATAATTATGCATTATCAACGAATAAGTCCTTATGCATTGAAAGCGTTTCAAGCATTTTCCTGACACAGGGATGGCACTTTTACAGCCATTTTTTATTTCCTTATAAACCAAAAACGCCTCCGGGGAGGCGTTTTTGAATTCGTCTGGTTGCAAGAAATTGTATGGTTTTATACAGTCAAAACTTGTTCACTTTTCAGCACAGCCTCATTGCCGCGGTCACGCGTCATGAAGTAAGTGAGGGTCAGTGCCAGGAAGACGATTCCATAGATACCAAGCATTCCTGCATCGCCCCACATAGCGCCGAAGTCTCCGGTGGAGATAACAGCCTTGAAGCCTTTGACGCTGTAAGTCATCGGCAGGAGCGGATTGAGGACCTTCATCCAATTCGGAATCAGCTCCAGCGGGAAGGTTCCGGCACTTGTAGTCAGCTGGAAGATCAGGATCAGGATGACTACGAAGCGGCCCGGCTGGTCAAGCCAGGTAACGATTGCCTGGATCATCCACATAAAGGCCAGACTGGTGATGAAGGTGAAGAGATAGAACAAGCCTACACTCTGTACTTCAAGACCAAGGCCGTACAGTACAACCAGCACGGCGAGCAGGGCTTGAAGCAGACTCATCATCGAGAACGACAGCGTACGGCTCATGAACCGGTTGAACCGGGTCGCTCCCGCAACTTCAGATTCACGCATTGGAATAACGATGGTGCAGATCAGGGCGCCGACGAACAATCCAAGTGACAGGAAGTAAGGAGCGAATCCTGTTCCGTAGTTCGGCACTTTGTTGACTTTCATCTCATCGATCTGAACCGGCTGGGCGAACATGGAGACCAGCGCGTCAGACTTGTTCACCGATTTGGTCTGCTCTGCGGCATCGCCCAGCTTGCTGGCCAGCTCGCCGGAGCCTGACTTCAGCTCATCCAGACCATCCTTCAGCTGGCCTGCGCCGTCGCTCAGCTTCTTCGAGCCGTCGGCCACCGAGCTGAGACCGTCGCCCAGCTGGCCTGCGCCGCTCAGCAGCTTCGCTGTGCCGGCTTCAAGCGCTTTGCCGCCGTCCGCCAGCTTCACCCCGCCCGCTGCAGCGATGTCCAGCTTCGCGCCGAACTGCTTCATCCCGGCGGCCAGCTTGCCGCCGCCGGTCTCAAGGGCCCCGGCACCAGCTACAAGCTGCTGCTGCCCTTCCAGCAGCTGTGCGCTGCCTGCATTCAGTTGCTGCGCACCTTCATGCAATTGGCTTACACCTGCATCAAGCTGCTGCGAACCGCTGTGCAGCTGGTTCGCTCCCTGCGCCAGCTGCTCCTGGCCGCTGTGCAGGGCACTTGCCCCGTCCAGCAGCTGCTGCTGGCCTTGATCTAACTGCGCAGCACCGGCCGCAACAGCGGAGCTTGCCGCCAGCAGCTTCTGCACCTCAGGGCTCGCTGCCAGCTGCGGGTTCGACTTCGCCAGCTGCTGCAGGCCGTCGGCGACGGCCTTGGCTCCGGCGGCGGTCTTCGCGCTGCCGTCCTTCGAAGCCGTAAGTCCGGCTTCCAGCTTGGCACTGCCCTCGGCGGCGGAGGTTAATCCGGCCGCAAGCTTCGCGCTGCCGTCAACGACCGTCTTCGTACCGGCTGCCAGCTTCTCTGTACCCGTTACAGCCGATTGTGTTCCATCCTTCAGCGCAGACGCTCCGGCTGCCGTCTTCTGCAGTCCGGCATGAAGCTGCTTACTGCCTGCGGCCGACTGGACCACACCATCCTGGAGCTGCTTATGTGCTGCGGACAGCTGCTGCAGCCCTCCGGCCAGCGTGCTGCTGCCGGTCTTCAGTTGGGCAGCGCCGTTGTTCAGGTCGCTCACGCCTTTGGTCAGCGGCGCTACCCCATCCAGCAGCTTGCCGGTGCCTTCGGTCAGGACCAGCAGATTGTCCTTCAGCTTCAGCGCGCCGTCGTCGAGCTTGGTGGCGCCATCGGCAATCTTGGCCGCGCCGTCTCCCGCTTCGCCCAGGCCGCTGGAAATCTCAGTGATTTTATCAAAAACAGAATTGGTATAGGCTTCAGTGATCTTCGCGGATACCTTGGTCTTGATGTCCTTCACCGCCGTACCGCCAATCTGGCCCGCCAGGAAGTTGTAGCCTTCGTTCGGCTCGTAGATAATCTTCGCCGGCTGAGGATCGGCATCCAGCAGAGTGGTCGCATTGGCCGAGAAGTCTTCTGGAACCACAATAGCCATATAATAAGTATTATCGGCAAGCCCCGCCTCCGCCGTCTTCCGGCTGACGAAATTCCATTTGAACCCTTCCGTCTTCTTCAGCTCGGCAACCAGGTCCTCCCCGGCGGTCAGCCTCTTGCCTTCATAATCAGCGCCTTTGTCTTCATTCACCACAGCGACCGGAAGCTCATCCATCTTGCCGTAGGGGTCCCAGAACGCCTTCAGGAATAAGCCGCTGTACAGTACAGGAATGAACAGAATGGCAAACATGGAAATACGCATCTTGGGATTCTTAAAGACCGCGCCAAGATCCTTCATAAACACGGATAAAGATTTCATTCTGGTTCTCTCCTTCTAATCATATGCTCTCTTTAAATGCTATAAAGCCCGTTAATGATAGTTTGCTGAATGTTGCAGTAACACCAGTTGACCATTTTCCCCAATTAGTCATTCCAGAGCAAAAAAAATGGCTCTCTGCCCGCAGTAATACAGCTTCAGCACTCCATCCCTGCCAGGGAAAGCGCGGGTGTTCAAGGGCGCCGTCCTTATACCGTGTTTATCTTCTTCTGTGACAGACCTGCCAGAAACAGCTGAAAATAGCTCTTGATCTGTTCCTTGGTCAAAGGCACATGCACCTTGCTCAGCTCAGCAGTAAGCACGATATACAGCCTGAACATAACCACCGATACAATCTGGGGATCGCATGGTTTAATCTCCCCCTGACGAATTGCCTGCTCCACCTCCCGCTGCAGATATTCAAGCACTACACTCTCGATCTTGTCGAGTCCTTCACCGGCCTGCGGCGTTCCGAAGTCAAGACTCTCCTGGGACAGCTTGATGAATAGCTCGTGTTCGCTGCGGAATTCCAGCAGGGCATCCAGCACGCGGTGCAGATTATCGAAGAACGGCTTGTCGCGCCTGATCTCCCGTTCGGCGATGCTCTTCATCTCGGCTATGACATCACGCAGGATCTCATCAAATAACTGTTCCTTATTCGTAAAGAAGGTGTAGATCGTCCCTTTGCCCACATTGGCAATCTTAGCGACCTGATCCATTGTAGTTGCCTTATAGCCGAATAATGAAAAAGATTTCGTCGCCGCCTGCAGCACCTGCTGCCTTCGATCCACCACAGCCATCCATAACCCATCCTTTCATCAAAGAATTGTCTTCAACCATCGGACTGACCAATTTACCGATTCGGTCACTCGGTCAAGAACAACTTTATCATTTTGCCTGTGCCTTTGCAATACATCTGCGCGAAATTTTTTTATTTTATTGCAGTGTTTTAACTTTCTATTTACGTCTTATTTGTATAATGTGTGAAAAGAAGCAAAATCCCTAGTATAATATTAGGAGAAACATGTTCCGGGGAAACGTAAATTGAACTGATCTATTACACTTCCTAATCTACCTATGATGGAAAGTTGCAGGTGAACTTATGCGTAAGAAAAGAGTACTGCTGTTTTCAGAAGGCTTCGGCACGGGCCATACAGGGGCAGCCTATGCTCTGGCTGAAGGAATAAGACGGCTGAACCCGGATGTTCAGTGCCGGGTGATTGAGCTGGGGAAGTTCCTTAATCCTACCGTCGCACCTTGGATTCTTTCCGCTTACCGCAAAACCGTCAGCAGCCAGCCCAAGCTGGTCGGCATGATGTATAAAACCCAATACCATAAATCCCTCAACCGGTTGACCAAGCTTGCGCTGCACCGGATCTTCTATACCCATGCCTCCCAGGTCATCGAGCAGCTTAGACCCGATCTGATTATCTGCTCTCATCCGATACCCGCTGCGGTGATCTCCAGGCTGAAGCGCCAGGGGCTCGATGTTCCGTTCTACACGCTGATTACGGACTATGATGCGCACGGGAGCTGGGTGAACGCTGAAGCCAACCGCTATCTGGTCTCCACCTCGCGGGTGAAGTCCATTCTTACCGGACGCGGGGTGCCTTCAGAGCTTGTGACGGTCACCGGCATTCCGGTGCATCCGAAATTCTGGGAATCCTACAGCAAGACCCAGCTGCGCAAAGAGCTGGGGCTGGCCGACATCCCGACCGCGCTCATTATGGGCGGCGGCTGGGGGCTGATGTTCGGCAAGGAGATCATGAAGTCGCTCACTGCCCGGATGGATGAGATCCAGCTGATCTTCTGTATGGGCAGCAACGACAAGGCCGTAGCCAAAATGGAGGCCGACCCGGCGCTGAACCATCCCAACGTAAGAATCCTTGGCTACAGCAGCGAGATCAACAAGCTGATGGATGCTTCCGACCTGCTGATTACCAAGCCGGGCGGGATGACCTGTACGGAAGCCCAGGCCAAGGGTATCCCGATGCTGTTCTATAATGCCATCCCCGGACAGGAAGAGAAGAACAGCCAGTATTTTGTCGAATTAGGTCTGGCCGAGATGCTCGATTCCGCTGTCGTTGACAAATGGTTCTCCATGCTCCTGCGGGAATACGCCGGAGCCGGAGTGCGCCAGAAGCGCCAGGTGCTCCCGGAACGCCAGCAGCCGCAATACTGCGCTGCGACCGTGCTGGGGCTGCTCGGCAAGCCGATTGTGGAAACAGCGGCCGCCGAAGCCTGGAGCGCTCCCCCGCCCAAGGTAAGAGGGGAAGAGGCTGTCTACCTTACACCTTAAGCAGATTTGCTTGCTGGCTCATACAAAGAACCTCCATCTCCACCGGAACGGTGGGATGGAGGTTCTTTTTCTAGTACAGGGACGTCAAAGAATACACGTATAGCGTCCCGGGGTACAGCGCCTGTTATTTATAGAATGTATGATTGCCGATCGTCTTGGCGAGTGTGCGCGAGTGATGCACCGTAAGGTCCTGGGCGAGGGTCAGCGACAGGAAGAAATACGTATCATCCGTAACCTCCTTGACTCCTCTAAGCGCAGCATCCACTGCGCGGATGCTGTCTTTATTGGGCTTCACGCGTTTAAGACGCCCGTTGGCCACAGGACTGAACTGTCTTTTCTGATAGATTACCTCTCGGATGGTGTCGGGAAAATTGGCTGACCGCAGCCGGTTTAGAACAACGTTGGCAACTGCCACCTTGCCCTTGTACGGTTCGCCTTCTGCTTCTGCCATGACGATTTTTTGCAGCAGATGCAGGTCTTCTTCGGATACGGCGTAGCTCCAGGTAGCTTCAGCTCGCTGATCCTGGCTTAGCAGCTCGGTCCGGGAGAAGAACAATGTTGCGGGGGGATGTTGCTGAGTTACAGCTTGCTTTGCATTGGCACTCGTAGTCCCCTTTGCCGCTTGCTTCGATGCTTTCGCTTTCGCTTGCACCGGCGACGTTATGCTCACCGCAGCAGGCTTCGGCTTGGCCTTCGGCTGGACGGCGGCCGGCTTGGCCGGGGCCGTGCGCTCCAGCTTCTCGGGGCTTAACCATCCTGCACTAAGCTCACGGGTCCAGGCATGGACCGGCTTCGCCGCTGCGGAATAGAGCAAGGGGGTGATGGTACTGGCAGAAGAGCTTGTCCTGTGCAGAACGGAAGCGGCACCGGGCACCAGAAGCTCCACAGACGTATGGCTTGCGGAGTTCAGCTTGTCCATCTGTATTCCCTTTTGCCCGGTTGCGGCAGAACCGTCCGGGTTCATCAAGCTTATGGCTGAGAAAGACACTAGAATTACACCAACCAGCAGTGCAATATAGCGGCTCTGTTTGAAAATTAACATTTTTTACCTCCTATTTTACGGCACACTCCTTTTGTATGTAACCGAAAATGGAAGCCTTGAAAACTGTTCTTGCCGATTTATGCGGTGGGAAATGTAAATTTTTCGGTCATTTCATACATAGGAATGGCATACATCCTGGTAGCATACACCACAAACCCGTCAACCGTCCAGCCTAAGTCTGGAATTTCCTCACCTGAGCTGTCACCTTGCCCCCGTAAATTTTCCAGCTCCTCTGCCGGAAAAGGCTGCTCTCCCTGGTATTTACGGGCCACTGTCAAATGGGGATTATACGTTCTCATTTCGGCTCTGTAGCCTAACGGAAGCGTTGCCGACACGACTCTGCTCTGCAGCTCCTGAAGAGGGCCGAGTTCGCCGGAAACCCCGGTCCAGAGCACTCTCGGCGAGTCCGGGAGGCCGAAGGTGCCCCATTCGCCAAGCCTCAACTGAAAGCTCCGGCCTGCCTCTGACACCTTGCGCAGCGCCTGGTACAGAGCGGGAATATTCTCCTTTGGCGTGTCGCCCAGAAAATGCAGCGTAATATGGAAATCCTGGAAATGTGTCCATCTGGCAAATTTATATTTGGAGGACACCCGGGCAGCTTCATTTTTCAGATAATCTTTCAGGATCTCCGGCAAAGGTATCGCTACAAACAGGCGTTCTGTCTCAAGCTCTGGTTCCATCGGTCTCATGCTCATTTCACCTTTCCGGGCAGATTTGTTATGCTTATCCTATCTTATCGTCTATTTCTCTACTGAAATGTAGAACAGGAGGGAACCACCATGACCCGATCTATCGTATGTATGCAGCCGCTGTCCTCCGGACAACAGGAGAGAATCCGTGCCGCTGCGCCAGATTATACGCTCACCCTCACCGACTCCCGGAATGCCGACCTTGAGCTGCTTGCCGGGGCAGAGATCGTTATCGGCTGGGGCAAGGGCATCAAGGATACGCTGCTGCGCCAGGATTCGCCGCTGCGCTGGGTCCAAACCTGGTCTGCCGGTGTGGAGAAGCTGCCGCTGGAGGCTCTGAAGGAGCGAGGCATTCTGCTGACCAACGCCAGCGGTGTCCATGCAGAACCGATTACCGCGGTCATTGTCGGCTTCATGCTGATGTTCACCCGCAATCTGCATACCGCTATCCGCAACCAGCAGCGCCGCCGCTGGCACTCAGACAATCAGGAGGGCGAGCTGACCGGCAAGACGGCGGTTATTGCCGGAACCGGGGCCATCGGCAGTGAGACGGCGAGAATCGCCAAGGCCTTCCGCATGAACACGATCGGTGTAAGCCGCTCGGGACGTCCGGCGGAGCACTTCGACCGGGTCTTCACCACGGCGGAGCTGAAGGAGGCCGTAAGCCAGGCTGACTTCATTATCAACACGCTGCCGATTACCGATGAGACGGAGGGTCTCTTCGACCGGGACATCTTCGGCGCGGCCAAGCAAGGGGCCTATTACATTAATATCGGCCGCGGGGCAACAACCCATACGGACGATCTGATTGCAGCCTTGAACAGCGGACAGCTCGCCGGGGCAGGCCTGGATGTCTTCGAGACGGAGCCGCTGCCGGAGGATCATCCGCTCTGGGGCATGGAGCAGGTCATTATGACCCCGCACTGCGCCGGGGCCACGGACCGCTATGCCGACCGGATTGTCGACATCTTCGTCGAGAACATCAAGGCCTACCGGGAATCCGGCCAGCCTTCGCGCAACCTGGTGGATTACAGCCGCCAGTATTAAGGCGGAGGCGGGTGGTTTGGGTGCTGGCTGGCGAACTACAGCCGCCACTATTAAGACGCTGCGGATGTTTCGGGCGCTAGCGGGCGGGGATGCGGACTTGATGACCGTCACGTATGCGGCTGCAAGCCCAGGCTCTCCTTCAGCTTCAGCAAAATGTTGCAACTATTGCAACTCGGGCCTCATAAATATGGGCAACTGGCGTGGAATGTTGCAAGAAATGCAGGATTTGTCCCGCTCAGCGGCAGGTTGGAGCCGAAATGCTGACTTTGATGCAACATTTGCCGGTTACAGTCTATTTGACGCGATAGATGTTGCATTTGCTGCAGGATTTCAGCTTCTACTAATAAACGAAACAGCCCCTGCTCAACAAAGCAGAGGCTGTTTCGTATGTTCATTTACACCTGGAAGCGCGTCACCGACTCCTTAAGCTCCGCTAACTGGAGCTTGAGCTGGCCGATGCCGTCCGCCACGGCGGCGGTGGAGGTGAGCTGCTGGTGTGCCGAGGCCGAGGTCTCTTCGACACCTGCCGCCGCCTGCTGGGAGAGTGCCGAGATATGCTGGCTGAACTCATTCATCGTCTCGCTGGCACCCGTCATCTGCTGGAGGTCCTGCCCCATGTCATCGATTGTCACCGACATCACGCTGACCGAGCCGTTGATGTCGGCCAGGGCTTCGCCGGTCTCAACGATCTGCCGGCTGCCCTCCTCCGTCTTGGCGACCCCGTCGCGCAGCTGCTCCACCATGGCTCTGGAGTCATGCTGGATGCCCTGCGTAATGTCCGTGATCTCCGACACTGTCCGCTGCACATCCTCCGACAGCTTGCGGACCTCCTGGGCAACGACCGCGAAGCCGCGGCCGCTGTCGCCGGCTCTGGCCGCTTCAATTGCGGCATTGATAGCCAGCAGATGCGTCTGCTCCGAAATGCTGCGGATCGAGCCGACCAACCGGAAGATTCCCTCGTTTTTCTGGTTCAGTTCTTCCACCGTTTCCATAGATTGTGAGACGGCTTCTGCAATCTCATTCATGTAGGCAACCGAGCTTTCCATCAGGGAACGGCCCTTCTCGCCCTTTTGCCGCACCTGTTCCGAGTGAAGCGAGAGGTCCGTGCCCCGGACGGCAAAATTCTCGATTAATGCGTTCAGTGCCTCTACGGCCTTGGAGGCATCCACCGCTGCTTCCGCCTGGCTGCCGGAGGCTGTGGCCAGCTCCTCCATCGTCATGGCGATCTGGCTGCTGCCCTCCTTGGTCTCCGCAATCGAATGCATCAGCTCATCGCCCTGCTCCGAGATCACTCTGGAGACCTCTCTGATCCGGCTGACCATTTCCCGCAGCGTACGGTTAGTTTCATTCACGGTCTTAGCCAGCAAGCCGATCTCATCCTCATTGCGGATCAGCGTGTCCTCCGCGGTCAGATCACCGCCTGAAATCTGCTCTACCTGTGCGGTTACCTTCTTCAGCGGCTGGATGATCGTACGGCGGATGACTGCGCTAATCCCGCCAATGACCAGAAGAACGAATACCAGCGTTACTATACTGATTCTCAGGGAGTTACTGAAGGTATCAGCAGATACCTTACCCTCATCCTCTGCATCCTTCTGGCTGTGCGCAACCAGGGCCTCCAGATCCACCTGCATCGAATTAAAGACATCTACTCCTTTATTGGAAACCTCCAGCGCGAGCTGCTTGTCTCCGGCGCTGCTATGCTTGATGGCCTGATCATTGACAGACAGGAACTCATTCCATTTGGTCTCGAGCGATTCCAATTGGGTAATCTCTTTGTCTTCATGCAGATTGCCCTTATATTCCTTCAAAGTATCCGTCACTTTGCCGATGAAGAGCTGGCGTTCCTCTTCAAGCCCGCTGATTATGGCAGGATCATTGTTCAGCATATGCCGCAGGCTGATCGTCAGCACATGCTCTGTAAGGTAATTGACATTATGAATCCGGTTAAGCTCCGGAATAATGTGGTTAATGACATTATCGGTATTCTTCTTCATATTATTCATATGATAGAGCGAGACTACCCCGCCCAACAGAACCATGATCGCCAAAATAATGTACCCTGAAGCAATCTTGAACCCGATCCCTTTTCTGCCCCTGAACAGGTTCACCTGCTGCTTGCTTGCTCCATTCCTCACTTTGCCAAGCAGACCTTTATGCCGCTGACCTTTCCCCATCGCTGTGTGCCCCCCTGATAATCTCCGAAATTGTTACATAATTCCCCATTTAGTCTCATGTCATCTTTCACAAAAAGCCAAATAAATAGGTTGTATGTACTATTTCGGCAGCAGGAAGCTAAAAATGTATATATCCCGACATGTAAGGTTTTGCCTGCCTAAGCTTCTAATCCAGATCGTATATCGAGCCAACCTTCAGTCCGTACAGCTCATTGTAGATTTTCTCCGCAAAAGCATCCGTCATACCTGCAATATAATCGGTCACCATATGCTCCCAGGTCCAGATCGGTCTCGCCGACCGCTGGTCCTTCTCGAACCGCTGCAGCCAGTCCGAAGGAATGATGCTCCGGGAGGTCTCCGGGTCGAGGAACGCCTCCCACAGCCGCCGCAGAATCCATTCGCTCCGTTTCTGGAGGCGCTGGACGCGCAGATCACGGATCATGGTCACCCAGGCGAAGCTTTTGAGAACACTGACGGTACGCAGCATATCCTCATCCTCCTTGCCGTCTTTAATGAAGGTAACCTTCTTCCAGTCCCCGTCCTCAATCACGCCAAGACTGGCAACGAAGGTGCTGACCCAGTAGGCCTTCACCTCGCGGCGGGTGCGGGAATAGTCATTCTCACAGGTTGGCATCTTCTCCTTCCAGACCCGCAGGAATGAATTCAGCACCTCCTCCACCTTGAAGCGGATCGCAGACTTGTTCCAGCCCGACCAGAAAGCGTCCTCCAGCGTGGTGATTTTCTCCACAATCAGGCGCTGGATGTAGTCGTCATGCATGAAATGCTCATGCACCTCAATCTTCCCGGCCTTGATGCCGTCCTCCAGGTCATGCGCCGAATAGGCGATGTCGTCACACAGGTCCATCAGCTGCGCTTCCAGCGTCTTTTTGCCGGCCGGAATGCCCCACTGGCTGCGGATCTCGTGGATATACTCCCATTCGTGCAGATACATCCCCTTCTTCAGCACCGTCCCCGGGAACGGATATTTGTTAATGCCCAGCAGCACCGCATCGGAGAGGTTCAGACCGTCGATATTCTCCCGCTTCTCCAGGAACATAATCAGTCGGAAGTTATGGGCATTACCTTCAAAATGCTCGTATTTGCGCTTCATGCTCTCCTGAATCGTCTGCTGCTGAACAGGACCTGCACCGGACTTGACCACCGCCTCTGCCGTCTTGCGGGTGATCAGCTTCTCCAGCAGGCTGTCCAGCACCTCCTCGCCCTTATGGCCGAACGGGGGATGGCCGAAATCATGGGCGATGGCCGCACATTCCACGACCTCGGGATCAATCACCAGCCCCGGGTTCCCGGCCGCTGCCGTCTCTACTTCGGGATACGACCGCAACAGGCTTTTGGCGGCTTCGCGGGCGATCTGCGCCACCTCCAGCGAGTGGGTCAGACGCGTCCGGTAGTAATCCCCGGTTCCGGCGCCGAACACCTGGGATTTGCCTTGCAGCCGGCGGAAGGTCGGCGAATGGATCAGACGCGAATAATCGCGCTCATATGCGGCTCTGGAGGTCTCCAGCTTGGTCACTTCGGGATATTGTCTATGCTCTCTTTGCTCAATCAGTGTCATCTCCGCTGCCCCTATTCCTTGTTCTGTATTTAGTAGTATATTATAAGTCATTTGCGGGGGAACTTTCACGCATTAATCCTGTTAATTGTGCAGCGGCACAGGATGCATAGTTCCGGGCGCGGGTGGTGCATCCTAAGAGTTACGGCAGTTAGGGCCGCTAATTAATGACACAAGTGTGGAGTGAACTTAAATTGAGACGCATAAGAACAGGTATCCGGGCAACCGCCGCAGTCCTTGCTGCGCTATTGCTGCTGAACAGCTCTGCCGCGCTGGCGGCAGGCAATCCGAATACGACCAAGAACCGCTATTATTTCGAGGAGCGGGGGGATATGATCTGGGAGGTGCGCACCAGCCAGAAGGTGATCGCGCTGACGTTCGATGACGGCCCGGACCCGCAGGAGACGGACAGCATACTGGAGGTGCTGCACCAATACGGTGCCAAATGCACCTTCTTCGCCATCGGCAAACGGATCGCCGCTTATCCCGATGTAGCCAGACGCGTCATTGACGAAGGCCATGAGCTGGCGAACCATACCTATAATCATGTCTATTTCAAAAAGCCGATCTCCAGCCGCCAGATTCAGCAGGAGCTGGAGCTGACTGAGCAGGAGATTGTGAAGGTATCCGGCAGGCACAGCAGCCTGTTCCGGCCGCCGGGCGGCATGTATGACGAGACCCTGGTTGATGTGTCCAACCGGATGGGGCTGAAGCCGGTGCTGTGGTCATGGCATCAGGATACACGCGACTGGAACCGCCCCGGCGTATGGAGCATCTCCAGCCATGTCATCCGCAATGCCAAGAACGGCGATATTGTGCTGTTTCACGACCATGTACACGGACCCTCGCAGACGAAGGAGGCGCTGAAGATTATTCTGCCGGAGCTTGCGAAGCAGGGGTTCCGGTTCGTCACCGTCTCGGAGCTGATTCAGCTCTCCGATGTGCAGGAGGCGAAGTCGGACCGGCATACGGCCAACTAACCCCGGGCTTGACGGATTGCACAGGCTCACGAAATAAGGTAGTCTTGAGCAAGATAAGACGATTGTGAATCTGCTGCAGTTCATCCCCTGGGAGGGTTAGCCGATGTCCGAGAATAATACTTCATATACTACCGAGGAAATTGCCAGGCTGCTTAAGATCTCCAAGCTGAAGGTCTATGATCTGATCAAAAAAGGCGAGCTGCCTTCTTACCGGGTCGGCAAGCAGATGCGCGTGGACCACTCCGATCTGGAGCGGTACAAGCAGAATTCGCGCAGCAGCGGGGCCTATACGGCGCCGCTTCCCGGAAGCGGCGCGCAGGAGGCTCCGCAGGCCCAGGCGCCTGCACCCTTCGCAGCGCCCTATCAGGCCTTCGCTTCGCCGCCGCCCCACACCCTGAAGAGCAGCGGGGTGAATGTGGTCATCACCGGCCAGGATATGTCGCTCGATATTCTGGCGACCCATCTGGAGCGGACGCTGCCTTCCACCCGCCCGCTCCGCTCCTACGCCGGCAGCCTGGACAGCCTCATCGCCATGTATCAAGGAGAATCCGACATCGTCAGCACCCATCTGCTGGACGGCGACACCGGTGAATATAACCTGCCGTATATCCGCAGGCTGCTTACGGGCCTGTCTTATATCGTGGTGCATCTGCTGACCCGCAGCGCAGGCTTCTACGTGCAGAAGGGCAACCCGCGCGGCATCCGCAGCTGGAGTGATCTCCAGCAGAGCGGACTTACGCTCATCAACCGTGAGCGCGGCTCCGGGGCGCGGGTGCTGCTGGATGAACAGCTCCGCCTGCATGGCATTCCGTCCTCCCGCCTGGACGGCTACAGTAATGAAGAGAACAGCCATCTGGCGGTTGCCAGCATGGTGGCGCGCGGCGGGGCCGATGTCGGCATCGGCACGGAGAAAGCCGCCCGAATCGTAGACGGCATCGATTTCATTCCGCTGATCCGGGAGCGCTACGATCTGGTGATGGTCAAGAAGCCGGAGAATGAGCCGTGGATCGGCGCAGTCCTGGATATTCTGCGCTCGGAGGCCTTCCGCAGCGAGCTTAGCTCCATCCACAGCTATGACCTCAGCGAGACGGGCACTGTTATTTATGAGACCTGAAGCACATAGACATCAGGACAAGGGGACGTCCGGTTGCAGGCTTGCCGCCGGAGCGTCTCTTGGATCTGCCCGCAGAAAGGGGAGGAACTTATGTCATCCGATATTCCGCCAGCATCATTTAGACCGGAGCGCTTATTTTTCTCAGCAATACACAGCTATACCTGGAGCAATGCAGAAGGAAATCTGTTGCCCCGAAGAATTCTTCATCACTATGCATTGTGCTATATAACCGAGGGCAAAGGGCAAATCACCCTCAACGCAACACCGCTTACTGCGAATAAAGGAGACTTCTTCCTGCTGTTGCCGGGTTCGGCAGTTGAGGGCAAAGCACTGGCCACAGGACCTATACGTTACATAGTTATTTTCTTCTCCTGTAAGCAGCTAAGTAATGACCGCAGGCACCTGGGGTTCCATCCTCCACTGTTCCCGGTTAGCGGGAAGCTTGAAGTATACGGACATCCGCGTGCTGCAGAAATCATTCAACAAGCTGCAGCATTCCACCGAACCCGGGACCTGGAAGATATCATGCGCGCAAGGTACCAGCTTCAGCAGCTGCTCGCGATGCTTATCCAACCACGGGACCGCCTCATGCCAGGCAAGGCCGCAGGGATGGATATTGTACTGGATTATATGAAGAAGAACTATGACAAACAGCTTACAGTCGCGCAGCTGGCACTGATGGCCGGACTGAGCACCAATCATTTTATCAGAGCCTTCAGACAGCTTACAGACAAGACACCCATGGCCTATTTGCTGCAGGAGCGGATCAAGAGAGCCAAGCAGCTGCTGTTCTCCTCCGAACGGGTCAAGCAGGTCGCCAAAGAAGTCGGTTACCGGGACGAGCATTATTTCAGCCGGGTGTTCAAAAAATCGGAAGGGGTAGCTCCGGCCAGCTATCTCAAGAACCGCCATATCCGTATCGCTGTTCTTTATTACGGATTGGATGATTACCTGATGACCCTTGGGCTGACTCCAGTGGCTGCGCTGTCTTACCGGGAGCGGGTGTCAAGACATTATGTCCTGCCTAAGCAGAATACAAGAGAGCAGGAGATCATCCGCTTGAACGGCTCCCGGTTGAATTATGAGAAGCTGGCACAGGTCAGACCTGATTTGATTATTGGAAGCGACCGCCTGTTGCCAGGCGAGATGCTGGAATCCATCGCTCCCACGGTTGTCCTTCAGCATACGGATCTCGTGGAGCAGCAATTGTCCCGCTTAGCCCGTATTCTGGGCAGAGAGCAGCAGGCGGAGGACTGGGTAAACAGCTACACGGAGCAGAAGCACTTTCTTAGAATGAGACTGGGAGAACGGGATGTGCCGCCAGCCGTTTCTTTCATTAGAGTCAGCTCTGAATTCTGCCGCCTCTACGGCACCTCCAATCAGACGGGAACACTTCTGTACAGAGAGCTTGGACTTCGTCAGCCCCACTCCTTGCCGGAACAGACCGAGGCCGTTGATTTTGAGATTTCTGAGCTTCCCCAATATCGATCGGATTACATTTTTTTGGCTGTTGACCCTACTCCTGAATCAAGACAACGGCTAGACCTCCTGCTGTCATCCCCGGAATGGCGCTCACTCGAAGCCGTGAAGCAAGGGCGGGTATATAGTGCAGGAGACCTGTTGTTCAGAACTCTTGGGCCAGCGGGCAGAATGTGGGCCATGTCTTATATCGCATCCCGGATAGGTTTCCGCGACGATAGAATTATCCATACCAACACAGGTTTATAATCCATTGTAAAGTGTGTACCGTTCTCCTATCATAATGATAATGATTATTATTATCTATTAGATAAAGGAGAATAGAAGCTTATGTACAGAATGAAATCCATCCAGGTTCTGGTCCTGGCCGTTCTAGTGCTGTTACTGGCCGCCTGCAACAATACAACCGCAGAGCCGTCCTCTGATTCAGGCACCCGCACGATTACCCACCTGAAGGGAGAAGCTGTGATTCCGTCTAAAATTGAGAAGATCGTGGTTCTCACGGCAGAATATATAGATCATCTGCTGACTATCGGCGAGAGACCTTACGGTGTGAATACCGAGGTGCGGTACGGAGGAGACTACCTTCCCTACCTCGCGGGCATGCTGGAAGGGGTGGCTACTGTAGGCTCGGCGGATAACCCCAATCTGGAAGCCATCGCCTTGCTTGAGCCGGATGTTATTCTCATTGAGAGCCGTACAGCCGAGAATACGTACGAACAGCTGAATCAAATCGCTCCTACCGTTGTGCTGGGAAATGAGTGGCTCGATTATGGCGACGATACTTCCTTTTGGACCAAGGATCTTCTTACCATTGCAGAGATGTATGACAAGACGGATGTGGCGAAGCAAAAAATCGCCGAACTTGAACAAAAAACAGCCCAAGCCAGCGAGAAAATCAAGGCACTGGACAACAAACAACTCGCCTACCTCCGTGTGCGTGCAAAAGCACTTCAAGTGTATGCACAAAAAGGCCATCCTACCAATGTATTGCTCTACCAGGATCTCGGATTTGAACCTGCCGCCCTGACACCGGAAGAGCAAAGAGCGGATTTATCGTTGGAGAAAATACCGGAATTGGGGGCAGACTTTATCGTCCTGGAGGCCGATCCCAATGCCGGTGATTTTCTGGGAAATATGAAGAATAGCCCGCTCTGGAGCAACATCCCCGCTGTAAAAGAAGGAAGAGTCCATGAGACCGACTCCTTCTGGCTCTTCAAGGGCTGGGGAGTCATCGGCCGCGGGGAGATCATTGATGAAATATTGGCGTGGATCGGGGAATGAGCGCTGGTCAGCTTTATAACTACGAGCGGATAAACGTGTTCTTGCAAGAGCATTTTGTTGTTACCGTGGCGGGGAACCGCAAGGATTCCTTTCCTTACAGTACTGAGGATTTATTGGATGCAGTGAGGCTGCCGCTCATTATCGGCCAGCAGTCGGTTCAGCTTGGGGAGCCGCCAGGATATGTAACCGGAACCTTGTTTGCCAAGAGGTATTCCGTGTTGATCATGGGTCTGGCTGCCTCCATCAGCCTGTTCGACACTCCACTCTCTCTGCGGCCCGGCGCTTTGCGGTTCGGTTTAACAGATGCAGGAACCATGCGGTATGAGGCGGAGAGAGAAGCCTCTGGCGTATTCCCTGTTAACGATGTGGAAGCACGTCAGACCCGCCTTATCGAATATCAGGAGTATTTGCTGGAGCATTTGCGGCAGGTATTCGGGGCTGTATCAGGTTATACGGGAGCCAAGGAGAAGGTCATGTGGTCGCTGGTGGCGCATAATTTGCATACTCTGTATGAACGGCTACATTCACACAGTGAGCTGTGGGACTCAGAGAAGCGGGACCTGATCATTAGCCAGGATTATAACACGCTGCTTCAGCCGAAGAAGCCGGATGAGTTGTCTATGCGGTTCCGCAGGTATGAGCATCCGCAGCGGCAGAGCCCCCCATTCTATCTGCGCACCCATTGCTGCCTGGCCTACCGGGTAAAAACCGGACCGGAGGCTGGAGAGTATTGCAGTACCTGCCCCAGCCTATCTCCGGAAGAGCGGCGGCTCACCCTGAATTCATGACAACAACGCCCATCCTGAACCGGATGGGCGTTGTTCATTTCCGCTGCGCTATTTCCGGAGGCCTGTAATAACAACCACATCCCGGTTATAGCTGCCTCCGGCGAAGGCGATGCCTTCCGGCTCTGCCTTGCGGGGGAGCAGTGCCTCGGAGATGACGTTACCGGTATGGTCGAGATAGCCCTCCACATCGATGCTCTTGTGGTACAGGCAGATTTCATCCACCCGGTCCTCCAGCACAATCCGCAGCGCGGTCGCTTCATGAAGAGAGAGCAGCTGTCCGTTCTGCCAGACCGGCAGGCGCTCGGCCGTAACCTGCGGCTTCGCTCCAGTGAACGGAACAGCCAGCGTTACAATAGCCGCTTCGCCAGCCACATTCAATGAACGCTTGACCACCGGGCTATCCTCGTATTGGCCCTGCCTGAAGATCAGCCCCGGCTCCAGCCCAAGCCGGTCCTCCTCCAGCCCGGCGGGCAGCGCCTTCAGCAGCAGATTGGCCCCCTCCAGCTGCGTGACAGCCTCCCCGCTACGGCAGTCATACCCCGCCCCGCCGGGCGGCAGATGGAAATACTGCTCATAGTTGTGCTGCCCTTGAGCTTGGAACAGGTCCACAATCAGCCAGTAGCTGTTCTTGACGAACAGCACCTTGCGGGAATGGATCACCGGATCTGCGTAACGGGTATACCCGTACTGGCTGGCAAACACATAGTCATACGCCTCATTGAACTGGGTATCCCAGATCCGGCAGCTGGCCGTGGGCGGTGTATTCCAGTGGAAGCTGCGGACATGCTGGTCCTGCCCGTCGACCACAACCGTGTTGTGGGCCCGGGTGGATACCGCATACTTCCGCTCCTTATTCCACTCGAACAAGCCCATGCCCGAATCGGCCAGCAGCTCGCGCCCGCCCGCGTACAGCACCAGGCTGAGCGCATCGGAATGCGCATGTCCGCCGATGCCTACGCCGGCCCGCATCGCCATATACATATCGCTGCGGTCCCAGCCCTGCCGGGAGGTTACATACCCGCCCTCCGGGAAGCAGGCCGCCGCTAGAGCAGGCTCCTCCGCACGCAGCTCGTCATACGCCGCCGCAGCCTCCGGCCCGAGCCGCCACAGCAGGGAGAACGGCAGCCGCTCATGGCCCAGCGCCTTGAAGTCGCTCCGCTGGTACAGGTAAGCACCCAGGCTCAGGACATTGCGCAGCTCGCTCTCCACCTGCACATCGGTATCGCCGAACTTGACCAGCTGCCCGTCCGGTGCCAGCAGATGCATCATCACGGCATACATTTTCTCCAGCGTCTCCCGGTACTCCCCGGCATCCCTGCCCAGCTTCTGGTACAAGGCCACCAGCTCATAGAGATCACGCATAACGATATGGTGATAGTTCGGGCTGCCCTCAAACTGGACTCCATCAGGATACACATTCTCGCGGATGTATCCGGGGAGCTTACGCCCGGCGTACTCCAGCCATTCGGCGGATTCCTTCAGCTCCGGCAGCAGGAGCGCGGTCTGGATCAGACCGCGAAGCTGCATACACACATGATTGCCCCCGCCGGCATGATAGGCACGCACATACTGCCCATGCTCGTGGAAGGACTTGATCAGCTTCAGCTTCACCTCCGGCTCGAAGGCCGGGGAGCTGAAGAACGTAATGAACGCCTCCGGCAGCATGAACATTCTTACGCCGACTGAGAGCGGGTCCCAGGTTGAATGCTCGGCCCGGAAGGTCCCGTCCACCGGCATCGGGTTGTCATCGATGAAATGGCGGATCATGTCATTGAAGCATCTGGCGTATTTCTCATCACCGGTCAGCGCATATGCTCTGGACAGTCGCTTCACATAGACGAACCGGGTCAGATGGAGCTGATACTGCGAGCTGTCGAACAGCCAGCTGTTCCAGTCGTAGGCTCCATTCTGGAAGACGACTCTTCTTCCCTTGAACAGCGGAATATCCCCTGCCACAATCCGGTCGGCCTCGGCAATGTCCTGCTGCGCCTCTTCCTCCCCGCTGTACCGGCTGGCCGCATACGCCATCAGTCCGGGTACTTCCTGCACATCAAAGTAATATCTCCCGTTGTTACCTGCTGCAATCAGCTCTAAATAGGCATCCCGTGCACCGGGAACATCGCCTTCCGCCAGCTTCGCCGCCACACCGGCCAGCTCCGGCTTCTCCAGATCCAGCATCGAGCGCAGGAACTCGCCGTCCGACATCTGCGGCTTCGTATACTTCGGATTATGGCGTAAATCTTTATATCCAATTGTCATCTGAACCCTCACCCTTATTGGTTTCGCTTGAGCTTCTTCCGCTTCTATTCCTTAATTGAACCGAGCATCGCACCCTTGGCAAAATACTTCTGCAGGAACGGATACACCATCACGATCGGCAGCATTGCCAGCAGAATCGCCGCATTCTGGACATTGGGCCCGAGGTTGGCTGCAAGCTGCGCATCTACCGCCGCCTCTGCCGAGATATTGGAGGCGCTGATCGCCACCATCTGCCGCAGGAGCGGTTGAATTGGCCAGCGTGACGTATCATTCAGGTAGATGACCGCCGAGAAGAATTCATTCCAGAACTGGACCATGAAGAACAGCGTGAACGTGGCGATGATCGGCTTCGACAGCGGCAGCACCACCGAGTACAGAATCCGGAACTCCCCTGCCCCGTCAATCCGGGCGGCTTCATCCAGACTCTCCGGCAGGCTCTGGAAGAACGAGCGGATAACCATAATATTGAAGGCGCTGGAGGCTGCCGGAAGCACCACGGCCCAGTAGGAATCGATCAGGCCGAGGTTTTTGACGACCAGATAGTTCGGAATCATCCCCCCGTGGAAGATCATCGTGAAGAAAATAACCAGCAGCATCGTCCGCCGTCCGGGCAGAAACTTCTTCGACAGGGCATACGCCAGCGTAATGGAAACAAACAGACTGAGCAGCGTCCCCATCACCGTGATAATCACGGAATTCTTGACCGAGGTCAGGAACGTATTCGCATTCAACAGATAGCTGTAGGCGTCCAGCGTCCAGTGCTTAGGCCAGATGAAGAAATTGCCGGCCATGGAGTCTCCGGGGGGACTGAACGATACCGCTATAATATAAAGAAAAGGCAGAATGACCAGCAGACTAATTAAGCAAATAATGACTACTATTATCGTATCAAACCAGGTTGCCCTTAGCTTCATAACCTCTCCACTCCTGTTCTTGTTCTAGAATATGCCTTCTTCGCCCATCAGCTTCGCCGCATAGTTGGCACCGACGACAAGGATCAGACTGGCCACGGATTTGAACATGCCTACCGTAATCGCGAAGCTGTAATTGAACTGCTCCAGACCGACATGGTAGACGAACAGATCGAACACATTGGAGACATCCAGGTTAAGGCTGTTGGTCATCAGGAAGATTTGCATGAAGTTGGAATCAAGCGACGACCCCAGACGGAGCAGCAGCAGAATGACAATGGTGCTTTTGATCCCGGGAAGGGTGATATGCCAGATGCTCTGCAGCCGGCTGGCCCCGTCCACCTTGGCCGCTTCATATTGCTCCGGGTTAATCCCCGCCAGCGCTGCCAGGAAAATAATCGTCCCCCAGCCCGCATCCTTCCAGATCGCCTGGAAGATGATCAGCGGCCGGAACCATTCATTACTGACCAGGAAGCCTGCGCTGCCGTCGAACCACTGGCCGAGGTAATGGTTAATGACGCCCGACGGGCCGAAGAAGGAAATCGTAATCCCGTAGATGACGACCCATGAGAGGAAATGGGGCAGGTACACGATGGTCTGCGACACACGCTTGAACACCTTCAGCCGCACTTCATTTAATAGTAGAGACAGGATGATCGTGAACGGAAAATAAATGACCAGATTCAGCAGGCTGATCAGCAGTGTATTTTTCAGCAGCATATAGAAATCGGAGGTTCCGAAGAACTGTCGGAAATTATCCAGCCCCACCCAGGGGCTGTTCATCATGCCCTTGAACGGGCTGTATTCCTTGAAGGCCAGAATGAGCCCCGACATCGGGATGTAATGAAAAACAAGAAAATAGATAATGCCCGGTGCTGCCAGTAAATAAAAGGGCCATAGCTGATGAAACCGCTTGGGGCGTAACGCTCTCTGCACAGGCTCAACCTCCTTATCCAAATGGGCAAGTGGAAACGGCTTTGCCGTCCTATTATGGGCGGCACCGTTTCAGCGAGAAATAGAAGGATAATCTATAGTGTGAAACCTATAAAATCACTTATATTTCAAAAGAAAGGGGGAAATCCCCCTCATTTGCCTCTATTTATATGTTTTAGTTGTGTTACTTCGCTTGATGCTCTGCCTTGTATTGATCCAGCAGCTCCTTGGTAATCTCCGCACCCGGCCCGCTGGTCCAGGCATCAATCTCCTTCTGCACATCCTCCCAGACGCCTTCACCCAGCACATACTTGGTCATTACAGCGCTCATCTTCTTGTAGCTGTCCGGGTTCTTGCTGGCATACTGCGAGTTGTAGCTGAGGAACGGATTCTCCACACCGATGGTGCTGATGGTATCGAGGATTTCTTTTTGCAGCTTCAGGATGTCCTGCTCCTTAGAGTTGGCGTATACATAAGGATCTGCCCGGTTCTCCAGGATGAAGTTGTTCGGCTTATCCAGCTCATACTGCTTCTTCTGCTCCTCGGTCTGCACAGCCATCCCATCCTTGAATTCACTGGAATGAATGCCGGTAACTCCCGCCTTGGAGAAGGCGATATTCTCTTCGGAGGCGGTGAAATCCAGGAAGTCCACAATCTGTTGAACCTTCTCCTCCTTCACAGAGCTCGGAACCGCCCACAGCCCGTAGTACCCGGAAAGGATCGAGACACCCTTCTGCCCCTGCGTTCCTTCCAGCACATCGATAATCGCGATTTCGGCGTTCGGGTCGGTCTGCTTCAGCTTCTCCACGTTGGTCTCCACGATGTCACTGACATTCCCGACAAAAGCACCCGCCGTCCCTGCCAGGAACTTGCTCCGGGCCTGCCCCTGGTTCTTGAGCACTGGCGCATCCTTGTCAATCAGGCCTTGGCTCCAGGACTCTCTCAGCCATTCCAGGAAGGCCTTGTATTCAGGCGTCTGGAAATCGCGGACCACATTATCGCCCTCCAGCTTCCACACATTCGGGATGCCGAAGGCATACTGAATCGGGAGAACACCGGAGAATGGCCCGGGGCTGTTCACACCGTCTGAGCCGTAGATCGTGAACGGGATGGTTTTGCCGCCGCCCGCCGGGTCCTTCTCCTTGAAGACCTTCAGCGCATTCGTCAGCTCATCGATCGTCTTCGGAACGGGCAGACTATATTTATCCAGCCAGTCCTTACGGATCAGAATGTTGGCTTCACCGCCCCCATACAGGCCGCGCGGCCGGGGAATCCCGTAGATTTTGCCGTCAATCTTGGCCCCGTTCCAGACCACGTCATCGATCTGGCTGATATTCTTGGTCTTCTCAATATAAGGGGTCAGATCATGGAAGGCGCCCATCTTGACCAGGTTGTTGAACTTGTCATCCTTTCCGCCGTCCATCAGCAGCAGGTCGTAGGAATCTCCGGCGGATACCGCGACAGAGAGTTTATCTGTATAAGCCTCAGATGGAACAAAGGTGACGTTCAGATCTACATTGCCGCGCTTCTCCAGATCCTCCAGCGCTTTGTTGTTCGTCATCTCCGGCGGGTTGCCGAAGAGAATCGTCATCGCCTTGATGCTGGCCGGCTTGCCCGCCGCGTCCGTCTGCGCTCCGCCTTCGGGCGCTGCTGTGCTGCCTCCGGCTGAATTATTATCTCCGGCACAGCCCGCCAGGGTAGTTACCATGAATGCTGCTGTGGCTACAACCGGTACAAGCTTTCTTTTAAAACTCATTGTCATCCCCCATTTGCCTGTATTGTTTGCGTTTACATCCGGCTTACACTTTGGATTATAGAAGACCGCGGAACTTACGAACATGCCGGATTCCAGCCAAAGTGTCACCATTTTTAAGATTTGCCGGTGTCCATATATCACCCGGTTCCTCAATGTACTATAATCTGTATAGGATAGCCTGCCCGGTATCCCCAGTCCAGAATCCCGTGCCGGAGGTGGCGTTGTGAATTCACCGTTTATCAGCTTTTTGCGGCGGAGCTTCTATATTAAGATGATTGTGGTCATGTTCGCCATCTCTGTCATTCCCCTGGTCGTCCTGTCCTTCATTTCTGTAAGCGTCTCCAGCACGACCGTGGAGCAGCAGGTCAACCGCCTGAACGCCCAACTGGTGAATCAGGTGATCGACCGGATTGAACTCACCATGACCCGGCTGCGGGAATTAAGCGAGCAGTACTCACGGATTTCGTCCATTCAGAGCGCCTTGGTGTCGCCTTCGGCGCAATATTTTGAAGAGGTGATCCGCAAAAAGGATCTGATCTCCGTGCTCAGCGGTGCTTCCGCCATCATCGGAAATGTCGAGGGTCTGCAGGTCTATTCCGCCGTAACCGGAGAAGTGCTCTCCTCCACGGAAGCCCCGGCGATGCTTGAGGAATCCCCGTACCGTCCGCTGGTTGAAGCGTATCTGGCCTCGGGACGGCCGAATCTGTTCCTGGACAAGCACTCGCTGCCGGAGCTGGGCATTCTCCAGTCTTCCACCTATTATATCTCACGGGTTCCCTTCGATTTATATAAGGACCTTAAGGGCGTGCTGCTGATCTCGATGAGCAACAGCCAATATCAGCAGCAGATCGAGAATATCCAGCTCGGCAGCAAGGGCTCGATCTCTCTGCTGACCGAGGACGGCCTGACCATTGCCACGACCAGCAAGCTGGACAAGCAGGAGGATGCCCGGCGGGTGCAGGAGATTCTGAGGCGCTGGAAGGAGCTGAACCGCCCCAACCAGTTCGCCGCCGGCTCGTCCATCGTCTCTGTCAAGCAGACCTCCACCTATGACAAATGGATTGTGCTCTCGGAGATTCCGTCGAAGGAGCTTACCGCCAGCGCTGAGATCATCCGGCGGACGGTTACTTATTTCCTGCTGATTCTCGCCTGCCTGGGCGCGCTGTGCGTAGTCGGCTTCGGGTATCAGCTCTACCGGCCCCTGCAGGCTGTGAAGCGGCAGGTCGATGCGCTGAAGAAGGGGCATTTCGATGCGCGGGTCACGCATTTTGCCAACAATGAGATCGGGGATCTGGGCCGGATGCTTAACACGATGGCCGTCCGCATCCAGGATCTGGTGGCCGACCTGCATGACTCGGAGGATCTGAAGCGCAAGCTGGAGATCCGGGCGCTGCAGTCGCAGATCAATCCCCATTTCATGTACAATACACTGAATACGATCCGCATGTTCGCCATGCTGAAGGATTATGACAAGATTAACTCGCTGATGGGACGGCTGGTCGCTCTGCTGCGCTATTCTATGGAGAACTTCGAGCAGACGGTTCAACTGCAGCAGGAGCTTGATTATCTGGCTGACTATGTCGGGCTGCTCAATATGCGTTACAAATGCCAGATTCATCTGGAGACAGAGATTGAGGAGCCGTTGCAGGGGATGCAGATTCCGAAGCTGAGCCTGCAGCCGCTGATCGAGAACTCGGTGTTCCACGGCATTCTGCCGCTTAAGGCTGAGGAAGGCCATATCCGGGTGCGCGTGTTCCGCAGCCCCAGCGGCAGCCATATTGTCCTTGATATCAAAGATGACGGCATCGGTCTTGGCGAAGCGGAGCTGAAGAAGCTGCGGCTCCATCTCCAACAGGAGGAATCCGGTGAGAACATCGGGCTGCAGAATGTATGGATGCGGATGAAGCTGCTGTTCGGAGCAGATACGCAGATTCTGCTCTCCAGCGCTCCGGGCGAAGGCTTGACGATCCGGATGCTGCTGCCGGCGGAGAATGTGCTGATTAAGGAGGATCCTCATGAGCCAATATAGAGTTGTTCTTGTGGAGGACGAGATCCCGGCGAGAACGGTATTCCGCCATTTCATCGAAGAACGTGCCGACCTGTTCACCCTGGTCGGCGAGGCGGAGGACGGCCGGGACGGGCTGGAGCTGTTCCTGAAGCATCAGCCGGAGCTGGTCGTGACCGATATTACGATGCCGGGCATGAACGGGCTGGAGATGCTGCGTGAGATTGAGGCCAGCGGGGTCCGTTCCCCGCAGATCATCATCCTCACCTGTCATCAGGATTTCCATTATGCCCAGCAGGCCATTCATCTGAAGGCAGCCTCCTATCTGATTAAGGATGACTGCCTCTCCGACCCCGGCCTCCTGACCCGGACGATGGAGGAGCTGGCGGCCAAGGCGGATTCACGCGGCGAGGCGAGGGACAATTATCTCCAGCTTGAGCAGCAGGTCCGCCTGAGCGGGCTGGAGATTGAGCAGAGCCAGTTCCTGGACATGCTGCGCAGTCCGGCGGCCGAAGCCAAGTGGCTGCGCAGCCTGGAGGAAGCTCAGCTTCCGCTCCACGGCCACGGTGTCAAGGTGCTGCTGCTGGAGCTGGACCGCAGCTCCCTGCGCTTCCCGATTGACCAGCTGGAGGAGCTGAAGCTCTGGCAGTTCGCCGGAGTGAACGTGCTGAAGGAGCTGCTTGGCAGCATAGGCCCGCATAAGGTGATCGCCCTCGACAAAGGGCGCTTCCTGGCGTTCTATTCCGATGCACGGAAGACAGAACGCCCCGGCTTCCTGGAGCAGGTGCTGGAGTCCTTCGCCGCCAATCTCAAAATGAGGTGCATCGCCCTGCTGTGCAGCTTCGGCCAGGAGCCTCAGGGCCGCCCGGAGGCGCTGAAGCGGCTGGCCTCTGCCTCTTATCCGTTCTTCTACCGCTTCAATGAGAGCATCGGCATCCGGGAATGGGAGCCGCTGGCCGGCTTCCAGCGGATTCCCGAGCCGCTCAGCCGCTTCTGGAGCAAGGTGCTGAAGAAGGCGCTTCTGGAGCCGCATCTAAGCACGGCCGCCCTGGAGCAGGAGCGTCAGTCGCTGCACCGCCAGGCGATGGAGCAGTCGTGGGACCCGGAGCAGGTGAAATCGTTATATCTGCGGGTCTTTCTGGATATGAGCCATAATGTGATTGGCGCGGAAGGCGGGGCAGAGCTGGAAGCAGACCTGCGCGTACAGATGGAGCTGTGCCAGACGTTCAACGCGGTGCATGAGATCACCTGCGATTATTTCCGCAAGCTCCAGCAGCTTCAGGAGGGCGGCCGGAAGATCGACGCCTCGATCACAAGGATTATCCAGCAGATGCGCGAGGACCTGAGCTATCCCTATAAGCTGGAGGAGCTGGCGGCTTCGATCAATTACAGCGTGCCGTATTTCAGCTCCATGTTCAAGAAGGCGGTCGGCGAGAGCTTCATCCAATACCTGACCCGGCTGCGGATCGAACAGGCCAAGCTGCTGCTGCTCACCACCGATCACAAGACCTTCGAAATCTCCGAATCCATCGGGTTCGAGAATTACCGGTCCTTCAACCGCATCTTCAAGAAGGAGACCGGCGTCTCCCCGTCCGATTACCGCAGGCAGGGGACACAAGGCATATAAATTCAGAGAGCAGCAGCATGGCCTACGCGCCGCTCCGGGTCCCCGCTTCCGGTCCCATTGTGTTCGGTTTTTCGCATACATTTGGACTATGGACCGTCGGAGGGCCAATTGTATTCGGTTTTTCGCATACATTTGGACTGTGGACCGTCGGAGGGCCAATTATGTTCGGTTTTTCGCATACATTTGGACTATGGCTCGTCGGCGGGCCGATTGTGTTCGGTTTTTCGCATACATTTGGACTACGGACCGTCGGTAGGCCAATTGTGTTCGGTTTTTCGCATACATTTGGCCTACGCGCCGCCTCCGGTCCCATTTTGATCGGTTTTTCGATTACATTGGGACCGCTCACCCCGCACACCAGCCGATTGTATCCGGTTTACCGTAAAAAAACCCCGCCCTCACCGGAAATCCCGGAGGATGGGGGTTGCGCTGGTTAGCTTAAATCCGTCAGGAACGGCGGTTCACAAACATCAGCATGAGCATGGAAATGACAATGATTGAGCCGACCCACATCCAGGCCAGCGTCATGTTGCCGCCGTCTACTGCGACATAGATGGCAGTAGGTATAGTCTGGGTGCGGCCCGGGATATTTCCTGCCACCATAATCGTCGCCCCGAACTCACCCAGCCCGCGGGCGAAGCCGAGCACATAACCGGCAGCCAGCGAACGTCCGGCCAGCGGCAGGGTCACGTAGCGCAGCACCTGAAGCTCGCTGGCTCCCTGTGCCCGTGCCGCATCCTCCAGATCCTTCTCCACTCCCTCGAAGCCTGCCTTAACCGTCCGGTATACCAGCGGAAAAGCCACCACGACAGCGGCAATGACCGCCGCCCCCCAGGTAAACAGAATGGTCTGCTCCGTGAACTGCTCATACAGCCTGCCAATCCAGCTCCGCCGTCCAAGGACCACCAGCAGGACGAAGCCGACTACGGTCGGAGGCAGCACCAGCGGAAGCAGCAGTACCGTCTCCACCAGGTTATGCCCGAAGAATCTGCGCCCGGCCATCTTCCGGGCCGCCAGCACAGCCAGCAGGAACACGATGATGCTGGTCAATACCGCAATCTTCACCGACAGCCAGACCGGGGCGAAAAAATCGGCCCATTGGATCTCCATCTCTTGTCACCCTATCTAATAGAAGTTACTTATTTCGCCAATTGAAAGCCGTAGCCGGTGAAGACCGAGCTTGCTCCTGCGGTTTGCACATAGCTGTAGAACGCTTTGGCCTCCGCCTGATGCTTCGAATCCTTAACAATCCCCACCGGATAGTTAATTGCCTTGTGTACATGACCGCCAACGGTCAGGGCAATCTTCACCTTCTTCGAGGTGAGGGCATCCGTCTTGTAGACGAAGCCTGCATCCGCATTGCCTGTCTCTACATAGGATAACACCTGGCGGACATCCTTGGCGAAGACCAGCTTGCCTTGCAGCGTATCCCATACCTTCTTCGCTGTCAGCGACTGCTGGGCGTATTGTCCGGCCGGGACCGATTCGGGCTGGCCTACCGCTACCTTTTTGAAGGCGGGCCCGGTAAGCTCGGTAATGGACGTAAACTTCGTGTTCGAACTGGAAGGAACAACGACGACCAACTGATTCTTCAGCAGCGCTATGTGGTCAGCAATCAGATCCTTATCCACCAGCGCATTCATCTGCTTATCGCCTGCCGAGAAGAACAAGTCCGCCGGTGCTCCCTGCTCAATCTGCTTCTGCAGCGTGCCGGACGCGCCATAATTGAATACCAGCTTAATATCAGGATGCTGCTTCTCGTACTGCACTGCAATCTGGTCCAGACTGTCCTGGAGACTTGCTGCTGCGGAGACCATAATCTCCGTCTTCTTGACTGCCGCTTCAACATCTCCCACTGAACCCGCCGACACGCCCGTCACCGTAAGAAGCACCAGCAATCCCATTAACCACTTCTTCAGCATGCTCCATTCCTCCCAATTGCTATTTCATATATTTTGATCATATTCTAGCAAGTCATAACGAATTTTACAATGCATTTAATTATGTTTGAATATATTTAGTTATAATTAGTATGAATTCTATTAAATCAGTGATTCCCCTCATCCTCATGCCAAAAAGACCCCGCCTTATAATAAGGAAGAGTCCTGATTCTAAATGCTATGCAGCGTTTCCCCTGCTATAGTTCTTGCTTCTGAAAAATACGCTGGCACAGGAAGACCAGTACTGCCGACAGAAGCAAGGTTATGGCCGCAGGGATCATCCAATGCTCCGGCAGATTAGCTCCGGAAAGGATATCCCCGTTAATAGTGTTCAGCCTTCCGGGTACGTAGCGGTCCAGATAAGGCACCAGATTCAACAGGCTGATGACAAAATAGGCGGCAAACCCGGCAAAAAAAGCCTGGGTAAACGTCCGGGCCAGTACGCTGGCCAGCATGGAAACACAGATTACAAAAATCCCATACACCCAATACAAGAGAAAAGCCAGATACAAATTCGGAAGAGAAAATTCACCAAATATCAGATAAGTGTACAGAACACATACGATACCAGCCGCAGCGCAGGCAGTGGTAAACAGCAGCACCCTGGAGGCAACCTTGCTCAATAGAAAGGAGGTCCGTGACAGCCCCTTTGTCAGCAGAAACGCAGCAGTTCCGTTTTTTTTCTCATCGACAATTGTTCCGCATACCAGCAGAATTACTACGATGATTCCCGCCTGCTGGAGATTGTTAAAGGTATCCTTATAGGCATCAGTGTACTCCGGAGCGGGGACATGAATAACACTTCCCGGACCTAACTTATTCGAATAAGCCTTCATTAATTCGGGTTCAAACTTAGCAGACAGCGGGCCTGACAAGGCAAAAAAAATAAATACCCCTAACAGAATCAGCACCTTCCTGCTGACCATCAACTCTCTCAGATCTTTCCTGAACAGCACTTTAACATTCACCGGACATTCACCATCTTCAGAAAAAATTGTTCCAATGTGGGCTCCGTCATCCGAAACAGTGTAAGGGGAATACCTGCATCCGACAGCAGATGCGGGATATAGAGCTGCGCCTGCCTAATATCAGCCACATTCAGGCTTAACATCTTCCGCTCTTCCAGAACCTCAGCTTCCAGAACTTGCGGGTGTCCGCTTAATAATGAAGCTGCGGCTTGCAGAAGCTCCAAGCTCTCTGTCTGAAGCTCAAGGGTATTCAGAGCGGACCTGCTCTTGATATTGACCAGCAAATCATCGGCAATCACCTTGCCCTGATCCATCATTAGAATTCGGTCGCAGACCTGTTCAACCTCATACAGATTATGTGAGGACAATAGAATTGTCAGTTCTCCGCCAAGCGACCGGATCAGTTCAAGCACCTCACTTCTGCCTACCGGATCTAGCGCCGAGGTCGGTTCGTCCAGTATCAGAAGCTTCGGCTCCGGCAGTAGCGCCTGGGCAATGCCTAGCCGCTGCTTCATACCACGGGAGAAGCTTCCGATGCGTTTGTTACAGCCCTCCAGGCCAACCTTGTGAAGCAGCCCCTCAATCCGGCTGCTTAACGCAGGGCCACTCATATTGTACAGTTCTCCCACAAACCGCATCAGCTCTTTGGGCTTCATCCATTTGTAATATTGCGGCACATCCGGGACAAAGCCCAGCCGGGAGTCATGCGGCTTGCCAAATTCCAGCATCTCTCCATCAATTCTGATGATGCCCGAAGTGGGACGAGACAGCCCGCAGAGCATTTTTAAGGTGGTGGTCTTCCCTGCCCCGTTCGCTCCCAGAATACCGCATACCGATGAATCAGGGATACGGACCGTCATCTCCTGAACAGCGGTGAACGAGCCGAAGGTTTTGGTCAGCTTCTCGGTTTCCAGAATATAGCTCACTCTTCCTCTCCCCGGAGCAGGAAGTAGGCCACAGGTCCAAGGATATTGCCAAAGATAACAATCAGCGACCAGATCCACTTATTGCCGAAGCGAAAGCGGGTTCGTCTGGCGATATCCACAAACGCAATAATCCATAATACAAGCTGAAGCACGATGAGCGGTGATAACATCAGCCAGAATTTCGAATCCACATTCTCCCCAATTGTAAATGTACCGAATTCCATTCCCACATCATCCCCTTGTAGACCGTTATTCAACCTTAAATGCAACCTCGAAGCTTCCCTTGGTATCCTCGCCCTTGACTTCAATCCGGTACTTCCCGTCCTTGTCTGCCTCTACCTTCTCCGTACCCGACTCATTGGTCCCAAGCTCCTTCAGTACCTCATTGTCCGGGCCATATAACTTCATGGACAATTCGCCCTTTTCCACCTTGGAATTATAGTCCATGCTGAGCGTTTCGCCGCTTTTGAGCTTAATCTTCTTCTCCTCCGTACCTGTAAACAGCTTATAAGATGCGCTTAGCTTGCTCTTGGTGCTGGAGCCGACGAACATCATTCTTTTGTCACAGGATGTTATCAGCAAAGGCACTATAGTGATCAAAATTCCTAGTGTCATCCATTTCTTGTTCATAGATTTATACACTCCCCGGTTTAGATTAGATGGCCGCAGTGCGGACAGCGGATAGCCTCAATGCCTGAGCCGGCGGTTATTGCATTGCGCGGCTGCTTCCTGGCCAGCAGGTACAGGATCAGGCCGATGAAGTTGGGAATGTAGATTACCGCTGTCATCCACAGCCAAGCGTTCATCCTCCGCCGGGACGCATCCTTGTATATGAATACAGCAATCAGAACATTGAGGCTGAGGAACAGCAAGGCCAGCAGACTCATTACAATCAGCCAGGTCTGATTCTCCTCCAGAAAGTCATCCATATAGGGACTGATGCCTACTCCCAGTGCAATGCAGCTTAACAGGACGATGGCTGTAAGCCCCCAGAATACAAACTTCTCAACGGTGAAGTGAATTCTCATAAGCTCCCGCTCCCTCCCTGCCTCCTGTCATACGGTACAATAACAGGGCGGCTGCAACCATTCCCGCCAGGACGAATAGCAGCAGCAGGCTGATGACCCATGGCAGCGCCGCCGGACCTGCCAGGAAGAATCCTGCAATCATGATGAATACCAGCCATTGCAGCGCCATTAATCCCACGATGATGCCTATACTGCCACGCCCCTGTATCCGCCGTATGGTGCTGGAGACCAGCCGGGGCGAAGGGGTGAGCGGGGTGTTGAAATATTCCTTCAGCAGCCGTTCATTGTCTCCGGGCTTCTTCAATCAGTTCATCTCCTTCATTAGACTGTGCAGCAGCTTCTTGCCTTGATTCAATCTGGATTTGACAGTTCCGACCGGCACACCCAGCACTTCAGCAATACCTTCATAGCTGAACTCTTCATAGTAATACAGCACCAGGGGGGCCAGATAACGCGCAGGCAGACCGCGGAGACACTCTTCCAGCTGCCGGTGCTTCTCACTCTGCAGCAGATTCTCCTCTGCCGAAGGCGCGGGGTCTCTGAGCTGAATCAGCTCTGTATCAGAAGACAGCCAATTCCAGAGGGCGTATACACTTTTCCACTTCCGGTAGTGGTCGCGATACAAATTAAAGGCTATCTGGAACAGCCAGGGCTTAAATGGACGCTCCGCATTATACTTCTCCAGCTTACGGATTACCCGCACCCATACCTCCTGGAACAGATCCTCGGCATCCTGCCGGCTCAGTGTCAGATGGCAGCAGAAGCGGTACAGATCATCCCTATACCTGGTAATAAGCAGTTCAAGATGCTCCGGCTGGCCTGACTTGCATCCTTCAACGAGCTGTTGGTCTGTCATCATCTGTTCTCCGCCCGCCCTTTCAATCTACATTACGAAGTCATTTGGATATTGTTCGGAAATTCACAAATAAATTCCTATTCATTGCAAAATATTATTCAGCCTGGTGAACAGCAGCTGCTCCTTATCCCTAATCTGCCTGAATATCGCTATAATCTCACCAACATACGCAGCAGGGTCCTGGGTGCGGAATCTTACATTGTATAGCTGTCTCATCACGCTGCGCCAAAGTCCGCCAGCTTCAATAAATTCCTGGCCCAGCTCCTGGAACGCCTGAGGATCAAACAAGCCGCCAACCTTCTGCAGGCTATTGCCGAACTCTGCTCTGCTGCACGTATAGCTGCCCATCTCAAGATTGCCCCTTAGAATCAGGAACATCACCACAAACTGCTTGGCGTTGAAGACTCCTGTTCCGGTAAGCTCCGAAGCATACTGCTCCATCTCTGCAATGAGCCTATCCAGGCCTGAAATTCCCTGAACACCATCCGTAATCTCCGCACCGGCTCCCAGGTCCTCCATCTTCCCCTTCCCGAGCATGCGCTCACACGTATCCTGCAGGGCATTCTTCAGCAGCTGCGGATATTCAGTCTTTATCCACTCCCTGTATGATGCATCAATGTTCAGCTCATAACAGATGCCTTCGGGTGAAGAGGGAATGGTTACATGATGCCGTGAACCCAGAAATTCAGGCAGGGACGTCACCAGCACCTCTGACTGCCGGTCCGTCTGATGAAGCACAATATAGGCCTCTTCCTGTTCTGTGTCATAGCCTGTAAAAACAGTCATGGAAGGATTATAAAGCTTGCCCAGGAGGCCTTCTCCTCCGGCAGGTCCGCTGGTTATGTATCTGCTGTCAAACATAATGAGCAGGGGAGTATCCCGGTCTGTGAACCCCTTGATGGTCTCCCATCCCTCAGGATCATTAGCAATACGGTGCTTCTGCCGGGGAAGCGAAATGCGGTTCATGAATTCTTCTTCCAGATCGGGCACAGAGCTGCCAGCAAACCAGAACTTCACCCCTGCAAGCTCCGGCAGCGCAAGATGGCCGAACTGGAATCCCGCACCGCCTGCTAACAGGAAGATCGGGGCGGAATCCAGCCTAATTCCATAATATCTCAGAATTTCCCGGAAGGATGTGATCCGGCAATCCAGCATCTCCCGCTCAGGAATGCTCTGAAACCCGCTGATCTGTTTTCTCACGCTGGAACCTCCTCTGGATAGCGTATGCAACAGGACGAATCAGCTTGCCTCCGAATCCGTAAGCCATTCTCCCCACAAAGAATAAAGAAATCAAATAAACAAAATTATTGAAGATATTGCGGAATACCTGTGTTAATGCGCCCCACACCGACAGATTCTGATAGTCCACCATCACGATGGCCTGCAATTTATCCAGATGGCTGAGCACCGTGTAAGCCATGGAGAAGATCCAATAGAAGAAAAAGATCATGAACAAGGAGCTGCTGGCCACATAAATATAGAAGAATATCTTTTCCTTTTTACCGATAGGAAGGTTGAATTTCACCTCTCCGGTATGGAGGAACAAGCCTCTGACCTTGCTCGCCAGGAACTTCTTCATCTGCTCCTGAAGATTGGGGATTCCCGTTAAGTCGGACAGAATCCAATACCCGTCCAGCTTGATGAACGGATTCAGATTAAGCACCGTCTCAACCGATAACACGATGGCGCACACCATCAAGTAGGGATTGGAGAACAGCCAGCCGCCACTATAAAGCGCGAGCAGCAGCAGGGAATGAAAATAGATGCCGCCGATATCTACCACCACACGCTGCAGCCGCGGCAGCTTCCATACCTTAGTTACATCGGAATAGAACACGGGCATCACGTAATAGATTCCGAATCCGATATTTCCGGGTGCTATCTTATAGTGCATAGCCGCACTGGCATGACCTAGTTCATGGAATAACGTGACCAGTAGACCTGTGCCCAGAAGATATAGAAAACCTTGGCCGTTGGTGTTAAGTACCGTCTGATAGGTTCCCGGATGCAGCAAATAGGAAAGCAGCCATATCTGCGAGATTAGCCCGAGACCCGCTAGGTAGACGAATATTTTGGGATGATACAGCGCACCAAGAAACCGGAACTTTCCTACAATTCCTGCCTTCATCAGCGTTCCACGCAGCCATAAACTCTGGTTCAGCGATTTCTTGGGAGCGTCCGTATTCTCTGATCCTTCCAGCACCCCCTTCTTCCATAGAAGCTCATGTATAATATAATGGACGGACTCGGGTTCGATCCGAGGTCCGCCCGTCGTATTCACCTGACTACAAATCTCTTCCACGCTGTTTCTTCCGTTCACAAGAGACACTACACTATAGACAAGCTCCGAGATCTGCCATTGCCGTGAACCATAGCTGAGCAGATAGCTGGCACTGATCATACTGGAATCGAATTGTTCAACCGTCACTTCCCGCTTAAGCTTGGGGACAAGCTGCTGATTCATAATATCACTACTTTCTCAGGAGATAGCTTATAGTATCAGCGATAAGGTAGACAGGCCGGGAGAGAACATCCCGACCTGTCTTGTTCATGATGTTATGTAGCCTATTAAGTACCCAGGATACAAACTCCGAGGCCCGGGCCCAGATATCCTGCACAAGCTACCGGGAGGCAGCCGGTGCCAAGGTCGCCTCCGCAGGCATGGAAGAAGCAGATCATTTCAGGTCTTTCCTCCAGCTCCAGCATCATCTCATCCAGTTCGTTAACCCGGATTTCTTTGTTCAATGATTGGATCATTTTGTCACCACACTTTCATGGTTCAGATAGATGCATTACGCTGCAACAATACATCCTGAAATGTTTCCGCCACAAGCATTGCCTGAGCAGCTCATTTCTGTTCTTTCGGATAATTCTTCGAATAATAAGTCCATTTGTTCATCAATCTCAAGGCTTTGATTCACAGATTGAATGCTTTTTTCCATTGTTCTCACCTCCTCCACGTAATATAGAAGCATTAGACTTACAGATTCACATCACAGAAAGAAATATTGCCCAGACACGACCCTCCGCCTGGAGTGGTACTAACGATCGTACAATGATTGCTGGAACAGGACATTTCGGTACGCTCGGTTAGTTCCTGGAACAGAATATCCATTTTCTCATTGAAGCTGACATTCTTGTTCAACGATTGAACAGTCTCTGTCTGCATAGTTATCACCTCCTTTCGGAAGAGAAGATGTCTATACCTGCGCCGGTTCCTTCAGGATCTTGCTGTACAGTCCCGCAACCACTTCATCAAAAATCAGCTTGAAATTCTCGCAGTATGCCGTGTAATGATCTTTGTTGGCAATGTTGGCATGTGCCCCGCAGCCGCCTCCGCAGAACAGAGCGTATTTGCAGGTTGCACACTCCTCAATCTTGTCGGCCGTCCGTCCCCGCCAGAAGGCTGAGCGGTCATTTAGCTCAAAGCGGGCCTGCTCCAGGTTGACCACACCAATGCTCTCTTTACGGTCACCCAGAACATCCCAGCAGGGATAGATGTCACCATAGGGATCAATAGTGAACATTCCGGTGGTGGCTCCGCAATACCCAGCCCTAAGCGGGGCATAGCCTTCGCTCTTGAACATGCTGCCCAGGGTCCGGGTCAGATTGCTGTAGATGCTATTGAAGGAGAAGCCTTCGACACCGCCGTATATGGTATTCAGCCGTTCCATTAGCTCTACATCGGTGATGGCCTCCGCAGGCTCTTCATAGCATTTATGCGTTGATTTGAAGTAGTAGCTGAAATTCGGATATTCCGTCCAGCCTTTATCCTGGTACAGCTTCATCAGCCCCTCGAGCTGGGCCATATTGCGCTTGTTGACATTGGAACGGACCGCCACATGTATACCCTGCTTCAGCGCCATGGTGATGTTCTCCACAATCCGGGCAAAGGTCGGCTGGCCCCCGGCAAGGTATCTCCGGCTGTCATGTGCCGCTTCTTCCCCGTCCAGGGTGATCTGGATCGAATTGATTCCATCCTTCGTAAGCAGGTCCTGATAATGCTTCAGATCATGGCCGTTGGTCACAGCGAACAGCGTAATTCCCCGTTCTTTGCATAAATCTACGATTTGCTTCACGATGGGGTAGCTTGTCCGCAGCAGCGGCTCCCCGCCGAACAAGGTGACCTGGCCAATCTGGTAGCCCTCTTCCCTATACTTGTCAATCTGGCCGAAGACTGCGGCAAGCGTCTCGGCATCCATGGAACGCTGCAGGTAATCTTTTCCCTTATCAAATAATTTCTTCTCGAAACAATACTCGCAGCGGAAATTGCAGTTATACGTGGGGATTAGCGTAATGGAAAGTACCTTGGAGCTTGCCCGGTGCAGCACCTCCGAGATTTTGCCCAATGTCTGCAATTCTTCCTCTTCAGTCTTCGTGGTGAGGTAGCCCCGCTGTTCCAGTACTTGTCTGTCTCCGGCTGTAATTTCGTGCAGAAGCTCCTCCTCCGTAGCGCTGCTGCGCAGTGCGTGGTGGATCGACTCGTTCACAATATCGAATGCCCCGGAATACCCGTGTACTAACATGAATCTGTCCTTGTCCTCAGTTAATGGAATGGAAATCGTATAATTGCTGACTCTGTACATATTGCGCCTCCGCTCTTTAATGTTGGTTATGGATGACTATATGAATGAAAATACGAGAATACCGTTTGCTGCCTTCCGGTCTTCAACAAAGCCTTCTACGCTAAATTTGGCCAATGACGGCGTGCCTGACAGGAGCCGGGCCTCCAGCTCCAGGCGGTCTCCCGGAACGACGGGCTTCAAGAACTTCATCAGTTCCACCTTAATCAGCACGGGAAGCGTATCCGGCTGTTCATCCGCTCTGCCCATGACAACAGCACAAAGCTGTGCAGCCGCTTCCATAATCAAGGCGCCGGGCATAATAGGCTGACGGGGGAAATGCCCGCTGAAAAACGGCTCATTGATGCTGACATTCTTGATAGCCTTGGCATAGACGCCCGGTTCCAGCTCCAGAAGCTTATCCAGGAACAGGAATGGGGGGCGCTGCTCAAGCAATGAATACATCTCGTTCATCCCGCTCCTCCTCATCCGATCTCCAGCCCGCCGTCTACAATCATGACCTGACCAGTGATATAATCCGCCTTATCGCTGCTCAGGAAACAGACAAGGTTGGCGACATCCTCCGGCTTGCCGAAGGCATGGGCAGGGATCAGCTTCAAGTACTCCTCCTGCTTCGCCGCTGAGAGCGCGGACACCATATCCGTCTCAATGAATCCGGGAGCGACTGCATTCACCTGGATGTTAAAGCGGGCCAACTCCTTGGCGAGCACTCTGGTATAAGCATTCACTGCCCCTTTAGTAGCACTGTACAAGGACTGCCCGGTTAATCCTTTGAAGGAGCTAACCGAAGATAAATTGATGATTTTGCCCCGCTTATTCCGTACCATCAGCAGTGCTGCCTGTTTGCAGCAATACATGCATCCCTTAAGATTGGTATCAATGGACCGCTCCATCTGCTGGTCGCTGATCATCATACCGAGCGTGCTGTCCGAGATCCCTGCATTATTGATTAGTACATCCATAGTCCCAAAAGCCGCGACCGTCTCCTCAAACAGCCGCTTCACCTGACTGCTTCGGGAGACATCCGCCTGGACGGCAATCGCACGCGCCCCGTAACTCTGAATGGTAGCTACAACCTCAAGCGCACATTCCTGGTTCTCATGGTAGTTCACCACTACATCCATACCGGCCCGGGCCAGCCCCAGCGCACATGCTTTGCCGATTCCCCTTGATCCTCCTGTAACGACCGCTACCTGCTTCATGACTGCTCTCCTCTCCGGCCCGGGGCTTGCTGCAGTACCATGGCGCTAAAGCCTCCTCCGAACGAGAAGCTGGTGACCAGAACTGTGTTGAACCCTTGGCCATCACCACGATTATTCTCAACCGGAGGCACTTGGTTCCCTCTCCGGGGATGCGGACGTTCCCCGCTATACAGCAGCATGGCGGCATGAGCAGCCTGCACAGCGCTTGTCCCTGCCCGCCCTTCGCCCAACCGGTCCTTGATGGCATATACCGGTATGTTATCCGCCCTGCTGCCGAACACGCGCTCATAGCTGCGCAGCTCCATCCTGTCGATAGCAGGATCACCGTTCGCGAAGCCCACAATGGCATCAATGTCTTCCGGATACAGCCCCGACATGGACGTGGCCTGCAGAATGGCAAGATCAAGAGCCGTTCCTTCGGGATCAATCTTTCCAGGAGCAGCGAACTGGTAGGAACGTCCATACCCCGTAATCTCGGCATACAGGGAAGCCCCGCGGGAGAGGGCATGATCCTCAGACTCAAGGGCAAGTACCGCTGCGCCCTCCGTCAGCGAGAATCCGTTGCCGGTGAAGCTATACGGCTCGGACAATGAGGACTCTCCTTGCCGGTCAAGTGCTTGCAGCGTGTCATAGAGCAGGTGAGCGGTGTCAGAATATTCGTCCACTCCGGCTGCAAGCACTACCTGATGCCTGCCGGTTCTGACCATCTCGAAGCTGTCGCATATCGCATCCAGGCCGGAGGCAATTCCATTGCTTACTGTCATATTGCAGCCTTGTATCCGCTGGCTGATCGACAGCTGTGCTGCGGCCGCATTATAGACGGTATTAGGAAACAGCATTGGGCTGCCTGCCTGGATACCCTTGGCGAGCAGCTGCTCCAGGAAGCTGCGGATTTCGCTAGCCGGCCCGTCTGAAGTGCCCACAATGAGTCCTGTATCCTTAGATTGCCGGTCATCCATTACAAGGCCTGAATCCCGGATGGCGCCAAGGCCCGTGAACAACAGCAGCTTGGATAACCTGTCCATACGTCGTATATAAGCCGGGGAGATCCCCTCCGCTGACAGGCAGGAGTCAGGCACAAGGCCAAACGGAGCCTCCAGTGCCGGGGACTGCTCCCCGTCTATGTCATGCATATTCTTCCAATAAGCAGCAATATCATTACCCTGTGAAGTAAGGAGTCCGATTCCTGTTATGTATACTTTACCTTCAATAATTGAATTTATTTCGTTGTTATATGAATTTTTGGCAAAAATCAGGCTTGCATTATTCCCTCCAAACGCAAAGGAGTTCGACATCGCATATTCAAAGCTTCTGCGCTGCGCTGTATCCGGCACAAAATTGAACCGGGAGGACGTATTGCCGCTGAAATGGATGGTTGGCGGAATCTGCTGATGCTCAAGCGCCTGGACCGTAATGACCGCCTCCAGGGCTCCCGCTGCTCCGAGACAATGTCCGATCATCGATTTGGTGGAGCTTACGGCAATCTCTTCAGGAGCAAAGACCGCCTCCAGGGCCTTCTGCTCAGCAGCATCATTCAACGGCGTTCCTGTTCCATGCGCGTTGAGATAACCGATCTCTCCGCTGGCAAGGCCGGCCTCTTCCAATGCAAGACGGATGGCGGCAATCTGTCCTTCGCCCTCTGGATGTGGAGCTGTGATGTGATAAGCATCTGAGGTTACACCGTACCCCAGCACCTCTGCCAGAATAGCAGCACCGCGGCTGATAGCATGTTCCCTGGATTCCAGAATCATAACCCCGGCTCCCTCGCCGAGAGTGATCCCTTCACTTCTGCTAAAAGGCGAGCAGGGAGAGGCATCCAGAGCCTTAAGGGCATAGAAGCCGCCGAACTGGAGCTTGGCGAAGGCATCTGCACCGCCGGCTATGACCAGATCGGCCTTGCCGTAGCGGATTAAGTCGCAGGCATACGCAATGCTCATTGCCCCTGCCGCACAGGCATTGGCGATATTGGTTACAGAGCCGCCCAAATTATAATGTCCTGCAATATGCCCGGCCGTAGCATGGATCGGGATATTAAGCACATCATAGGGGGATAATCTCTTCCCGCCCCGCAGCCTTGTTAACATGCGTTCTGCACTGCTTGGCCCGCCTGTACAGCTTCCCATCACGACACTTACACGCTGCCTGTCCATCCTGGTGAAGTCTGCTCCGGAGTGTGTTACCGCTTCTTCAGCAGCCTTCAGGCACAGTAAGGATGTCCTGTCCATTCTCCGGAAATCCCGTACGCCACCAGTCAATGAAATAACTTCCTCCGCCTCGCCATACCACCCTGGAATATCGCGGCCCAGCTTCTCAGCCGAGAGCGGCCCGATACCGCTGAGTCCGTGCAGGCAGTTATCCCAGAATGAATATGTATCCGCCCCGTTCGCACAAATGGCACCTAGTCCGGTAACTACACATTGCTTCCCGCTCCTCACGGGGTTGCCGCCAGAGAAGAACTGATATATTCACTTAATGTATTCAGGTTTCTGAAGAACGGGGTATGCTCAGCGTTCAGCTCAAGTCCGTAATCCTCATGAATTGCTGCGATTAATTCCAAAGAATCGACAGAATCCAAGCCCAATCCGCTATTGAACAATTCCATCTCAGGATCAATCTCTGTGGGCTGCATCGGAAGCCGCAGCTTCGTTACTAGGATAGTCTGGAGATTGGCGATTACCTCTTTCTGCAATTTCATTATGTATTCTCCCTTTCTCTGAAGCATCCATTCTTAGTAGCCTTAGTGATATTTTTCACTTTTTTAAATAATAGGATTAATCTTCCATTTGATGAATCTATCATAAACCCATTTAAAGGTTTTATCCATCGCTTTTTTTGTATTTTTCAGTCGAAATATGTAGATATGAACAAAAAGACTTTATTTCAATAAAGATCGTCTCTACATACCAAAAAACCAACCCGCCTCTTCCGGCGGATTGGTTCTGGTACATCTGCTTCAGCTTTTCATCCGGGGGTCCAGTACATCGCGCAAGAGACGGGCTCATCGGCGATAATCAGCTTTGGCTGAAGCGCCAAGGCTCTGGCAATCCCGATCCGCTGCCGTTGCCCTTGCGCATCTCTTCAGCAGATAGCTTCATAATATCCTGTCCCTCGAACCAGATCTCGCCCGCTGTCGGTTCAATCAGCCGGAGCAGTGCGCGCCCTGCCGTGGATTTGCCGCAGCCGCTCTCTCCTACAAGACCGAAGGTCTCGCCTCTGCCCACAGCGAAGGAGAGATCATCGACCGCCTTCACCGCTCTCAGAACTGGTTGCATCTGCGCGCTACCTCTCTTCTGTCAGAAATTGAACAAAGGTCAAATACCTGGTCAATAATCATATTATAAGTTAAATATTTTAACTAATACCTAACATTAAAAGTGACAAAATTGACTTTATATAAATATTAATGTTATTTATTGTATTAAGTCACTATGGATTTCCTGCCTATGCAAGGAAAATTTACACAAATAACTAACCCGATGTGTTTCGTCTGTATATCACAACAAATAGAAGCTCCGGAATCCAGAATAGGATAAGTGTTATTTGTATAGTGCCAGCCATTTCTCCAGCTGATGCTTAAGCACATTCCGGTAATAGGCCGGCTCCATAATCTCGGCTTCCTCCTTGTATTTCATAATCCAGTGAACGAACCCGATGTCCTGCTCCACGGCGACCTTGAAATGCAGGCTGCGGTTCTGGCGGTCTACTCTGCTCGGCTTCACGAACATCTCTTCATGCTTCAGGCGTTCCATCATCCGCTGCGAGAATCTGACTCTGAATTCCACCTGCAGGCTGTCCTGGTCCAGAGACCACTTCTGCTCCATGAAGGACTGCAGGTCAAACTCGTCTTTGGAGAACCACCGGTCCAGCGGATTCACACTGGAGAAGCCGTTGATATGAAAGGTACGGATAATTCCGAAGCGATGACAGTAACCAATCAGGTGAAAACGATTCTCCAGCGGGACCAGGCAATAGGGATCAATTCGGATACCTTTTTCTTCAAACGCATTCTCTGTGTAATCGGCCTGTATACTTCTCTGCTTCATCACGGCATCCAGAATATCGGTAAGGAAGAATGGCTGGTCTCCGTGCGGCCCGTTTTTGTCCATCCCCTGCAGTCCGGTTTCCTTCCTCGTACGTTCCATTGTTTCTTCCCTTTCTGCCTTTTGCTTATAATCTGCCGCCATCACCTTCTCATACGCATCTTCAAAGCCCGGGGGCAGTAAAGGTTTGATATCCGTCATAACCCTGCGTAGCTGTGAAAAAGCCTCTTCCTCCTCTTCTGACCAATCCAAAGGGTAGAGTGCAAAATTCCCAATAAAAGCGTATCCCTTACCGTGCCCCAGATGGGTAATGGGGATATGCATGGCACTGAGCGCATCCATATCCCGATAAATCGTTCTCTCACTGTTGCCGCATCGTTCCGCCAGCTCACGGGCCAGAATTCCCGGTTTCGCCTGAACTAGCGTAATGATGCGCATCAGCCGGATTAATCGGTCTGTCATATTCAGTTCTCCTTGACTTATGGTAAAATAGACCCATTATTTTTAAATAAATTAGTTATATATATCTATAACGGGGGATGTAATAACCGAGTTAAGAAAATATAATAGAACTATTTTACTATACTACCACATTTAGAAATGACTCCATTTGATATCTGTGACTACGAATGCGATTCTTGATTCAAGTCCTATGTATGGGCATGGGCTAATATAATTACGCGAGTAATGGTCCAATCATCTCATTGCCGTCCTGCCCAGCGGCAGATTCTCCGCTTCGAGCCGTTTATACAGCGCTTCCGCTTCCTTGAGCAGCTGCATGTCGGTGGAGCGTGCCGCCATCAGCAGCAGTCTGTCGGCCTGCCGCCGCAGCTTATCATAGTACTCCTCCGCCTTGCTATTCATGCGCGCCGCTTCTGCCTCTGCCAGCAGCGCCTCGGTGTGCAGCAGCTCCAGATGCTTCTCTACGTGGAAGCAGCACCGTGCCCCCAGCAGCTCGGTATGGTGGGAATATTCAATCCCCAGCTTCTTGAGCGGCAGCTCGCGGATGCGTTCCACGGCAGGCTGCTTGTACTGCCATTGCAGCCAGAGCGCTTCATGGATGCCTGCCGGCATAGCCCCCATCATGAATTCCAGGGCAATATACCTGCGCTGCCCGGCGTGGATTTTGCCCAGCTTCAGCAGAAGCGAACGTCCCTCGCCTTCCTCTGCTGTGCATCCGTAACATCCGGTAGCCTTGACATGGCCTTCCAGCCAGACCCGCAGCTCAATATCCCGGGCCGCGACTTTGCGGCTTCTCTTGCGGAAATCCTCGCCTTGCGTTACCCCCTTCCACTCAATGAGCAGAACCACCTTCTTTGCGCCTCCTGCCAGAATGCGATCCTGGCTCCAAGTAAACAGAGTTTGAATACTTGCTTGCATATTTCCACCTCTTTCTTTTTTTGGGTCTTCTATTAATGTACCAATAATGGCGGACAACTCCTTGTCATGGAATATATGTTCGGTCCTATAATATCGACAAAAAAAGAGCCAACCTACCACTAAAGGTATTTGCCTCTTTATGAAAGTATAAACTTTTGTCAAAATATGACGAACAAAATGTTGCTTTATGCCTTTACATTCTTCTGACAGCCCGGCCCGCCTGCTCCTGTCTGAAGAAACAACCCAACGCCCATTTCGCGCACAGCAGAGCGAACAGGAAGAACAGCAGCGCCCACACCAGCGCCGGAACGCCCGTAAGTCTGGCCAGATTCGCTGCATCCCCCGCGCGGGAGGGCGTCACTACCGAGGCGGACATCAGGAACAAGGTCCCCATCACCGACTCCTCCAGGGTCAGGAAGGCGAGAAATAAATAATAATATTTGCTGACCTTCGGCCAGAGGAACAGCATCGCCGCATTCAGCAGAATGAATCCGCTCAGCCAGATCATCCCGAAGCTGCCGCGCACATACAGCACAAGCATTACCAGCGCAACCAGACTGGCCAGAATCAGCCCCCACTGCCGCTTGTCTCTGCTATATAAATAGAAGAGCAGTAGAGCAAACAGGGAAGCCAGAGGATAACCCGCCAGCGAGACAAGGATCGCTCTGCCTCCGGCTGCAATCGCCGAATAGGTGACGCCGCTGTGATCGGAATACAGCTCAATGCGCAGCACATGGCCCGAGAGCAGCAGGGTCATCAGGGCATGGCCGAACTCATGGAACATCGTGTCCAGATTACGGAATAAGGAGGAGAACGGAATGAACCGGGTCAGCAGGGCCGAGCCTGCCAGGAACAACAGTGTTTTGAGCCACTTATTCATGGATAACAGCCCCTTTCCGTTCACAGTATACGTTAATTTGCACAGACACTCAATATAAGCGGAACCCGCTGCGTCTGAACGCAGTATTACTCTATGGTTCTCTCCGCAGACCGTGAGGGTAATGATGCCTGTAGCCCGGATGCCCAACCGGAGGCCGCTATGTTAAAATAGGAAGACAACTCGCATTAACAGGTGGTGATCAGCAAATGAACAGACGATTAACAGGAAATGTCGCCAAGCTGCTGGGTTCTGTCCTGGTGCTGTTTGGACTGTCTAATATAATAGGTACTCCCCAGGCCAAGGCCAATTATCTCAACGATATATATAACGGAATCCAGAGCTTCTCCGAGCTTCCCGGCGAGGTCAGCAAGCTGCAGGAGAGCTACCAGAAGACCGCGGAGGAGCTGCGGCAGACCAAATCGGACCTCAGTGATGCGGTGGACGAGCTGGGTGAGACCAAGGACCAGCTGAGTCAGAGCCTTGAGCAGATGCAGACCTACCAGGCCCAGAATGCTGCGCTGCAGGAGCAGAACCGCCAGCTCAGCCAGGTCGTCGATGAGCTGAAGAATGACCGTGCGGCCAGGGAGAATTACCTGAAGCGTATCAAGGTGACGGTCATCTCCGGGCTGGCGCTGATTCTCGGTTACTTCGTGCTGATCCGGCTGCTGCGCTTCACGATGCGTGCACGGTCCAGAAGAAGCGACCGGCTGCGTTAAGCACCGTGCAGGGAAAGCTAAGAGACCCGCACAGCAGAAGGGAGGCAGCAGCATGAACGTTGAGATTCAGGATGAAGGCGACAGCGGCAGCGGACAGGCCGTTACGTTCAACGTGGCGGAGCAGGAAGAGGTCCATGTGCTGCATCCGCAGCAGATTATAGCGTACCAGGGGCCTTCCTCCGGGCGGGCCGACCGGTTCATGGATGTGAAGGGCATGTACCGCAAGCGGAAGCTGATCCGCTCGGATATCACCGGCCCCTGCCGGTTCACGGCTGCCCTGCCGCCCGGCTACCGGGTCAAGACTCTGCAGCTGGACGGCAAAAGCGATCTGCTCTACGATTTCCGGCACCTCTTCTTCTACAGCAAGGGAGTGAGCATGCAGACACGGGTGCTGAATATGAAGAATATGCTGATTACCCGGGATATCGTCAAGGTTAAATTCTCCGGCCACGGCAGCATCGGCATTCTGACAGAGGGCACCGTCTGCGAGGCAGAGCTGCATCCCTCCGATCCGCTGTATGTCGATGCCGGCAGCATGATCGCCTACCCTGAGAATGCCCGGCTGGAGCTTACGGTCTATGGCAATCATCTTGCCAGCCAGCATATGAGCTATCACTGGAAGATGACAGGGCACGGGCCCGTCCTGTTCCAGGCCGGACGCCAGAGCAGGCGCTTCGAGCGTGACAATAATGAAGACGGCATCATCAAGCGCTTCCTGCGTGAAGCCCTGCCGTTCGGCGGCGTGTTTATTAAGTAAGCGGTACGTTTAGGACCATCAAAGGCAGCACATTGTGTTCGGTTTTTCGCATACATTTGGTTCTTGAGCAAGTCTACAGCAAAGAGCGCCTGCGTATCTAACGCAGGCGCTCTATTTCATACTAGTCTTAACCCAGGTAAGCGTTCAGCATCCAGGCCGTCTTCTCAACACTGGTCCGGATTCCGATGAACAGGTCGGCCGTAGGCTGGTCGCCAAGCTCCTCAGCTTGGGAGATCCCCTGCTTCAGCTCTTCGGCAACGGCAGTGTAGTCCTTCACGAGCTGGGCGACCATCTCCTTCGCACTTTCTCCGCCGGTACCTTCCTTCAGCGCGGACAGCTCCAGATACTGGGCCATCGTCGAGGCCGGCTTGCCGCCAATCGCAAGCAGCCGTTCAGCCAGCTCATCTACATAACCGGCGGCTTCATTGTACAGCTCTTCAAATTTCTCATGCAGGGTGAAGAATTGCGGACCGCTGACATACCAGTGATAGTGGTGCAGCTTCACACCAAGCAGTGTCCAGTTCGCGGTCTGGCGGTTCAGGGCAGCATACAGTTCTGTGTGGCTATTGACTTTAGTACTCATTCTAATAACCTCCCGGAAATGAATAATTATTTATTGTATTTAGACTCGTTCTAAATCTATATACAATTTATCATACATTGTGCACTAATGCAATCATTATTGCGATCTTTTTGTATAGCTTGGTTATTGCAGATTCTAGCATTCCGCTATGAATTCTCCTGTTAGTTGCATCACAATTCTGCAAATGCCCCAGGATGGACATCTATCCCCTACTTTGGAAGAGATGCTCACATCTACAGTAGAATACCCTCTAGACGGGGCTGATATGCGTCTCCGCCGCCTTTCCTTTGCCGCTGCGGAAAATATCGCGCATCTCCTCCCGCTTGCTCTTGGGACTAAGTACATAGACCGTATCCCCCGGCTCAATGACGGTGCTGCCGTGGGGCGTGACGATGCCCTTGTTCCGTATAATCGCTGTGAACAGAATATCATCCGGCAGACCAATCTCGGCAATCTGTCTGCCGGCGATCGGCATATGCTGTTCAATGCCGATGTGATTGAATTCCGAATCTGTCTTCCCGAGCGCCACCAGCTCCATCAGCGACGGCTGGACCTCTTCCCTGCCAACCAGCCTCAGGCGCAGGGCCAGCGGTGAAATGGTCGTCCCCTGGATGACGGCCGAGGTCAGGACAACGAAGAAAACTACATTGAAGAACAGCCTGCCGTGCGGCAGGCCCGCGAGCAGCGGGTAGGTCGCCAGCACGATGGGAACGGCTCCGCGCAGCCCGGCCCAGGAGATCAGTGTCTTTTCACGCAAGGTGAACCGGCTAAAGAGCAGGCTGAGGAACACTCCGGCCGGTCTTGCTACGACCATCAGGATGACCGACAACAGAAGCCCCTGCCAGGTGACAGCCGCCAGCTCCTGGGGGAAGACGAGCAGACCGAGCAGAATGAACATGGCAATCTGCATCATCCAGGCAAAGCCGTGATTGAAATTCATAATAGTCCGGTGATACATCAGCTCTGAATTCCCCAGCACCAGTCCCATCACATAGACGGCGAGCAGACCGCTGCTGTGCACCATCGCCGAGACGCCGTAAGTCAGAACGGCAAAGCCGATTGCCAGCACGGGATACAGCCCGGTAGAGTCCAGATTCATACGGTTGATCAGATAGACGGCCAGCTTGCCGACTCCAATTCCGACCAGAAGACCAACGCCCATCTCCCAGAAGAAGGACAGCACCAGACTCCACACCGCTGTATCCGGGTGCTGCACCCATTCAATCAGCGACACGGTCAGGAAGACGGCCATCGGGTCATTGCTGCCCGATTCGGCTTCAAGCGTTGAGGTCAGCCGTTTGTCAATATTTTTGCCGCCAAGCACCGAGAACACCGCCGCCGCATCTGTTGAACCGACAATTGCTCCGAACAGGAAGCTCTCGGCCCACGGCACGCCTAGTATGAACTTGGCAAACATGCCGATGACCGCTGTAGTCACCAGCACACCCAGGGTGGCCAGCGACAACGCCGGCTTCATGACCGGACGGATGTCCTTCATGCTCGTCTGCATTCCGCCTTCAAACAGAATCACCACCAGCGCAAAAATCCCGGCGATCTGCGTCAATGCCGCATTATTGAAATAAACGAAGTGGCTTAACACCATGCCGGCGGCAATAAACAGAACCAGTGCAGGCATTCCGAAACGGGTGGAGAATTTGGTGGAAAACACGGAGATCAGCAGTAAAACCGCCAGCAGCAGAATAATTTGATCTGCAAGATGAGTCATTGAACCGGTTCACACCTTTCCCGGGAGCCTGGTATCCGCCTAAGCCCCTTATATTTATAGTAAGTTTATGATTTCTGGGACAGAAAAAAACCCCGGTGGGCTCTGAAAACCACGGAGGTTATTATGCCTTGCTTCACTCTCTTGAATACACCTGCAGCTCCTGGATGGACCAGTAGTTGCCGCCTGCACCGGTCTGAACAATCCGGATATGGCGGGTCTTCACCTGGGAAAAGGTAATTTTGGTCATTTTCAGCTGCCCTTTGCCGGAGGCAACCTGTCTCCAGCTCTTGCCATCGTCCGATACCTGGACCAGATAACCGCGCGGATAGTCATACGGGGATAACGTGTTATCCAGATCTATTGCTTCTATTGTATGCTCTTCGCCCAGATCAATCTGGTAGTATTCGCCTGAGGCCTGGTGCTTGACCGTATCCCAGCGTGTGCGCCGGTCTCCGTCAATGGCGCCTGCCGGATTCGAGTCTTCCTTGCTCACGCTTGAGGTTACCTTCCATACGGACCGGTCCAGCGGAACGAGCCCGGTCGCTGTAATCTGGGTCTTCTCGGACATAAGCTTAGAGCCTGTAACCCTTACAGCGTAAGTATAGAGCTTGCCCTCCTGAAGCTTGCTGTCGGTGAATTCTGTCCGCTTCACATCGCCAGCAATGACCTTCAGCTCCCCTTCCGGGCTGTCGGCCCGGAGCACTTCATAGCTTGCTCCGGGCGCTTCCAGCCAGTTCAGGTGCATCGACAGCCCTTTGACCGCCGCGGCCTTGAGGCCTTGCGGCGCTATGTCTGCCACCTTGGAGGAGGGCGACAGAATATACTGCACGCCCTCGCCCGGTGCCAGTGTTTCCGTGAATTCTATCTCAGGCGAAGCCTTCAGGCCGGTGATGTAACGGCGGGCCTCTTCATACGTATCGCCGCGTCCGAACCTCTCGCCCTCATACACCGTCTGCTCCGGCATGGTCACCTTGACCGTCACGGTCTGCTCCGTCTGCTCAAAATTAACAAAGTTCACCAGCACCTTATTCGAGGTAGCCTTGCTGCCGGCCAACGGTTCAAGCGTGGACGTATCTACTGCCCGCACATAAACCAGCTTATCCGCCAATTGGTCCTTATTGGTGATCTGGTAGGTCAGCGGCGCCCCGTGTGTGGCATAGGCCAGCACCAGCCGGCGCATAATGCTCACGCGCGAATCCTCGCCTTCCTTGGTATAGTAAATCTCCGTGGTCGCTGGATCATGATCCTCCAGATTGAAGCCGTATTTGAACAGGCTGAAATTCTTGAAGAATGCGGCATGCTGCACGAACATATCGGCATATCCGAGATGAGCCCGCATAATCCGGTCGAATACCGCCGAGGTCCGCTCCTTCGCTCCGTACTGATAGGCATCGACGTGGGAGTCCGAGGTGCCGAATTCGGTGGCAAGCATTCTTTTGCTGAGTCCGTCTACCGAGCCCCCGAAGGTCTTCAGATTCTCGGTGAAGCTCCCGCCCTGGCTGAAAATATACGAATCGCCGTAGGAATGCCCATTCGTCAGATCCGTCACCGCCTCCAGCTCGTCACGCTGCTTCGGATCACGCTCCCAGCCGTCCGGGTCCCCGCACTGGCGGACTGTTCCCTTCTGGTTGCCGCAGGAGTCCTCGCTGTACCCCGGCCAGTACGCCCATCCGGGCGCAACGGTCTGCAGATGCGGAGCGATTGTCTTGCCCTTGCTGTTCAGCCATTTCGCAATCGCTAGGTTAACCGCCTTGGAACGGTTGAACAACCCCGGCTCATTATCAACCTCGTAGTACTGGAAGTACGGGCTGTATGTGCGGAAATAATCGGTCAGCTTCTTCTCCGCATCGTCCGGCAGGGTACCGTCCGGCTTCAGCTTAATATCGCCGGTATGCAGGTAGAGCGCCACGGCCTGCATGTTGTAATCCTTCAGCACCTTGTAGTATTCATCCATCTTCTCACACGAACGCCCCACATCGCTGGCACAGCTGGTCCGCATAATATTGCCGCTGTAGGCTACGCCAAGCCACTTCATGATATAGGGCAAATGAGTCACAGCACCCTCGTCAAAATAAAACTGCTTGTTGTTCACCACCGTACCGGTCAGCGTATAGCTGCCGTGAATCGGCTCCTTAATTGGGGATTTCAGCGCCTCCAGACTGAGGTTATCCCAGGTGAACCAGTTATACTTATCCTCTGCGGCGGACGAGTAGATTCCCCGGGTGGTTCGCAGCGTCAGCTCATTGGTGCCGCTGAGCAGCTGCTCTTTGGGAATGTACAGCTCATAGGTTTTGCGGAAGTCATATTTGCTGCCAGTCCCGGAAATGCCGGCAATCTGGATAATGCCTGAGAGCTGGCGGTTGGAGAATACGCTCATCTGCGGGACGGATTTGTAGGCATCCAGGATGCTTACCCGAAATAAGACCCCGTTCTCCGGGATCTTATCCAGTTCATACTGAATCCGCAGCTCGGGATTCGTCTCCCCGTGCAGCCCGGAGGGCAGTGTCCTTAGCTCTCCCGACTTGGCGGCAGACGAAGTCATGCTGAGCGCCTCCTTCACTCCGCTTGATCCCGCAGCCCTGAACTCTGCAGCCGAGCCGTCATGACGGCCAAGCGTCCAGATTACAGTGCCTTCCGGCATTTCCGGCCCGGCATCCTTGGCGGCCGACAATCCGGACAGGTCGACCTCCGCCTCGCCGTTCTTCGTCCCATCCTCACCGAAGACAGAGACGGACAACAGAAAAAGAATGATGAGTGCAGCAAATTTTAGTAAGAGATGAAAGTGTCGCCGTGGCTTCTTCTTGGATCTAGTCCTCATTCCCTTGTCCTCGCTTTCTTCAGGGGTGTCTGTCTTGTACCGGACTTACCTGACGCTATTAGGGCAGCGTCAGCGCACTCTGGGGAATAATCATCTGCTTCTGGCTCTGACTTCTCCACATCAGACTGACGCTGGCATCCCCGCGGTTCTCGTAATACTCCACCTTGATCGTGTACGCAGTGTCCGCGGAGAGTGTGATGCTGCCCTCCCGGCCGGCGCTGCTCTGGTTCTTCCAGTTATCAATAATCAGCTTGCCGCCGACCCATACGCGGATACCGTCATCAGAGGATGCGGTAAAAGTATACTTCTCGCTGTAGAGCGGCTTGATGCTGCCGGTCCAGCGGACGGAGAAGGAATCCTTGGGAAGGCCTGCCGCCGGTGAAGCTCCGTGCCAGTTGAATTGAATCTTACTGTCGTTACGGGTAAGCAGCGGTTTGCCTGACAGGCTGGCATTGCCGAAATACTGGCCCTTCAGCCCATTGCGGGAGACTGCGGCTGCCGTCTGCATTCTGGCATTGATGGCAAGCTTGTAATCATCGCGGGAGACCGTGTATTTATCATTCATGAAGCTCTGGATCTTCAGCGCATTGTTATTCTCTACCAGCATCTTGCCCCATGTCATCGTATATACCCATTTGCTTTGTTTTTGAGACAACATGACAGGGTCTGGAAGCTCTCCGCTCTCCCCAATGCCTATCGGTTTGCCGTCGGCCAGCTTCAGGAGACTGTCATAATAAGATTGCTTGTAATCATTGTTATAGATATCGGCAGCCAGAATATCCACCTTCGCAATCCCTGGGAAGTAGGCGGCATACGGCTCTGACGATTTGTTGGGGGCATTCGGATTCCATACCCACAGCAGATTGTTCAGCTTATGCGTATTCACCATACGGTCGTAGACCAGGTCCCAGAGCTTGACGAAATTGTCCTTCTGCCCCCACCAGAACCAGCCCCCGTTCATTTCATGGTAAGGCCGCCACAGGACCGGAACTCCGGCATCCCGCAGCTCGCCGAGATAGACCGCCACCTCATCGAGATCGGCAATCAGAGCCTTGTACTGCGGAGTTCCCGGAGTAACATAGGCATTAAACTTCTCCTGGCTGAGGGACATATGCACATTGGTCCATATGGGTGCGGTTCCCGGCAGCTTCTGATGGAAGGTCATAGCCACAATCCCGCCGCCCTCATGCCAGCGGATCGCGCTATCTACCACAGCCTGGCGTTGCCCCGCAATAGTCTCCTTGGACTGGTTGCCGATGGCTCCCAGTTCATAACCGTGCAGCACTGCATGATGTCCGGTTGTATTCTTGAGCTTGTTGTTGAATTCGTCGGGGCTCTCCAGGTAATCGTGCTGGCCGGAGATCATGCCTTTGCCGCTGAGATCGCGGAGATAGCTTAACAGGGCAATAGCCTCTTTGGAGGCAGAGGGGTTGATGGGCTTAGTTGAAGCGGGGACAGCTGAAGATAGTGCAGGTACCTTGGCGGCGGCAGGAACCTGGGTTCCGCTCCCCCATGGGATCAATGAAAAGATCAGGACAAGTGGCAGAAGGGTTGTATATAGCCTGTACTTACGGTAAGTGTTCAATGTTATCTCCTTTCTCCAGCCCGGTGCTTCTTGTTGTTCTAGGAGAGCTTGACGCTATCACAGCGGCTATAGCTCATTAGCCCTGCTGGTCAGCAGGGCCATTCTGAGCGGGCTTGCAGGATTTATAATTGTAACCTCTTAACCAGTATCAGCGCCATGAAAACAGCCGGCAGACCTTAAGAGCACAAAAATTTAGGAGACGGAGGGAAGAAACAGCGCGCTGGCCGGAACCGTGCCCTTGACCTGGCTGTTGCTCTCCCACATTAGACGTGCCTTCGCATCTCCCTGATTCTCGTAATACTCTACCTGAATATCATAGAGCTCACCTGCGTTCAGGCTGATGCTGCCCATGCGTTCGGTGCCGCTCTGCTTCACCCAGCTGTCGATGACCAGCTCGCCGTTAATCCGCACGCGCACGCCGTCATCGGAGTGAGTATAAAACCGGTAGGTCTCGGTATACAGCGGCTTCAGCTTGCCGCTCCATCTTACCGAGAAGAAATCGATGCTGATTGCAGCATCCGGCGAGCCTTGACGCCAGTTGAATTCAATCACATCATCGGTGCGCACCACAGCGGGGGTGCCCGTAAGCGTCATGTTATTGAAGTATTCCGCGTATAGCCCGCCCGCAGCAGGAGCCTCTGCCGGAGGAAGCTCCGGTGCTGGCGTTGGTGCTGGTGCAGGTGTCGGCGTTGGTGCAGGTGCTGCTGTCGGTGTTGGCGTAGATACTGGTGTTGGTGTAGGTGCTACAGTTGGCGTTGGTGTTGCTGCCGGCGTTGGTGTTGCTGCCGGCGTTGGTGCTGCTGGCGTTGGCGTTGGCGTCTCAAGCGTAGCTGCGTTTACAGGTTTCGAGAACAACGCGCTGGCCGGAACCGTACCCTTCGCCTGGCTGGGACTCTGCCACATCAGATGGACATTGGCATCGCCTGCGTTCTCGTAATACTCCACCTTGATGTCATACATCTGTCCGGCGTTCAGAGCTATGCTGCCTGTGCGGGCGGTTCCGCTCTGCTTGACCCAGCTGTCAATCACTGCTGTACCGTTCACCCACAGGCGGATACCGTCATCCGATGTGGTGTAGAACTGGTAAGTCTCACTGTACGCAGGCTTAATCTGGCCGGTCCAGCGGATGGAGAAGTAGTCTGTGCCAAGCGCGGCATCAGGTGTGCCCTGGCGCCAGTTGAAGCTGATGACATCATCATTGCGTACCATTACAGGCGTCCCCGACAGCGTCATATTCTTGAAATATTCTCCAAGCAGACCGCTCCGGGTGTACGCCGGTTCCGGTTCGCCCGGAGCCGGCTTCTGTCCCGGCACTGCTGGCGGCATAGCCACCGGTGCCTGTGTTGGCGTTGGTGACGGAGTCACCGTAGGCGTGGGAGACGGTGTCGGCGTCGGTGTTGGTGTTGGTGTCGCCGTCGGTAACGGTGTCGGCGTTGCTGTCGGTGACGGAGTCACCGTGGGCGTGGGCGTTGCCGTTGGTGACGGTGCCGCCGTTGGTGACGGTGCCGCCGCTGGCGCTGTCCAGCTTTTATACTGATCACGGGTTAAGGTATAGCTGTTATTCATGAAGTTCTTGATCGTAGTCGTGCTGTTGTTCTCATAGAGCATCTTGCCCCAGTTCATCATGAACACATATTTCTGCTGGGTCAGCTTCAGCTTGGAGATATTCGGCATTTCGCCATTCTCGCCGATGCCGATCGGCTTACCGGCTGCCAGCTCGGCCAGCTCATCATGATATCTGTTCAAATAGTCATTGTTATATATATCTGCTGCCAGCACATCCACTTTGTCCGCCCCCGGGTAAGTCCGTTCATACGGGTCCGAGTTCGAGTTCGGCGCATTCGGGTTCCACACCCACAGCAGATTGTTTAATTGATGAACGTTAACGAAACGGTCATACATTATATTCCATAGCGCAGTGAAATTCGTTTTTTTGCCCCACCAGAACCATCCGCCGTTCATTTCGTGGTAAGGTCTCCAGAGGATGGGGACTTTGGCATCGCGTAAGCTTTTCAGAGACACGGCCACTTTATCCAGATCGGCAATCAGCGCATTATACTGAGGGGTGCCGGGGGTCACATATTTATTGAACTCTGCCTGGCTGAGCGGCTTCTGCACATTCGACCATTCATACTTGGTGCCCGGCAGGCTCTGATGGAACGTCATGGCGACAATCCCGCCCGCTCTCGACCAGTTCGTTGCACTCCATACAATATTCTTGCGCTGAGCGGCTACTCCGCTCTCCGTCTGTCCGCCAACCGCTCCAAGCTCATAACCGTGCAGTGCCGCATATTGTCCGCTGGTCCCCTTCAGCTTGTTGCTAAGCTCATCCGGGCTCTCGAAATAGTCATGCTGTCCCGAGATAATACCGTTGCCGGATATCTCATAGAGATTGTTCAGCAGCTTGACAGCCTCTGCCGAAGCATTGGGATTCACAGGCTTTCCGGCAGCAGAAGCCGCCTTAACCGATGACGGGGCTATACCCAATCCGAGCGGTACAGCAGACACAATTACAGCCAGCGACAACACAGCGCAGAGCAAACGGGACTTACGGTAAGTTTTCACAATATTCTCTTCCTTTCGGTAGCCAGGCTGCCACTCTTGCGAAGGCCCTATAGCTTTGCGTCCCTGTCTTTCGAGCAGGTTTGCCTTTGTCGTATTGGAAGGATCAATCCCTCTTACCGTAAGTATCGTCTTTATGCAAATTTATTGTAGAGCAAACGCGAAAATTTCCGAATAAATAGTTCTGTGTACCTGTTTTGATTCCGTCACAATTGGTTAAATAGATAAGTTGGACCTATAATAGGACTATGAAATGAACTGATGCAGTTGAATATCCTCCCAATCCAGAGTGATGCGGATATTATCCTCCTCCACCAGCTCCGACCCGGTCTGCACCTCAATGAACTCCACATCGGTCAGGGCCAGGATGGCATGCTTGGTCCCCTCGGGAATGCGCACCACATCGCCCGCCTTCACATTATGCTGCTTCTCGTTAATGACAATGCTCGCTTCCCCGCTGACAAACGTCCAGATTTCACTGCGCTTGTGATGCAGCTGGTAGCTGATATTTTTGCCCTCATTGATGAAGATCCGCTTGGTCAGCACCTCATTGCCTTCATCGTACTTCACATAGTCAATCACCTTGTAGTGGCCCCAGCGGCGTTCCTCATACATCGGTCTCTGTTCAAAAGACTTCAGCACCTCCTTAATCCGCGGGCTCTCCGTCTTATGGGTCACCAGAATCCCGTCCGGGCTGGCCGCCACAATAAGATCCTTGGCCCCGATCACCGTAATCGGAATATCCAGCTCGTTAATCAGGGAGGTGCCTTCGGAGTCTGCGGTTACGAAGCCTTTGCCGACAAGATTGTTGGTCATCTCCTCGGTCAGCGTGTTCCAGGTGCCCAAGTCCTTCCAGAATCCGGCGTACGGCTGAACCACGATGTTCTCCTCTTTCTCTACCACTTCATAATCGAAGCTGATCGAGGACAGCAGCTTATACTGCTTCTGCAGCTCCTCGTAGTTCAGCGGCAGCCCTTTGCGCTGCAGGATATCCAGCAGATAGCCCAGACGGAAGGCGAATACCCCGCAGTTCCACAGGGCGTTCCGGCGGATCAGCTCCTCGGCCTGCTGGCGGTCCGGCTTCTCCTGGAAGTGGCTCACCTTCAGATATCCGCTAGCGCCCGGCTCGGCATCCGTTGGAATGATATAGCCGTATTTCTCTGACGCATGTTCGGGAACAACGCCCATCAGCGCCAGATTCGCCCCGCTCACCAGCATGGTGTTCTCCAGCTGCTGTACGGTCTCAAAAAAGGAAGACTCCACATACGGGTCCACCGGCAGAATTGCCACGGTCTCGCTTGGCGAGACGCCGGCGATGGAATACAGGTACGCTGCGGTCAACGCAATGGCCGGGAAGGTATCCCGCCGTTCCGGCTCCACGATGATCGGCACCTCGCTGCCGAGCTGGCTCTGAATCATCTCGACCTGGCTGCGGCCGGTTGCCAAGTAAGAAGACCCGGCCATGCCGTTCTCTTCGAGTTGTCTCCATACGCGCTGAACCATCGATTCCGGTTCGCCTGCCGGGCTCTCCAATACCTTCAGAAATTGCTTGGACCGTGAATCATTGGACAAGGGCCAGAGCCGCTTACCTGAACCGCCTGATAGAAGTACCAGTTTCATATGGGAACCCTCCTAAGTTTATATGTGTTGTTGCGTGAATATCGGATTGTTATTGGGATCAAAGTGCACTTATACACCTCATTCGCTCGCACGGCCCGCTAACTACGGATTCAGGTGCATTAGTGCACCTCATCGGCGCGGGGTGGCGGGGGCCCCCCGCCCGGCCGAGCGCATGGCCCTACACCGCGCCAGCCACGCTAGGCGAGTAGCCGCTGAGCCCGCCCATCTGCGGGCGGCCGACGGAGATGTATTCGAGGCCGGTGCCCTCGATCTGCTCCTTGTCGTAGACGTTGCGGCCGTCGATCAGCACCTTGCGGCGCATAGTTCCGGCCAGCACATGCAGATTGATCTCCTTGAACTGGCTCCAGTCGGTCAGCAGGCAGACGGCATCGCTGTTCTCCGCCGCCTCTTCCGCCAGGCCGCACCAGCGCAGCTGCGGGTGGTCGTATTCCCGGCGGAAGTTATCCGCAGCGATCGGATCGTACAGCTTCACGACCGCTCCCTCTGCGACCAGCGCCTCCACGATCTCGCGGGCCGGAGCCTCACGTACATCGTCGGTGTTCGGCTTGAACGCCAGGCCCCAGATGCCGATGACCGCTCCGCGCAGGCTGCCAAGCGATTCATGCAGCTTCGAGAGGATCATGAACCGCTGGTCCTTATTGACCTCAACAACCGATTTGAGCAGCTTGAACTCATAATCCACGTTGCCGGCAATCTGAATCAGCGCATTGGTATCCTTCGGGAAGCAGGAGCCGCCATAGCCGATGCCGGCCTGCAGGAAGGTCGATCCGATTCTCCGGTCCATTCCCATTCCCTCGGCTACCTCGGTTACGTCGGCTCCCACCTTTTCACAGATGTTGGCAATCTCATTAATGAACGAGATCTTCGTCGCCAGAAAAGCATTAGACGCATACTTAATCATCTCGGCGCTGCGGATATCCGTGACGAATATATTCTCCGTGAACCCTTGATGCAGCTCACGCATGGTCGGCTCAAGCGACGGATTATCCAGTCCGATAACGATCCGGTCCGGATGAAGCGTATCGCGGATGGCGGAGCCTTCGCGGAGGAACTCGGGGGCGGAGACGATATCGAAGGGATGATGGGTGTGCGAGGCGATCAGCTTGCGGATTTTCTCATTGGTGCCTACAGGTACGGTCGATTTAGTCATAATGATCTTGTAGCCTTCCATCGCCTGGGCAATCTCGGCAGCCGCGCCTTCAATGTATCTCAGATCGGCTTCGCCGCCCGGAAGGGAAGGGGTTCCCACCGCCAGAATGACGATATCTGACCGGCGGACCGATTCCTGCAGATCGGAGGAGAAGCTCAGCCGGCCCTCCCGCAGATTCATCTCGATCAGGGCCTCGATGCCCGGCTCATAGATGGGAGACTCCATCCGGTTCAGCTTCCCGATCTTTTGCTCATCCTTATCCACGCAGATGACATGATTTCCATTCAGGGTGAAGCACACGCCTGATACAAGTCCTACATAGCCGGTACCGATAACTGCGAGTTTCATACTTTCATCCTCCTCTTAGGAAATTGACGTAGGCCTGTTCCACATACTGCTTGAACCGGACCATAAACGCCTGCTCATCGAATTTGCGTGCATGGCCCATAATCTGGTCGATATCCCACGCATAGGACTCCACCTCATCAATGGCCTTAAGCAGATCATCAACCTCCTGATGCGGGAAGAAGACGCCGTTCACATAAGGAATAATCGTATCCAGCGCTCCGCCGGCCTGGTAGGCAATAACCGGTCTTCCTGCGGCGTTGGCCTCCAGCGGCGTGATCCCGAAGTCTTCCTCCCCCGGAAAAATAAACGCCCGGCACTGCGACATCAGCCCTGTCACCTCTTCATCCGCCAGCCGGCCCAGGAAGGAGACATTTCCTTTGGCCATCCCTTCCAGACGCTTGCGGTCCGGCCCGTCACCGACGATGTACAGCTTCAGACCGTTGCGGTTGAACGCCTCCACCGCCAGGTCAATCCGCTTGTAGGAGACCAGCCGGGAGACGATCAGATAGTAATCCCCGATGGTCGGGGAGGCGGTGAAACGGGCCGTATTGATCGGCGGGAAAATGACATCGGAATCGCGATGGTAATAATTCTGTATCCGCGTCTTCACCACCGAAGAGTTGGCTACGAACTGGTTGACATTTTTGGAGGTGCGCTGGTCCCAGCTTTTCAGGCGCTGCATGTAGACCTTCAGCAGTCTTTTGAACAATCCCGAATTGGACTGCCGCTCCATATATGTGTCGTAGTCCCAGGCGAAGCGCATGGGGGTGTGACAGTAACACAGATGGAAGGTGGACTCGGGCACCTGGATGCTTTTCATAAAAGCACTGCTGGAGCTTAGGACGATATCATACCCGCTGAAGTCCAGATCGCGGACCGCCATAGGGTAGAGCGGCAGCACTCCCTTGAAATTCTGCTTCACGCCCGGAATTTTCTGCAGCCACGAGGCCCGGATATCCGCATCTTTGAGGTTATCGGTCAGGCGGCTTCCGTTAAATACCGTTGTGAAGATCGGAGCCTCGGGATACATGTGATGAAAGACCTCCACCACCCGCTCCGCTCCGCCCATCTGGATTAAATAATCGTGCGCGATCGCAATTTTCATGTGAATCATCCTCAAAGTTTTATGGAGCAGCATCATCAAGCCGTGAACGCATGGAAGTGACAGATGTTGATGCAAGCCCTGGCGTCATTCAGAGTACGGACGGTCAGGTAGCAGCCAGCAGACCCTTGTAGTAATTGACAATGTCCTTAACCGTGTTCTCGATGACAAAATGCTCCTTCACCCGCTTCATTCCCTGGTCCGCCATCACTCTACGCTCCTCGGGGTGGTTCAGCATCCAGGTGATGGATTCGGCAAGAACCGCGGGATCTCCGGGCTGGATCAGCAGCCCCGTCTCGCCGGGAACCACGATCTCCACCGGCCCGCCTTCATTGGAGGCGATCACCGGCAGTCCGGCCGCCATGCCTTCGACAATCACCTGGCCGAACGGCTCAGGCGTGATGGACGTATGGATCAGCAGATCTGCTCTGCTCATCAGTCCTTGTATATCATCCACATGACCCAGCAGGCTGACATTGGTAATGTTGTCCCGCTGCATTTGCTGGATTAATCCTTGCTTGTATTCCTCTTCTCCGAATAAGGCGTCCCCGGCCAGCCAGAACTTCACCCGGCTGTCATTCTTGAAGGCCTTGGCCGCTTCAAGCACAATATGCTGGCCCTTCCAGTGGGCCAGGCGGCCGACCAGCAGGACGTTGAAATCCTTCTGCTCGCGCCTTGCGATGCCCTCGCCGATGGCCTTGGCGAACGCTGAGTAGACGACCAGCGTCTTCTTCGAGCGCGGCAGCTCCAGCGCATTCAGCGTGGAATGGGAGTTGGCAATGACGCCGTTCGGCAGCAGGCGTGACAGCAGCCGGATCGCTTTGGCGACAACCGGCTTCAGGTAAGGCGCCCCGATGTGATCGCGGATGTGCCAGATCAGGGGCACGCCGGCTTTTTTGGCAGCCACTGCTCCATAGAAGGCCGACTTCAGGGAATTGGTGTGTACACAATCCACCTGCTCCTCCTTCAGCAGCGGGGCGAGCCTCCGGCCGTAGGCCAGCAGCTTCAGCGCCGCCGCCGGAGCACCGAGATTCACCGTGTTGCGCCCGCGGGTGCGGATGCTCTCATCCAGCGGGACAATCCGCACATCAATGCCCCGCTCGCGCAGACGTTCAGCAAGCTTCCCTTCCTCCGCCAGAATCACCAGCGGCTTAATCTGCTCACCGATATTGGTGAGAATGTTGAACAGGGCTACCTCGCCGCCGCTCCACTTGGCGGTGTGATCGATATAAGCAACCTTCAGCATCCTGCTGCCACATCCTTTCCCAGAGTATCAAGGAATACCGACTCTACCTGATCGCCTACATGCTGCCAGGTGTACTTCTCCAGCACATGATTCCGGCATTCCTCCCGGCTCGGCAGCAGCTTGCGGTTGCCCAGCATATGAATCATGCCTTCCGCCATATCTTCGCTGGCCGCGCTCTTGAACAGCAGCTCCGGGCGGAAGCCCTGCAGAATCTCCTTGTTGCCGCCGACCGGAGTCGCCATCACCGGAAGCCCGGAGGACAGCGCCTCGACCGTGATCAGGCCGAAGCCTTCCAGCGCCTGGGACGGAACCACGAACATGTCCGCCGCCTGATAGTAGGAGGCCAGCTCATGATCGGGAATGTAGCCGAGCAGCCGGACCTTGTTGCCCAGCCCGTAATCGGCGATCCGCTCCTCCAGCTCTCCGCGCAGCGGGCCCTTGCCCCCGATCAGCAGAATCGCGTTCGGGAACCGTTCGGACACCTGTCTCCAGGCTTCCAGGAGCTGCAGGAGGCCCATCCGGTTCATCAGCCGCCGGACGGTCAGCACCGTGGTGGCGCCTTCCGGGAGGTTCAGCGTCCGGCGGATAGCCAGCCGGTTCGGGGCCGGGGTGAATCGCTCGATGTTGGCTGCCCCCGGAATGACGATGATCTTGTGCAGCGGCACTCCGTGCAGCTCGTGCAGCATGTTGCGGAAATAATCGCTCAGCACGATGAATTTGTCCGCCAGCTTGTAGGCTTTATGTTCAATCGATTTGGCAATCGTTGTCTTGACTCTGTGCTTGATGCCCTGGCCCTCGATCTTCATCTCTTCGTTCCAGGGGCCGTGGAAGGTCATGATTACCGGGATGCCCCGCTTCTTCGCCTCGATGGCCGGTCCGATGCCGTATGGGGCAAAGTGGGTATAGAGGATATCAATCCTGCCGCTGCCCTCGCCCATCAGGGCTGCCGCCTTGCGCTGGAAGGCCTCCTTGCGCTTCCAGATGGTCTCCTTCGGATCCCCGGCGTTGTGGATGATCAGCTCCTTCGGGGTCTCCGGTGTCTCTTGGCTGCAGATCAGGGCATGCACCCGGTTGCGCATGGAGAGCTGCTCGCATACAGATTTGAAGTACGTGTTCAGCCCGCCGGGCTGTAACGAAGGCCAGCTGAGGCCGGTCGTCATAATGTTCAACCCGTCATTGTACGACATAGCTTCTCTCCCCCTTGCTCTTCTTCTTCTTCTCGGCCTGGCCCGCTTCGTTATGCCGGGCCAGCTTGCCTGCGCTGTGCAATTCGTAATGCTTGAAGCCGACCATGAATTCATACATCACCCAGAATACGGATACGGCGAATCCCGAGATGCCTTTCTTGAACAGGCCGTGCAGGAAGTACTTCTGCACGAAGCGCGCCGGCGGACGCAGCAGCAGCCGGCTCAGCTTGAACGGCTTGCCGCTGGCGAAGGCGGTCTCCGCTTCCAGATCGGTATATTTGTTGAACCGGGCTACATGGTCGTTGATGCTGCGGAAGCCTTGATGCCACAGCGTGCCGTTCAGCTTCACGGTGCGCTCCTCGGCCACCTCCGGGATCTCATGCACCAGCGAGTTGCGGATGCTGTATTCCTTGCGGTTATACAGCCGCACCAGATATTCGCCCTTGTCCAGCCACTTGCCCAGGAAATCCCCGATCCGGTACAGCGAGAAGGCCACGGTGGCATCCGTCAGTCCCGGCTTGCGCTCCAGAATGTCGCGGGCCAGCTCATCGCTGACCACCTCGTCCGTATCGATCAGGAAGACCCAGTCATGGACCGCGTGCGCCACTCCGAATTCCCTTTGTTTGGCATATCCGGGCCATGGGTTGACGAACACCCGGCACCCCAGGCTCTCGGACAGCTGTACCGTTCCGTCTGTGCTCCCTCCGTCGATGACAACCACCTCATCGGCGAATAACCTGCAAGACTGAATGGCCTTGGCTATCCGGACTTCGTCGTCCTGGGCGATGATGACTGCCGAGATCGGGTAGCTGCCCCGGCCGCCAAGCACATTTGTCAGTGAATCCATGAGGTATCCTCCTTTTAACAGTCCAGTATTCGTCGCTCGCCTCATGTTCCCGGCTCGCTGAATCAGCTAGTTACTTAACTGCCTACACAGGCTTCTTGCGAATGTACGAATTCATCGTCGTCTTCAGCCACTGAAGGTCCTGGCCGTTAATGAGCAGCCGCGGAAGCTTGACCTTCAGGTTGTATCTGATATTCAGAATAATGAACAGGAACCGCAGCACCGCTGATGACAGCATAGCCGCCCCGGCTCCGAACAGCCCGAACTTCGGCACCAGCAGGAACAGCAGCGGGATCACCAGGATCAGGCCGACGCCCTGCAGGATCGAGACGAACTTCGGCTTGCCGAGCGCCATGAACACCTGGGCCAGAATCAGCGTGCCGCCGCTGATGGTAACCTCAAGCAGCAGCAGGCGGAACACGGTCAGCGCGGTGTTGAACTCCCTGCCGTAGAGCAGCGGGATCACCAGAGGCGCGGCCAGCATCAGGAATACTGCGCCAAGCAGAGTACAAGTGGTACTGATCCGGAAAGCCTTGAACGTCAGGGCCACCGCTTCGTCCTTCGACAGCTCGGAGGCCTTCGGGAAAAGGACCACCGTGATCGAATTGGCGAAGAAGTTGACCATGCGCGACAGGCTGACCGCAACCGCATAGAGCCCCAGATCTGCCGGTCTCAGCAATCCGGCAATGATGATCTGGTCTATGTACACCGAGAACTGTCCGAGCAGGTCGTTCCCGTAGGAGCCGAGACCGTAGGTGAATAATCTCTTGAAATTGAGCACCGCTTCTCTCAGCTTCACCCTGTAGGTCCGCTGCAGCAGGATGGTCATGCCGATGAATATCGGAACCGAGGGCACCAGATAAGCCAGCGCGGTCGTGTACGGATTCATGTATCCGGTCAGGATCAGCAGGCCGATGGCCGCCAGTGTGAGCATAGGCACCAGATAACGGGTCCAGTTGAAGGTCCGGTAATCGCCTCTGAACTGGAAGGCGGCATTGTTGATCTGCGAGATGACGATCAGCGGGCAGAGAATCATCGACCACTGGGCGAACACCACCACCTCATGGCTGAACGACTTCAGCCAGTAAGGCAAGACGAGAATGCCGACCACCATGGCCAGGGTTCCGAAGGCAAGCCCGATCAATAGCGCGATCCGGTACAGCACGCCGGCATCCTGCGGGTTCCGTTTGGCATTGTAGATCAGCGCCGAGGGAATCCCGAAGCTCATGCTGAAGGCCAGGAATTGCGACCAGTTCACCATCGCTGTCTGCTCCCCGCGGCCTGACGGGCCGAGATAGCGGGCGGTCAGCACGCCGGTCAGCATATTGACCAGCAGGATCAGCACGCTGACGAACATGGTTTTGACGGCAGCCGAGCTGTTGTCCTTGCTCTTCGTGAACCGCCGGAAGGTCGACCAGACCCGGTTAGCGGGAAGTGACTTGGCGCTTGACTGCTGCATGAGGCATTCCCTTCTTTCTGCTCTGTGTTAACTCTGCGGCGCTAAGGCCAAGCCCGATCAGCATCCAGACCAGATACCCCTTCAGTCCGGGGAAGCCGTTATCCGAGACCAGGCTGGCCACCGCCCCCATCCAGGCCGCCAGTGCAAGTCTGGCATAGGGCTGCAGCTCATTCTTCCGCAAGACTCTGGCGCCAATCTCTTTGACGACTACGCCGAGCGCCCCGAAGAAGAACAATGCGCCAAGGATACCGAAGGTCAGCAGCAGAGCGATGACTCCGTTATCCATGTTCCCGTACTCGCCCAGCTCCCCGCCGTTGCCGAGCTTCGTGCCCTGTCCTACGCTGCCGATGCCCTGGCCCACCGGATTGCTGGCCACCATCGGCAGCATATTGGTCCAGAGGGTGAGGCGTTCATTGTAGGAGTGATCCTCCTGCACATCGGAGAGCGTCTCCACCCGGGCCACCAGCCCTTCGGCTCCCGGCAGCTTCGGAACGACCCAGAACAGCGCCGCCGCCACGAACACCAGCTGAAGCAGTGATTTCCACTTGCCTCTGGACGGTGAGGAAGCGATGTAGACCAGCAGCATGACCAGCAGCACCAGCCAAGCCGAGCGGACCAGCGTAGTCAGCAGGCAGACCACTACGAGCATCACGCCGATCCACCGCAGCGTCCCGCGCCACCTCGGCTCCAGAATCATCGGCACCAGTGCGAAGACCAGGAAGGTAGCCGCCGGCCCCGGCGAGTTCAGGGTAGAGAAGACCCGGATTTCCAGAGGGTACGGCGTACCGATCGACATCATATCCGCGTGGTTCATCCAGAAGGCATCCCAGGGGGGAACGGTCAGGTACTGCACAATTCCGTAGATGGCGACCAGCACAGCAATATTGGCAAAAGCGTACAACAGCCGGTCGATATCCTTCGGCCCAAACTTCGTAACCGCGAAGAACGGGATCAGGAGCAGCGGCACGATATAATTCGCCAGATCGTAGACCGAGCCGATGCCGTTCTTCGCCAGCCCGATGATCGCGCCGTAAGCCAGCGCGACCGAGAACAGCAGGAGAATCCGGGTGGAGGATTTGCGGACCCGGTGTATCTCCCTCAGCACCGGTATCGCCAGGGTCGCGCCGGTCAGCAGCGGGGCCAGACTGAGCAGGGAGACGGAGTGGTACACCCCTTCATACCAGTCAGCGATCCGCCGCAGCTCCGGGGCCACCGCCCAGATCAGCAGCGTGTACGGGACCAGGAGCCGCGTCTTCAGCAGCGCCAGCAGAAAGGCCGGGAAAAGGATGCCTGCCAGGATCACGCCCTGCAGGCTGTTCGAGGAGCTCAGCTTTGCGCTGGCGAAGCCGATCGCAAGCGGCAGGAGAAGTGCCGAGGCACAGATTATGGCCATCCCTGCGGCTGACCTCACAGCCGCACCCGATGGAAGATTCAGACTATTCTCATCTCTGCTCAACATCTTCATCCCCGCCTCCCGTCTTTCGCCGCTTCGCTCACTCCGCACGGCTGCTCTTCATCTTATCCCGTTTGCGCAGCTCCTTGAGCAGCAGCACGAGGAACTGGGCATCGTCCACCAGGTATCTTTTCCATAGGCGGCCCGGCTCCTGGCTCAGTCTCCAGAGCCACTCCATCCCGGTCCGCTGCATGAAATCCGGTGCCCGCTTCACCGAGCCTGACAGGAAATCGAACGTCGCGCCGACACCGATCGAGATCGGTGCCTGGTAGGAGGTATAGTGGCGGTAGATCCACTTCTCCTGCTTCGGTGCACCTACGCCTACGAAGACAATGTCCGGCTGGCTCTCGGTCAGCATGTGGATGATCTGCCGGTTCTCCTCCTCGTTGTGCTCGAAGCCGTAAGAGGGAGAATAGCAGCCAACCACATTGATGTCCGGGTAGGCGGCCTTCAGATTCTTCGTCGCCTGCTCCGCTACGCCTTCGGCCGAGCCGAGGAAGAACAGACGGTACTGCCTCTGCTGGAAGGCGTGGCCCAGACGGCTGAACAGATCCGCGCCGGACACCTTCTGCTTCAGCGGCTTGCCGAGCATCTTGGACGCCCAGATCAGCGGCATCCCGTCGGCCACCACAGCGCCCGCTTCGGAATACACTTCCTGAAACTCTTTGTCCTTGCGGAGCTTGATCACATGATCGACATTGCAGGTCAGGATGTAGGATTGGCTCCGCTCCTGAATGGTTCTGTCGATGTAATCAAGCAGGTCCATGAAATCATAGTTATCGAAATTGACATCGAACATGTTCACTTGGTTCATCGTATCACTTCTTTTTGTGGGGAATCGGCCAGCTGTGAAGACCGGTACAGGCAATTCAGATACCAGCAGAACGGAATGATGAATTGGACCGTCGACAGCGTGTTATCCGTGAAAGAATAGATCAGAAAAGCTGCAATCATATACAGATAATAAGGTTTGACCGCCGGCGGAAGCACCCGGTATACCAGAAGAAACACAGTGAACAGGGACAATAGAAGCAGCGCGGCGCCGATGTATCCCCCATCGTAATAGAAGCGGATATATTCGTTGTGCGGGACGACGAAGCCGCCGTACAGCGTACCGTCATTGGCTACTGTTACGGAGCCCAGCCCCCGTCCCGCAAGCGGTGAATCCGCCGCCTTGTTCAGGAAGTACTCCCAGGCCTCCGCCCGCCCCGACAGGTCAATGCCCGTCTCGGTCGTCCGTTCAAAGGACCGCTTCTTGATATTGTCGAGCTGCAGATACACCGCCGAGGTCACGATCAGCAGCGAGCCCAGCAGCGGAATCAGATACCGCTTCTTCCCCTTCAGGAAGGCCCGTGAGATATCGTAGAAGTAGTAGAGCAGCATCGGCACCAGCGCCAGCACCGGCCCCCGTGTTCCGGTCACCACCAGAATCACGAAGTTCAGGCCCAGCAGAATGTAGTAGTACCGGGTATGCTGCGGGCTGCGCTTGATTTCAATGAATGAAATGGCGACCCCGATGAAGGCCAGCATCGCCAGATGGGGCGGAATGTTCGCTCCCTGCACCCGTACGGCGCCTGTGAATTCGACGGCCAGCATCGGATGCAGATTCGCAGCCTGCAGCAGCACACCCAGCAGGATGCTGACCAGCGGCAGCAGAGCGATCAGCCGGATCTGCTTGTCGGCAATCTCCTTCTTCCAGTTGATCAGCAGCAGCACGAACGGCAGCGACAGCCCAATGAAGGCTTTGACCGCAATCGAGGCGCTCATCTCCGGCAGCCAGATCGAGAAGGTGAAGGTGATGAAGACCAGGGCCAGCATCGCCCATAAGGGCGGGCTGAGCCGGAACCTCAGACCATTGACCAGGATGCACGGCACGAGCAGCATCAGAATCACCAGCTTGTAGAGCGAGAGAATCTCAATGCCAAACATGCTGCCGCTGTATAGGAAGTTGATCGATACCGCCGTTGTCAGCAGAACGAAATAGCTGATCAGCTCAGGACGCGACAGGGAGGCAACCAGCAGCAGAATGAAGAATACGGCGGCTACCGCGATGACCGGCTGGAAGATGACCGCTGTTCCGAGGAACAGCGCAGCTGCGAGATAGAGCATTCCGTACGGCAAGCTATTTATTTTGGAGCCCCACTCAAAATTAGTCATCGCGCGTCCTCCCTCTCACCCTGCTGCGGATTCCCTCTTCCGGTTCCAGATCATATGGAGCGTCCCGCGGATGCTCTCCAGCCGGCACCGGTTCAGCAGCTTCCTTCCCTTGCTCCGGGACAGGGCGGAATCTGCCAGGATATATACGATTTTGGCGCCTGTCTTGCAGAGCAGCACCAGGTGATCCTTCATGCCTTCGCTTTTCATAGCATTCGAGATGCCCTGGCTGTAATACCGCTTCATGATCCAGTCCTCAGTCAGCCGGCTCTGCGGAACGAAATGATCCACCTTCATCTCCGGATGATAGAGGATGGAGTGCCCCTCCTGCTGTATCTGGTCGAACAGCCAGGTCTCCTCGCCCGAGAGGAGCGAATCGCCCTTGCGGCCCAGCTCCAGCGGGAACAGGCTGATATCGAACACCGGCTTGCGCATCGCCATATTGGCTCCGCACGGATGAAGCCGCTTCGGATACTCCCTGATCCGGCCACCGAGATCGACAATCGTGTACGGAAGCTCGAACGGCTTGATCAGCCAGTCCGGCCGCGTGCTCTCGAAGATCGGAGCAATCTTGCCGCCCATCGCCATGACCTCCGGCTTCTCCGCGAAGGTGCTTACGATGGTCGTAATCCAGGTCCGGCAAGGAATCGCATCATCATCCAGGAACGCGATGAGCTGTGATTTGGAAGCCAGAATCCCTGTATTGCGGGCTGCCGAGAGCCCTTGAACCGGCTCCAGCAGATAACGGATATCCATATCGGCACCATGGGTATCAATGAACCCGTTGACCAGGGCTGCCGTCTCATCGGTAGACCGGTTATCGACCACGATGATCTCGGCTTGATGCAAATTCTCCAGCGGCAGCAGGGAATGCAGTGTCTTGAGCAGCAGCGCCGAGCGGTTGTAGGTGCAAATGATAATGGAAATCTCAGGTACATCTCCGTGTACAAACATCGGCATCACCCAATTTCCAGATATTTAATAAGCATTCTTGGAGCCCAGCAGCATCAGAGCCGTCTTGACAATGATCTTCAGATCGAGCATCGTGCTGCGCATATGGATATAGGTCAGATCCAGCTGCACCATCTCGTCGAAGCCAACGCTGTTTCTGGCATTCACCTGCCAGTAGCCGGTGCAGCCCGGAGTCACCATCAGGCGCTGCTTGTCATACTCTGTATACTGCGCCACCTCTTCAACGAGCGGGGGACGGGGACCGACGAGACTCATATGGCCCATCAGCACGTTCCAGAGCTGGGGCAGTTCATCGATGCTGGTCTTGCGCAGGAATCTTCCGATCCGGGTGATGCGGGGATCATTCTTGATTTTGAACATCGCTCCGCTGACCTCGTTATACGCCATCAGATTCGCCTTCAATTCTTCCGCATTGGAGACCATCGATCTGAACTTGTACATGGGGAACAGCTTCTCATCCTTGCCGACCCGCATCTGGCGGAAGAACACCTTGCCCTTCGGGTCCTCCAGCTTAATCAGGACAGCCACCAGTGCGAACAGCGGCAGCAGGACAAGAAGGCCAAGAACGGAGAACAGAATGTCTATCATCCGCTTCAACACCAGGTAGGATTCCATCCCCTTGCTTCCTTCATTGGCATGTAGCATGTAAAGTTTCGGCAGGACGGCCTCGTAGTCTTCCGGCAGTTTTTGCATGCTCATCTCTCCTCATTTCTCCTTAAAGGTGTATGCAGTAGTGCTTCGTGATTTCAGGCGTCCCTCCAGGGAGTAACGGCTCAGCCGCTTAGTGTGTGGCCTGGCCCGCCTTGTTCAGCCATTCCGCCATTGCATCCATCACCTGGTAGCGTAGATCCTCGCTCTCCAGGGCAAATTCCAGTGTGGTCAAAATGTAACCCAGCCGCTCGCCGACATCATATCTTGTACCGTCAAAATTATAGGCGTATACGCGCTCGCTCTGGTTCAGCTTCTGGATGGCATCCGTAAGCTGAATCTCGCCGCCGGCTCCCTTCTCCTGAAGATCCAGGTACTTGAAGATCTTCGGCGTGAATACGTAACGTCCCATGATCGCCAGATTGGAAGGCGCTGTGCCCAGGGCCGGCTTCTCAACGAAGTTGTTGACCCGGTAGAGTTGTCCATCCTGCAGGTCCGGCTCGATAATCCCGTAGCGGTTCGTGAATTCATCCGGGATTTCCTGTACACCGATGACCGAATTCTGGGTCTCTTCATACTGTTCAATCAGCTGCTTCAGGCACGGAACCTTGCCGGTGACAATATCGTCGCCGAGCATGACGCCGAAGGGCTCATCGCCGATGAACCGTCTTGCGCACCATACCGCGTGGCCGAGACCTTTGGGTTCTTTTTGCCGGATGTAGTGAATCTCAACCTTGGACGACCGCTGTACTTCCTTCAGCAGCTCCAGCTTGCCGTCCTCCAGCAGCCGGGACTCCAGTTCAAAAGCGTTGTCGAAATGATCCTCAATCGCCCGCTTCCCCTTACCGGTAACAATGATGATGTCTTCAATTCCGGAGGCAATGGCCTCCTCCACGATGTACTGGATCGTCGGTTTGTTGATAATCGGCAGCATTTCCTTCGGCATCGCCTTGGTCGCCGGAAGGAAACGTGTGCCTAGCCCGGCCGCTGGAATAATTACCTTCTTTACCTTTTTCATCACACATACCTCCCAGAGTTAGTCTCATTCTCCCTGCTGTGTTCGCGTCATTCTGCTATTTGGCCTGGTTCATCGCAATTCCGAGGATTCTGACGCCGCTTTGCTCCATCAGCCCTTTGAGCCGGCGGAGCGCTTCACGCTTGCTTCTGCCGTGTCTGGCTACAATGATGACCCCGTCCGACAGCGGCGCGAGAATGCGCGCATCACTGTAATCCACCGCCTGCGGCGTATCGAGCAGAATCAGGTCGTAGCTGGCCTTCAGCTCCTCCAGCAGTCCGGCCATTTTGTCGCTGCCGAGCAGATCGGGCGGGCTGACGCTGGTTCTTCCGGCAGGAATCACGGCCAGGTTGGCCAGGCTGCCGTAGACGGCAATATCCTTCGCTTCCTCGTAGCCGGACAGATAGGCGGCCAGCCCCTGGCTGCCTTCCACATCGAACACGCTGTGCAGGCCCGGCTTCCTCAGATTGCAGTCCACCACCGCCACCTTCTTGCCGTCCTGGACGAACGATACGGCCAGATTGGAGAGAATGGTGGTCTTGCCTTCTCCGCCCTCCGCCGAGGTGAAGAGGAGCACTTGTCCGCCGCTGCCCTTCAGGAGACCAAGCTGGCGGATATACGTCCTCAGCGACCGGAAGGATTCCGAGACATGCGAGGACGGGTTCAGGTCCGCAATCAGACTGTTATTTAGCCGTAACATAAGTACCCTCCCCTACGGTTGCCTTGTCGTTAGCCGCCTTGCCCAAATCGCGCTTGCGGATCACCGGAATACTGGCGATGACCGGAAGGCCAAGGTCGAATTCCGCTTCCTTCTCGCTGCGCAGCGTGCCGTTCAGCGTCTCCAGCAGCAGAATGATGCCGATCGCTGCCATCAGCGAGACCACGAAGCTGATCAGGATGTTCATCACCGACCCGCCGTTAACCGGCTCAGGCTGTGCAGCCGGGTCTGCCGGAGTCAGGAAAGTAACATTATCCAGATTCATCAGCGCCGGCAGGCTGCGGATGAAGGTCTGCGAAACCGCGTTAACGATCGTAGCCGCAGTACCGTAATCCTTATCCTGTACGCTCAGGTTGATCACCTGGCTTTTCTCCGAGGACTTGATCTGCAGCTTGGCCGCAAGCTGGCTCTCCGTCAGCCCGAATTCGGGATGCTCCTCGATCACGCTCTTCATAATCGTTGGCGACTTCATGATTTCCTTGTAGCTCTCGATGAGGTTAAGGCTGAAGTTAAGTGCATTGAGATTGTTGCTCTCGGGGACATTTACGGCGTTGTTGACCAGCAGCTGTCCAGAGGCGGAGTAGACGGGGACAACGAAGTTTTTACTGACGTAGAAGGTGGTGGCGCAGGAGATCAATACAAATGCCACGATTAACCATAACTTTTTCTTTATCAGGTTAATGTAATCCAGAATCGTCTTTTCCACAGTAACCCTCCTTCCGCTTGTTTCGTTCTGAAAGCAATCATGAAAGTTTCAGATGTCTTGCTTTTATTCTAGCAACGCGGAGGATTTATCACATGCCCCCTAGCATCCCTTTACACTTCACTTTCGTGTGACTCCGTTTGGTCCTTCTGCGGGGGTGGATGGTATACTTTAGTACCATATGATTGGGAAAAGCTTACACCATCGGTGAGCCTTACACCCTTCAGGTGTATACTTGCCCCAACATAAAAATCACCCAGTAGGGTGAAGTGTGCTGGTGCGCCAGCCATACATTTGGCCCACGCGCTTCCTCCGAGCCCATTGTGTTCGGTTTTTCGCATACATTTGGCCCACACGCCTCCGCCGAGCGCATTGTGTTCGGTTTTTCGCATACATTTGGCCCACACGCCTCCGCCGAGTGCATTGTGTTCGGTTTTTCGCATACATTTGACCCACATGCCCCCGCCGAGTACATTGTGTTCGGTTTTTCGCATGCAATTGGACCGCGCGCCCCCGCCGAGTGCATTGTGTTCGGTTTTTCGCATACAATTGGACCGCGCGCCCCCGCCGAGTACATTGTGTTCGGTTTTTCGCATACATTTGCTCCACACGCCCACGCAGCGCCGAATGTGTTCGGCGGCCTGGGCCCAGCAACACCGTATTTCCCCGGAACGCAAAAAAACACGGACAGTATTGTCCGTGCTCCATTCGTGCTTCATTCCCCGCCACCACTTCGGCGGGCATTTTCAGTCGTATGACATTTCGTATTTGGTCAGGCCGACCGCATTGGCATACAGCGCCGCCTGGGTCCGGTCAGCCACCTGCAGCTTCGCCAGAATCTGGCTGACATGCTTCTTGACCGTAAATTCACTGATGAACAGGCGTGAGGCAATCTCCCGGTTGCAGGCTCCCTGTCCGAGCTCAATCAGCACTTCCTTCTCTTTCGGTGTGAGCTCATCTGTAGGACTGCTGCCGCTCATCCGCATCTTATCTTCCATCAGACCGGGGTCGTAATATTTCCTGCCCTTGTACACCAATTGAATGGCGAACAGCAGCTCCTCCGGCAGCGCCTCTTTCAGGACATAACCGTCTACCAGCACTTCTTCCGCCTTCAGGAAGTCCTCCCGGCTCGCTGAGGACGTCAGCAGAATGAACTTGCAGGTGAACCCGCATCTGCGTGCTTCCTTAATCACATCCAGACCCGATTCATCGGCAAGCTTCAGATCAATCAGCACAAGATCAGGCTGTATCTCTTCAATGACTTGAAGAGCTTCCCGGCCATTCGTTGCTTCGCCGGCGAACTGCAGATTGGACTGCATCGCGATAACCGATGCCAATCCTCTTCTCACCAATGGGTGATCATCAACAATGACGATTTTCACTTGAACGACCTCCTGCCTAAAAGTTTATGCATTTTTCAGTTCAGCCACACCGACAGGGATAGAGATGAGAATTCTGGTCCCGGCATTTCTGCTGCTGGACAACTGGAACTCTCCGCCTAACGACTGCGCCAGATATTGCATATTCTTCATTCCCAGTCCGCCTGAGTGATCCTCAGGCTCGGTCCAGATCAGATCCGGATCGAAACCGATACCGTCGTCAATAATCGATAACCTGATCCATTTCGGCTTGAGCGACAATTCAACATCCACCCGGCTGGCCGCACCATGACGTATGGCATTGCCTGTTGCTTCGGAGATAATCCGGAACAGCGCCTTGTGGTAAGGGTAAGGGAGACTGAAGTCATCCCCTGTAATATGAAGTTCGATCTCGACATCATTGAGCCTCGAGAGGCTCTTCAGATGCGAGCGTACCATTCCGAGCCAGCTGGGGCCGCCGCTCTTCTTGGAGCTTAGGCTGTAGATGGTAATCCTCAGCTCCTTGGCTACCCGGGTGGCTGAATCATGGATCAGCTCAATCTGCTGCTCCAGCTCCGCCCCGGGCATCCGCCGCCAGGTCTGCTTCAGGGAATGGGTGGCATAGACGATGCCGAACAAACTCTGGGACACACTGTCATGCATCTCATCCGCGATCCGGTTCTGCTCGTTCGTAATGATTAATTGGTTCTCAATCACGCCCAGCTCATGGCGCTCCAGAATAATAGCACTCAGCTCCGACAGGAACATCAGCTGCTGGATGTACCATCTGCGGCCCTCCAGCCCTTCCGAGGCCTCCAGCTTCACGCCGATCATGCCGACGAACCGCGTGCTCATCCTCACCGGCATCAGCAGGAAATCGCCGAGCCCGGCCATGCTCTTGAAGACCGGTTCCCGCTGCAGCCTCCATTCATGCTCATGCTTCTCCAGTTCCATGAACAGAAAGCGCTCCTCTTCCTGCTGCCAGCCCGTCTGGCGGCTCTGCGGAGCAGGCTCCCCGCTCTTCTTCGCGAACCAGAACAGGGCCTTCTCCAGCTTGGTCAGCTTGACTACATAATCGGTAATCACCTGGCCGATATTCATGAAGTCATGCTGGCTTGATGTTTCCACGATGTGATAAAGCGATTTGATATGCTCCATGGTATCATTGGTCCGCGCGTTGGCTTCTTCCCGCTGCCGCTTTATCCCGTTAACCATTTGCATAACTATAACCGCAAGAGCCAGGGCTAGAAACAGGTTGCCGTCCTCAAGCATAATTTCCGAGAACGCGGCCCGGGGAGAATCGGGATTAATATACCCGGAGGCTGCGACAATGAGAATGTATCCGAAGATCAGCCCCCATGCCATATAAAAAGAAAATGAGCCCGCTGCAATCAGGACCGGGTTAAGCACATACAGCTTAAAGGGACTGTCATAGGCTCCTGTAAATAACATTAGTGCAGTAATTACCGCCGTCTCCAGGACGACCGCAAGCATCAGAATCCGTCTCCGCGCAAGGAGCTTCCGGTAATAGAACGTGAATAGTCGGGCCAGTATGAATAACGCAAGGATGAGTAGGGATTTGTATATTACGGAAGGCCCCGCAGGAACCATGAGGTACATCAGCGATGTGAGGATCAAAGAAAAGATTCTGAATAAGGCGATAATTTTGTCTTCGGCTGTTGATTTGATTTTCATTCCACCACCCTATTCTCCAGTCTGCGGAAAATTCGAGTTCATGTTAAAAGCTAGGTTTTAAAAGCATCATACATGAGAAAAATCACAATAACAAGTTTCCCCACCAAATGACAGCGTTTACTTTGAAAATAAAAAGCAATTTTTTTATTCTTTTTTCACTGGAATATACTTATTCCGGGCACACCAAAGAGCCTCTCCCCCTGGAGGGACAGGCTCTTCAGGATTAGAAGCGCTGTATCATCAGTAATCATTCCGCCCGGCACAGTCTATTCGGTCACCGCCGGTAAGGCTGGCTGCAGATTGGCCCTGTTGCATATACAAATTTGATAACGTTCTCCGCCAACGATGTGATACCCCGTGGACAGAATACGCAAGGTATGATTTCTAGCTTCTACCTTATGGAGACTGCGGCAGCTGATGCAGTAATATTCTCTCATGTTCTCATCTCCGGCATAGTCTAGAAGGACTACTCTAGAACTGCTAATATTATCTAGATCTTATCACTCGCTTTTTGTGAATGTCAACATGAATCTGCAAAATACGACAATTTTCTGAGATAAAAGTAGAATTATGTCGTTTATTCTTTCACATGGTTGCGGCAGGTCTGCGGAGACAGCCCCATGTACTTCTTGAACAGCCTGGAGAAATAAAAAGCGTCTGAATACCGGAGCAGCGCTGCAATCTCCTGCACCTGGAGGGAGGTGTTGAGCAGCAGATGCTTGGCCTCGGACATTTTGAGCCTGTGGATGTATTCATGCAGCGGATAGCCGCTGCTGTTCCGCACTGTGCGGCGGAGGGTCGACAGCGAGATATGCAGACCGGCGGCAATATCCGCCAGCTCCGGCTGCCCGTAGATGCAGGCATTCAGCGCTTCGCGGATCAGCGGCATCGTTCCCTGCTGGCGCAGGCGGCTTCTGTCCTGAAGCTGCTGCGAACACTCCAGCAGCATCGCCTCCAGCAGCAGGGCCGCCCGGTCCGCATCTCCCGGAATGCCTCCGGCCATCAGCCTCAGCACTTCCTCGAATGAAGCCGCCAGGCCCTCGGCCTGACGGGCTGCCGTCACCTTCCCTCCGGCGATCATGCCCGCTTCCAGCCATTCGTCAACCCTGCTGCCGCTGAAATTGATATAGTATTCATCCCAATACCCGCCGGGCGGCGGCCCGAAGCTGTAGCTGCACCCGGGGCGGAAGAAGAACAGGCTGCCTTCGCCCACCTGCTGCTCCCTTCCCCCGTTCTCGGCGTAGCTTCCGCTGCCGGAGACGATATATACCAGGGCCCAGTGTTCAAAGCGCACGCCGGAACGGAACAGCGTTCTTCCCGGCAGATGGCCGGCCTGCCCTATGCGGATCGACTTGAGGCGGAGCCTGGAAGCCTCGACCTTCGGGTCGATAATCCGGACCGGATAAGGACTGATCATATAATCCATGAGCTCGGGCATACATTGCATTCCTCCACCTGTTCAGGAGTGATATGGTAATGATGAAGATGATCATATTCTACATGAATAAGAGGTGTTCACGCTATGCCTGAAGTTATTCCGCTGCAGCTGCTCCCCCGCCCGCAGAAGGTTACGATCTCCGAAGGCTGCTACTCTATTCCTGCCAACGGCAGCATTGTGCTGGCGGATGAATCCCGGCTGTCCGCGCTTCCCGCTGCCCGCAGGCTCCAGCAGGCCGCTGCCGAGCTGATCCGGCTCCGGCTGCCGCTGTCTATTGGACTGCGGCCTGCCGTAAGTCCTGTCTGTACCTTCAGCTACAATTCCCTTCTATCAGAGGAAGCGTATGAATTGCAGATCAATGAACATGGAATTACCGCCGTGTACGGCTCGCCGCAAGGCGCTTACTATGCCGTCTCAACGCTCAAGCAGCTCCTGCAGCAATACGGCCGGAGCCTGCCTTATCTGCATATCCAGGATAAGCCGGATTTCGGGGCCAGAGGACTCATGCTGGACATCAGCCGCAACAAAATCCCGCAGCTTGAGACTCTCTGCCATATAGCCGATCTGATGGCAGATCTGAAGCTGAACCAATTGCAGTTATATATAGAAGGAGCACCTTTTGCTTACGAATCCTTCCCCCAGGTATGGGAGCTGGAAACCCCGGTGACCGGCGAGGAGATTCTGCGCTTAGATGCCTATTGCCGCGAGCGGTATATCGAGCTTGTGCCCAACCAGAACAGCTTCGGCCATATGGAGGGCTGGCTGATCCGGCCGGAGTTCAATTCCTTGGCGGAAATCCCCGAGGGCTTCATGCTGCCGGACCATATGTATGACAGTGACCTGTACCCCGAGGGATTGTTCATGCATCCCGGAACCTTCAATACGCAAGAGCCGGAGGTACTGAAGCTGCTGGGCACGATGTACGATGATCTTCTGCCCTACTTCAGCTCGAAGCTGTTCAATGTGGGCTGTGATGAGACCTATGAATTGGGGCTTGGCGCAAGCAAGGCTCAGGCCGAAGCCACCGGCAAAGGCGCACTGTACCTCTCCTTCCTGCAAAAGATTCACGCCCTCGTCAAAGAACGCGGCAAAACCATGCAATTCTGGGGCGATATTATCCTGCAGCACCCGGAGCTGATCGGCAGCCTGCCGAAGGATATCATCGCGATGGAGTGGGGGTACAGCGCCGCCCATCCTTTTGAAGCCGATACCCTGAAATTCAAGGAGGCGGGTATTCCGTTCTATGTCTGCCCGGGCACCAGCTCCTGGAACTCCCTGACCGGGCGGACCGACAATATGCTGGCCAATCTGCGCAGCGCCGCCATCCACGGTAAGCGTAATGGCGCAATCGGTTATCTGATTACCGACTGGGGCGATTTCGGCCACTGGCAGCATCTGCCGGTCAGCTATGCCGGCTTCGTCAGCGGGGCAGCGCTGGCCTGGAATGTCGAAGGGAATCTGGACGCAGATGTGGCCTCCTATCTGAATCATTCCATCTTCCGCGACCGCTCCTCAGCCATCGGACAATTGCTGCTGGATCTCGGCAATTACTACAAGCTGGAGTCAGGCAAGCTCCGCCCGAACGATACGGAGCTGTCCATGCTGCTGCGCAGCAGGCTGGAGCACACGGGACTTGCCGTGAGCCTCAGCGAAGAGCAGCTTCATGCCCTTGAGCAATATATCTCGGGCATCGAGGCCAGGCTGGAGCTGCCGGTGCTGGATTGCAGCGACGGCGAGCTTGTCCTGGAGGAGCTGCGGAACGGCGTCCACTTTGTGAAGCACGCTATAGGACTGGCCCGGCTGAAGCGGCAGCTCGCCGGAGCGGGAGCGCCTCCCGAAGCAGTGCAGGTCCAGGCGCTGATCCACGACCTTGACCTTCTGCTTCATCAGTACCGCCAGCTCTGGACCCGCCGCAACCGGCCCGGTGGCCTCGCCGCAAGTGTCTCGAAGCTGGTCCGCCTGCGTGGCGAATATGCGGCTCTGGCCGCAGAGCTGGCTGAAGCGGCCGCACAATAGCCATTATCAATACAGCAGGCCCCTGTTCACAATTGTGCAACGGGGGCCTTTATAATGGGCATTTTCCGGCATTGTAATAGGACTGCGGCAGGCTTATAATCAGGGTGAATGTCCATATATTAACTTTTAATAGAAATCCAATACATATATGACAGGAGACAAGCCTATGGATTGGCTTCAGCAATATGAAGATGAGCTGCGCCTGGTATTCGAAGAGAGCCGCCGCGCTATTGCCGCCTTCCCGGAACCGGTGAATGCCTGGGGACTGGCCTATCTCGATCAGTTCAATGTCTTCAAGCCGGACAGCCGCAAGAATTATATCTGTTATCTGCTCCCGTTCTGGCTGCGGGACCGGTGCGGGTTAAGCCCCGACACCACCCGCCTGATGTCAGCCGGGAATGTCTACCTGATGCTCTACTTCTTCCTCCAGGATGATCTGATGGACAGCCCCGGGTCCCCGGCTGCACAAGCCCTCCCGCTGGCCAATCTGCTCTATGGCGAATTCCTGAAGATCTACCTTCCGCTGTTCCCGGCCGGCTCCCAATTCTGGTCCTGCTTCTACCGCTACATGGCCGAATGGGCCTACAGCGTGAGCCGCGAAGCGGGCGGCGATTACTTCCTGAACGACCGTATCCGCATCGCCCACAAGGCCAGTCCGCTCAAGCTCAGCAGCACAGCGGCGCTCCTGCTCGCAGGCCAGCCCTCTCTGATTGCCGAGTCCGAGGAGATGCTTCACCATGTTCTTCTGACTCTGCAGATGGCCGATGATTATGAGGACTGGGAGCAGGATCTTGCGGATGGCAGCTATAATTGCCTGCTGTCGCTGGTGCGTTCGTCAACAGGGGTTGGCGGGGAAGCGCTGACTCAGGCAGCGGTGGAGCACTTCATCTATACCTTAGGGGGACTCGGCGGATATGCGGATACGGCTGAGGCCAGCCATGCCAGGCTGGCGGGGGCCACCCTGCAGGTGCCGCATCTGCTCTCCTTCCATCTGGGGCTGGCGGAGAATCTGCGGCAGATCGCTGACAGGATCGAAGCGGAGAAGCAGGCGCTGCAGGGCGGGGGACTGGAATACTGGTTATCGAGGCATACGAATCTATCATAATTTATATAAAAATGAATAGAATTATAGTTAGGCATATGATATGCTTATGAGGTAAAAATAACCATTTTCGAAAGGGTGATTCTATTGTCAGCAGAAGCTCTTAAGAATCAGGTGATTCAGAAGGCGTGGGAGGATGCGGATTTCAAGCAGAGACTCCTCGCAGACCCGAAGGCAGCCCTGCAAGAAGTGCTGGGCATCAGCCTTCCTGACAGCATTACGTTGAAGACGGTAGAGGAAGGCTCTAACGAATTCTACCTGGTCATCCCTCCAAGCCCGTCTGCAGAGGTCATGAAGACACGCATCACCCCGCTGGGTTCGTGGTAGAATACTTGAAGCCTCATATTCATCAGGAGTTGGAACCGTCCGGTCCTTCTGCCCGCGGCAGAATGGTGATGGACTCGGTTCCGGCTCCTTTTTTGCTCATAAACCGGATTTCGCCCTCCATCGCTTCAATAATACGGAAGGTGACCATCAGCCCAAGCCCTGTCCCCTTCGTCTTATTGGAGGAGAAATACGGTTCGCCCAGACGGCTGAGCACCCCCGGCTCCATCCCTGCCCCGTTATCCTTGATGTGAATATGTACCTTATCCCCGCGGCTGTAAGCCAGCAGATGAATTGTGCCCTCTTCCCCCAAGGATTCGATGCTGTTCTTGATGATATTGATCATCGCCTGCTTGAACTTCGAGGAATTCCCTTTAACCCACAGGTCTTCTTCGATCTCCAGAATCATCTTGCCGCCATTCAAATGACATAGGGGCAGCAGAATGCTCTGGATGTGCATGAACTCATCATTGACATGAAGCAGCGAGATCTGCTCGAACTCCGGCTTGGCGAAGGTCAGGAAATCAGTGATAATGCTTGCCGCCCGGTCCAGCTCGCTCAGCGCCATGAACAGGTACCGCCGCTCGTCCCCGACCGACTTCTCGCTGAGCAGCTGCAGGAACCCGCGGGTGACCTGGAGCGGATTGCGTACCTCATGGGCGACAGAGGCGGCCAGCTCGCTGATAATTTCCATTTTCTCCGAACGCTGCAGTTCGTTGTTGAACAGCTCCAGCTCCTGCGAATACTTCACGACTTGGCTGTGGTTCTGCGCCAGCCGCCGCCCCAGAATGACGATCAGCGAGAGAATGAATACGACCAGCGCCCATTTCCAGTAGAACAGATCGTAATTTCCGCGCTTCAGATAATACCATACCAGTTCCAGCACACCGGTGAGCGCAGCCGTACCGAAGCCGCAGGCGAAGATAATCGCATCCTTGTTACGCTTCAGGGAGAACACGATCACGCAGCCGATCAGCAGGATGAACTGCAGAATCATAATAATGCCGACAATATTGGTGGAGATGAAGTAGTAGAATTCCAGCGTTCTGCCTCCGGAGAGGCTGTTAATCACCAGGAAGACACAGCAGAAGGATGAGTAGGCCACCTGAAATTTGCGGAATTTGCGGATGATGCCGTATTTGCCGCCGCCGAATATATTCTCGAACAGGAAGGTCAGCGCAGGCAGCAGCGACAACAGCGCCACATCGAACAGGAACACGCTTAGCGCACCCAGATAACTATAGAAGGTATAAGTGAAAGGAGAGTAGGTTACGGACAGCACCCCGGTAGAGGCGATGACAATGGACAGCGAGGTGGCTACCGGGAAATACTCTTTGTTGAGGAAAAATGCGCATACAAACAGAACCGCCGCCACAAAAATAAATGCGCCGCCCAAAATGACATCAATCAGCCCATTCTTGATATAATCCTTGATCAGCATGCTATGCTCGCCGAGCATCACCTTCTCTTTGATCCCGATCCGGTCCTGCAGCGTCTGTGTCCAGATATAGACGGTCTTGCCGTTATCCCGGATATCAAGCGGCACAAGCAGGGAATAGTTATCCTTAATGAAGCCGCGGTCCCCTTCAAAAATCAGCCGGTTCTCCACATACACCTTCACATGGAGCGCATATATCGTCTGGATGTAGACGGAGGGTGAGGTGTAATTGAACGACGGCAACACAATCTTCGTCCAGGCAGCGGATACACCGGGCGGCTTCCTCAGCATCTCCGCCTTCGCCTCGACATCCATCCACCCCTCCGCTTCCCTTACCGGCACCTTGCCGCCGCCATCTCCCGGCCCTGTCACCCACTTCATCTGCCAATGCCTGATCTCGCCGGCAGGATAGCCGCTTTGGGCCGAGACCAGGAACGAGCCGCAGACAACTGATAGCAGCAGGACGACTAGAGTTATATGTAAGCTTTTGACGATCAAAGACATGCCAGCACCCCAAAAAGAAGTTTCAGAAGCAAAGCTCTGTTAATGTAAGTATTTCGCTCTGCACACTGCCCATCCCTTCAAAAAAACGACATTATCAAAAATAATTTCTATTTATTTACGGATGCTGGCAATTTGACAATGACCTCAGTCCCTTCGCCCTTACGGCTCTGGAATTCAATGGAACCGCCCATCGCTTCAATAATACGGAAGGTAACCATAAGCCCCAGCCCGGTCCCCTTCGTCTTGTTGGAATAATACGGCTCCCCCAGCCTGGCCAGCTCGCTGACTCTCATGCCTTCCCCGTTGTCCTTCACACTGATGATAACCGTATCGCCTGTCTTCCAGGCGGTGATCACAATCCGGCCTTCCTCCTGGAGAGATTCAATGCTGTTCTTGATCAGATTGATGAAAGCCTGCTTGAATTTGGCCGGGCTGCCCTTCACCTGAAGCGCTTCCTGCAGCCGCAGCTCAATCGCCCCGCCCTGAAGGTTAGCCAGCGGCACGAGAATCCCCGATACATGCTTCAGCTCCGCCGAGACCCCGAACACCTCCACCGTATCCACTCCGGGCTTGGCGAAGGTTAAGAAATCGGTAATGATAACCGAAGCGCGGTCCAGCTCCTCCATCGCCATCCGCAGATAATCCTTCTCCTTGCTGCCGGAGCGCTCTCCCAGAATCTGCAGGAACCCCCGGGTCACCTGGAGCGGATTGCGCACCTCATGGGCGACTGAAGCAGCCAGCTCGCTGATGATCTCCATTTTGTCCGAACGCTGCAATTCATTATTGAACTTCTCCAGCTCCCTGGAATACTCCACCACCTTGTTATGATTGCTTGCAAACCGCCGCCCCAGAATCACAATCAGGGATATGACAAATACCACCATCCCCCACTTCCACCAGTACAGATGATAACGCTCCCCCGAGAGGTAGTAACGCACCATCTCGCTTACGGACAGCAGGGCAAACACAGAGAATCCGATAGAGAACAGAGTGGCATCCGGATTGCCCCTGCGGGTATAAGCCAGCGACAGGCAGAGCAGGTACAGCAGCACCCCGATGATGAGCACGCCGATTACATCCACAGTCAGAAAGGAGTACAGGGCGTCCAGCCGGAAGGACAGCGCAGCATTCAGAACCAGCAGGCCCAGGCAGATTAGTGAGAACAGCAGCTGGAATCTGCGGATACGGGCCGTGAGTCTCCGCCAGCCGGGTCCGAATACATGTTCAAAGTAGAACAGGATGGACGGCAAAAGCGTAAATAACGCCAGATCGAAGAGGGTCTCCCTCAGCCGCCCTCCGCCGCTGACAATCAGCGTCAGATACGGGGAGTAGGTAATCAGCAGTACCCCGAAGGACAGAATGACCAGGACGAGATAGAGACTGCCTGAGACCAGGGACGGACTCATAAAGAACAGGCAGACCAGCAAGGCCCCGCCCATAAAAATCATCGCTGCGCCCACGATCAGATCGGCCAAATCCTGCTTCACATAATAGGATAACAGCCGGTTATAGCTGCCAACCTTCACCTCCCCCTCAATGCCGAATTCCTTGACACCTGCATTCCAGAGGTACAGCTCCCTGGCGCCGCCATGCCCGGATAGCGGGATCAGCACTTTGCTGCCGCTATACTCTGTATCCCCGCTGGAGTCATAGACCAGACGGTTGTCCATATAGGCCTTAAGGCCGTCGCCATACACTTGATCGATCAGGACGGCCGGGTTCCCGCCGGTACGCGGCAACGCCAGCCGCAGCCAGGCTGCGGCCGTGCCTGAAGGCGGATGCGGCCTGGCGGTTCCCGCCCCGATCACCGCCCATTCTCCGGCGGGCCAGGCCGCCGCCTCTTCTATAGTAGTTCCCGCAGCCTTGTCCCATTTCAGGCCCCATGCGGGGATGGTTAGTTCTTCGTGCTTGTCCCATTCCATGGCGATCCCCACCGGTATGACGGCAATCGCAAGCAGCAGCATGATGATGGCTGCGGCCGTTTGGGTTGATGGCAACTTCATTATGGCACCTCAGTGAATCTATAGTTGTATTTATCTAGTTCGTACGATTCTTATTTTCGACAACGTTCGCGGCAATACCTGCCACAGCCTGCAAAATCACTCGAAAAAGCGCGATAATTATGGTTATTCTGTACGCAGAATGAATATATTAAGAGAATGCCTGCCCGGCAGCCGGGCAGATTCGCCGGCGGTTGAACGGGTATACATTAACTATAGGCAAACTTCAAGATAAGGGAGCTGAAGCGAAAATGGGTAACGAATTCAATAAGACGGAAGCCGACTTTGTATATGAGCGTTATACCAAAATGGGCAGCGTATCCCCGGAGGAGGGAATTCCGCTGGAGGAATTGCGGCCGCTCGGCACCATCACGGAGCAGACGCCGGGCGTGCAGGAGGATACCGAGAACGGCAGACGCCCGCTGGAATCGGCGCTGGCCAGTCATGACCCTGCTCATTTCACCCCTATAGACTTCGATGGCGTTCCGGATGACGGCTCTGATCCTACACTTACCAATGATCCGATTCTTGCTGCCGACATCGGCCTGAATGTACCGGAGTCCGGGCTTGGCCCTCGCAAGGACCGCCCCCTGTCCGCTGCCGCAGCTCCGGGGCCGGAGCGGGACGAGCTGCTCGAATCGGACGCCGTCTACGCCGCCGGTGCAGCGGGTCTGACAGGCGGCGCCATTGATTATGCCGGTGACGAGGAGCTGACAGATGAAGCCGTAGAGGAGCCGGCGCTTGCGGATGTGCCGGATGCCGATGAGCTGGCCCCCGGAAGCCGGGTCGACCCGGTCTCCCCCGATCCTGACGCCATGCCCGGCACCGATGTGCTGAACGGCTCCAACGGGGACGGGGAATAAGCTGTGTATTGACTTTACGCTGAAACCCGCTTACTATAATCTCATTCAATACGGCGATGGAGTTCGCCGCAGATCGTCCTGCGGGACTAATGACTCCTACCAGCGGTTCCCCGCGGGTAGGAGTCTGTTTCATTTCAGGCGTATATTCGGGTACGGGGGCGTAAGCAGAATGAAGAACAGGTATGCACGGTGGGCCGAGCTCGCAGAACGCCAGAGCCAGCTCGCCCTGTGGAGCACATTCGTAAAATGGGTAATTCTGGGGGGAACCGTAGGGCTATTGGCAGGGAGCGCCTCCGCCTGGTTCCTGGCCAGTCTGGATGCGGTAACCAGGGTCCGGCTGGATCATCCCTGGCTGCTGTTCCTGCTGCCTGCCGGAGGCGCCTTGGTCAGCGGCATGTATATGCGGTACGGCAAGAACAGCAGCAAGGGAAACAACCTGATTCTGGAGCAGATTCAGGAGGGTAAGGAAGCCATTCCGCTGCGGATGGCCCCGCTGGTGCTGGGCGGAACACTGATTACCCACCTGTTCGGCGGCTCCGCCGGACGCGAGGGTACAGCGGTGCAGATGGGCGGCAGTCTCGCGGATGCGTTCGGAAGATGGATTAGAATCAGTCCGCTGGACCGCAGGATCCTGCTGATGTGCGGAATCAGCGGCGGCTTCGGCTCGATCTTCGGCACCCCGCTGGCCGGAACGGTGTTCGGCCTGGAGGTGATTGCCATCGGGCTGATCAGCCATAGGGCGCTGCTGCCCTGCTTCGCCGCCAGCTTCACCGGCGATCTGGTCGCTACCCGCCTGTGGGGCATTCACCACATCCATTATCAGGTCGATGCCTTTCCCGCTATGGATGCGCTGGTGCTGGCCAAGGTGGTTGCCGCCTCTGTCCTGTTCGGCCTGTGCAGCCTTGTGTTCAGTGAGCTGACCCATGCGCTGAAGCGGGCCTTCGCCGCCCTGATCTCGAACCCTATGCTGAGAAGCGCCGCCGGCGGCCTCATCATCATTGCTTTAGTCTACATAGCTGGGTCCAGGGATTATCTGGGGCTGGGCATTCCGCTGATCAGCAGCTCCTTCGAGCAAGGCGCTGCGCCGTTCGCCTTCCTCTGGAAGCTTATCTTCACCGCGTTCACGCTGGGAAGCGGCTTCCAGGGCGGCGAAGTGACCCCGCTGTTCGCCATCGGGGCTACGCTCGGGAACAGTCTGGCCGGGGTGCTCCATCTATACGGGCCGTTTCTCGCTTCCCTGGGCTTCATCGCCGTCTTCTGCGGGGCCACCAACACGCCGCTGGCCTGCTTCATCATGGGGATTGAGCTGTTCGGCTCCGGCGGTGCGGTCTACATGTTCATTGCCTGCATCATCAGCTATCTGTTCTCCGGGCACAGCGGCATTTACAGCTCCCAGCTCATCGGCAGCTCCAAAAGCGCACTGCTCCCGGTTCCCGGCGGAACCACGCTGGCGAAGGCCAAGGAGCTGCGCAGAAGCAGGCGGAACAGCGGCAGCTAAGAACCGGATTTTGCATCAGGCAGGACAAAGAAGGTATGATATAAAGGTAGATATACCCGATTATTCAAGTATAAAAGGAGAGAGAAGCAAACGTGAAGCGTACTTTAAGACAACCTGTCATCCTGCTGGCAGTGATGTGCCTGCTGCTGGTGGTTCTGGCCGGCTGCGGCAACAAGCCGGTGGCTAGCGGCAATAGCAGCTCCGGCGCAGGAAGCGCGGCGACCGCAGCGCCGCAGGATACCCCCGCTGCAGCTACGGAAGGCGTCCCTTCGGCCGATGCCAGCCATCCGGTGGTTACCATTGAAATGGATAACGGTGCCGTTATTAAGGCCGAGCTGTATCCCGAAGTGGCCCCCAACACCGTCAACAACTTCATTTCCCTGATCCAGAAGGGCTTCTATGACGGAACGATCTTCCACCGCGTCATCCCCGGCTTCATGATTCAGGGCGGAGACCCTGACGGTACAGGAACGGGCGGTCCGGGCTACAGCATTGCCGGAGAATTCAACAGCAATGGCTTCACCAATAACCTGCTGCACACCGAAGGGGTGCTGTCGATGGCGCGGAGCCAGGATATGAATTCCGGGGGCTCGCAATTCTTCATCATGGCCGCCGACTACCCTAGTCTCGACGGCGAATATGCAGCCTTCGGCAAGGTGACGGAAGGTATGGATGCCGTCCAGGAAATCGTGAACCTCCCGCGTGACGCCTCCGACCGTCCCGAACAGCCGCCGGTCATGAAGAAGGTCACCGTGGATACGCTCGGCGTTACTTACCCCGAGCCGCAGAAGGTGCAATAGGCATTTGCAGTGAAAGAGCCATCCTCCGGTTACAGGGGATGGCTCTTTACGTGTCATACCTCTTCTTGATTCCTAAGCAGCATATTGGAAGTGAGTATGTTTCGTTCTCCACTGCTCCAGCTTAATGAAGACCCAGAATCCATAAATCCCCAGCGTAATGACCGACAGCAGAAACCACTTGACCCACTGCCCAAACAATCCGATAGCAGTACCATCAAACCGCAGGCGCTGGCCCTCCACCACGGTATGCTCCACCTTCCAGCGGTAGATCATGACCACCGACCAGGGATAGCAAATCCCAAGGGTACAGACCGTAACCAGCCAGCCGGCCAGACACCAGCCAATGTACTCAATCAGCTTCCCGTCAAAATAAGACTCCCTGCTGCCATAATTCATCGTTGCCGCATTCATATGAAGTGCTCCCATGTTCCTCCGCCTCTCAGCTATGCATAATCTTTCCTGGTTCTATTTTCCTGATTATCCATGCTGCGCACTGCTACATTTCTCACTACTCTCGGCTAACAGGAGGAATATTGTCGAACAATGCTTCAGCTTATCTGCGGCTTAGCACATGGTGCCCGTTCTGCAGGAAGGTGCTGCGGCTCTTACGCATCAGCGAGATGCGCTCCTCCGCAAGATGATCTGCAGCCGCATATGACGGAATTCCGCGTTCGCGGGAGATTTCCAGCACACGGGTGATGCTGTCGTAGATTCGGGCGATCTGCTTGAAGGCCCGCTCCTTATGGTAGCCGTTCAATTCATCGGCGATATTGATGACACCGCCGGCGTTAATGACATAATCCGGGGCGTACACGATCCCCATCTCATGCAGGGCATCCCCGTGGCGCGGCTCCTTCAGCTGATTATTGGCTGCACCGGCAATGACCTTGGCTCTCAGCAGCGGCAGCGTCTCATCATTGATGGTGGCGCCAAGCGCACACGGCGCATAGATCTCACAATCTGCCTGGATAATCTCGCCCGGCTCCACGGCTGTAGCCCCGTAAGCCTCTACAGCCCTGCGGACGGCCTCCGGATGAATATCCGCAACGATCAGACGCGCGCCCTCTTCATGAAGATACTTGCACAGCGTGTAGGACACGTTGCCGACACCCTGCACGGCAACCGTCCGGCCGCTAAGAGAATCCGTGCCAAAGGCAGCTCGGGCCGCCGCCTTCATACCCTGGTACACCCCGAAGGCTGTAGCCGGGGAGGGATTGCCGGAGGAGCCGTAGGATGCCGAGATGCCTGTAACGAAATCGGTCTCCTGATGGATGATATCCATATCCGCCTCGGTGGTGCCCACATCCTCGGCTGTAATGTAACGGCCGTTCAGGCCTTGGATGTACCTTCCAAAGGCGCGGAACATCGCCTCATTCTTGTCTGTGCGGGGGTCGCCGAGGATCACCGTCTTGCCGCCGCCCAGGTTCAGTCCGGCCATCGCATTCTTATACGTCATGCCCTTGGCCAGCCGGAGCGCATCCACCAGCGCCTCCTCTTCGGTCGCATAGGTCCACATTCTCGTTCCGCCCAGCGCAGGCCCGAGGGTGGTGTCATGAATGGCAATGATCGCCTTAAGCCCGGAGGCCTTGTCCTGACAGAATAACACCTGCTCGTAATCGTCCCGCTCCATTGCCGTGAATAACTCCATTCGCTTCCATTCTCCTATCTCTGTATGATCTTCATGTTACTTTTCATAACAAAGCTATTCCTTCCGGAACTTATTGTCAATATCATTTGTCCCTTTTCAACTCTTCTCATACATTTATATAAAACAACAGACATCAACCTCACGCGCGCTGTTACACGCGGGGAATTGATGTCTGCTTCGGCTTATGCCCAGTATTGATCGGGACGGTATTCAATTTCGGATTGCACCGCGATCGTCAGCCGATTAGAATCTGCATCATAGGTTACAGGATTATCCCCCACATAGTACCAGTGCTTAATCACCGGGCCGTCCTCCGGCTCCTCGAACCGGAATACATTCAGCTCGGCCTTCAGCTCCACAACCGCTGCGCCCTTCTCCGCCTCCACACCTGTCAGCGTAATCAGGGTCAGCCCGCCTTCCTCATCGAAGGTATAGGCTACGCCGTCCTTGCTGTTGACGAGCATCCGTCCGGTCACCGCGTGCTTCACCAGCACTCTTTCATGTTCTGCCATCCGCGTTCCTCCTTCCAGTCTGCGCTTCGCCTAATCACGGCAGATCAATGACCATGACCAGGATATCTTCGCCTGCCTTCAGCTCCAGCTCCTCCAGCTCCTGAATCCTTGCGGAATCTCCAGGCTTCAGCGCCTTCCCTCCGTTCAGGGTAAGCTGCCCCTCTACCAGATACACGAAGCTGCGCCACCCCGGCTCCTGGCGGAACTGCAGCTGCTCTCCTGCCTTCGCTCTGCCGAGATAAATCGTCATATCCTGGGCGATATCCACGACCTCCGCCGAGGCTTCGGCCGCTACAACCGGCAGCAGCTGTCCGTCCAGCTTCGCCGGATCGAACCGTCCGGTTGCATACGAGGGAGCGGTCCCCCGGGTGCGCGGCATGAACCATAGCTGGAGCAGGCGTACCGGCTCGCTGTCCGAAGGATTATGCTCGGTATGAATGACGCCGCTTCCGGCCGACATGCGCTGGATGCCGCCGAAGGACGTCTCGGCCACATTGCCCAGGTTATCCTCATGGCGCAGGACGCCGGTCAGCACGATGGAGACAATCTCCATATCGCTGTGCGGATGGGCTCCGAAGCCCTTCCCCGGAGCAATGGTATCGTCGTTGCAGACCCGCATCGGGCCGAATGCCGTATTGTCAGGATCATAGTACTCGCCGAAGGAGAAGACATGACTGCCCTTCAGCCAGCCGTGGTCGAACCGGTGTGCAGATTCTGCCGGATAGACTGTAATCAATGGAACCGCCTCCTCATTGGTTTATCAGTGGTTATGTGGTCGATATTTGCAGCTCGGATACCAGGAACCACTTCTTGGACGCCGCATCCTTGAAATAGACCTGGACGGTATAGCTGCCTTTGTCGGCAACCTTGTAGCTGTAAGCGGCGGATTTGAACCAGAAGCTGTCCTTCTTCTCGGTAATCGGCTGGTTATCGACGGTATCCGTCTTGCCTGCCGGGTCGGTGATGGTGATCTTCAGATCGGAGATCTCCGTTTTGAGCTGATCCACCTGGACCAGAGCCGAGAAGGTGCTGCTGGATTCACTTCTGACTTTGCCGAAAATTTTACCCTGGTCATCAAGCAGTACTGTATTCACGTTAGGCTTATAGATCTTTACCGTCCCTGCGTTCTCGTCTAAGGATACCATGGCCTGCATATTCTCTGCCACCTGCTCCGCAGGCAGATAGACCGCGCCCTCCGAGGAGACCGCCGGCTGCTTCAGCAGCACATTATTGACATACATGGACAGCTCATTTTTACCCGCAGCCGCGTACAGCAGGCCTCCCCCCGAGACCAGCATGAGACAGATTGTTGACACCGCCAGCTTCCGCATTTTTCCCATGTTCCCGTCCCCTTCCAATGTCCTATGCTGTATATACCCTTGAACGGCGAAGGAGTTGCTCTGAATTGTAAAATAAAACCGGCCGCACCCTCCCCGCAGGGACAGCACAGCCGGTCAGGGCATCAGAATGGACGCAGCAGCGTTCCGGCTAAGCGTCCGGAGGACCTTCTAGAGCTTGGCAATCGTCTCGGTCAGCACCGGCACGATCTGTGACTTGCGGGAGACTACGCCCTTCAGGACCGCCTTGTTGGCATCCAGCTTCACATTGTACGCCTGCTCAACAGCACCTGCGGCGCGGCCCAGCGCCAGGCCTACAGAATCATTGTTCAGAATATCGGTAACCACGAACATGAACAGGTCCAGTCCCTTGTCGTCGATAATCGCAGTCAGGGCGCTCTCCAGCTCCGCCTGCTTGGACAGCACATCGTTCACATCAACCGCATTCACCTGGGCAATCTCCACCTTGTATTCACCCATCTTGAATTCCTTGGCATCCAGGGAGATCAGCTGGGCAATACTCTTGTCGCTCAGGTCAGCGCCTGCCTTCAGCATGTCCAGGCCATAGCTCTCGGCATCCACACCGGCAATCTCAGCCAGTTCACGCGCAGCAGCCACATCCTGCTCGGTGCAGGTCGGGGATTTGAACAGCAGGGAATCGGAAATGATAGCGGACAGCATCAGTCCGGCAATGTTCTTTGGAATGGCTATGCCGTTCTCCTTGTAGAGCTTGTTCAGGATGGTGGCAGTACAGCCTACCGGCTCAGCCCGGTAATACAGCGGGTGGGCGGTTTCAAAGTTCGCGATCCGGTGATGGTCGATAACCTCAACCACGCGGACCTGATCGATATCGCTGGCGCTCTGCTGGCGTTCATTGTGGTCCACCAGGATCACTTGCTCAGCCTCTCCGGCTACGTTCTCTACAAGACGCGGAGCTTCCACGCCGAAGTATTTGAGGGCGTATCCGGTCTCTCCGTTGACTTCTCCAAGGCGGACCGGCTCGGCATCCAAGCCCAGTTCCTTCTTAAGCGCTGCATAGGCAATTGCGGAGCAGATCGTGTCAGTATCCGGGTTTTTGTGTCCAAAGATCAAAGTTTTTGTCATTTCCAATCTCCTTACTTTGTTTTGTGTGAGATTAATATACCATACATTGATAGAAGCCCGCCAGAACCAGCGGATAACCTATTAGAGGTTAGTCCTCTGCGCGCTTCCCGGCAGGCTGTGCCGGAACCTCACGCTTCGTCTTCGGTAGTGCCTCCGGCACAGCTTCGTCCCCTAGCGGCTCATTGTCCGAGAACAGATCCGGGTTCTCTCGCAGCATGGCGCTCAGGATACGGGTGGTCTCCACCGTGCTGCAGATCATCACCTCAGCATCACCGAAGCGGCCTCTGCGCAGCGCCCCGCCCTGCTCCAGGATGGTCTCCACCTTCCAGAAATGCTGTGACCAGGACAGCCCGCAGTGTCTGCGCGAAGGCACGGAAATCTCCTCCCCGCTTGGAGTTACGGTATACAGCGCCTCATGCCCGTCTGTCATCCGCCCCGGGATATCGACCCATTCCTCGATCCCGTGGATGAATGTATTCCTCCGCAGATCGACACCGAGCAGCATAATCACCGCCTCCCGGTCCAGCAGCCTGCCGTAGACGGACCCGCGTGCACAGGGCGTATCCCATCGTTCGTCACCGGCAGTGAACGCGGCCGCGTCAGCCCCCAGCGCAGCTACGGAATGCGTAGGATGCCAGGAGCGGATCACGCCCGGCCGCCTGCGGAACAGCTCCGGCAGAATGCCGACGCAGGCCGGCGACTCCAGGACGGAGAAGCGCGGATTGTTCGCGTCGATGTACGACCAGGTATGTGTAGGCAGAACAAGCAGCCCGTCCTTCATGTAGCCGGAGAGAGCATCCAGCACGGTCTCCGCCCCTCCTTCTACTTCACCTATACTTTTGAATGAGGAGTGGACCAGCAGCGTTCCCTTGCGGTCGATCCCCATGCTCCCCATCTGCTTTAGCAGACTTGAATGCGTATGCATGATTCTCCCTGCTTTCTTAGATAATAAGGTTCTGGTGAAAACAGCTTGCAATTCTTCTCATTAACTATTAAAATGAAAGTAACTTAAATTTTTAAAGCAATTGCATCACCACATAAAATTATTTTTTAGGAGGCCACTCTCATGAGTGTAACATTAAAAGGACTGCATCATGTATCCGCCATTACAGCCAAAGCGCCCGAAAACTACAAATTCTACACCGAAGTGCTCGGACTGCGCCTGATCAAAAAAACGGTAAACCAGGACGATATCTCGGTCTATCACCTGTTCTACGGGGATGAGACCGGCAGCCCCGGTACAGAGCTTACCTTCTTCGAGCTGCCGAATGCCGGACGCAACCGCGACGGCAACAACAGCATCTCCGCGCTCTCCCTGCGTGTCCCCAGCGATGAAGCGCTGCTCTTCTGGACCCAGCGGTTCGCCGTCTGCGGGGTAGAGCATGACGAGATTACCGAACGCGGCGGCCGCAAGACCCTGGCCTTCACCGACCATGAAGGCCAGCGGCTCATCCTCGTCTCGGATGAGCATAATGAGGGCATGGCCGGCGGCAAGCCTTGGGCCAAGAGCCCGGTTCCGCCCGAATATGCCATTGTCGGATTGGGACCGGCTCACCTGACCGTAGAGACGGCTGAACACACCGCGCTGATCCTTGAAGACCTGCTCGGCTTCCGCCGCAAGGGCACCTACCCTTCGCCGGTAGCCGGGCAGCCGGATGTGATTGTGTTCGAGACCGGCGAGGGCGGCTCCGGCACAGAGGTTCACCTGGAGGAACGCAACGACCTCCCGCAGGAGCGCCTGGGACGGGGCGGCGTACACCATGTCGCCTTCCGCGTCGACAACGAAGAGGAGCTGAAGCAGTGGATCGAACGCATCCGTTCAGTGCAGCTGCCCAACTCGGGATTTGTAGACCGCTTCTACTTCCGTTCGCTGTATTTCCGCGAGCCTAACGGCATCCTGTTCGAGCTGGCTACCGACGGACCGGGCTTCGCTACAGACGAAGAGGTCGAGCATCTGGGTGAAGCCCTGGCGCTTCCGCCGTTCCTCGAAGCGAAGCGTGAACAGATCGAAGCCCATCTGAAGCCGCTGGATACCCGCCAGCAGGACTAACCTTATAGCCTTCCGCACAAGAACTCCGGACCATAACACGGCCGGAGTTCTTGTTGTGTATATGAGGTTTGCTGTCCCGCTCAGCTCTCTGACCAGGTAATGGTGAAGATATTGTAGCCCGGCCGGGCTGTGGAGGCCTTGCCGGTAATCGATAACGGACTGTTCCCGCCAAGCCGGCCCGTAATTCTGACATTGCTGGCAGACACGGATTCGGAAGGATTGTCCAGCCCTTTGATGCGCACATATTCACTGTAGACGAAGCCCATCATCTCCAGCGTCTCCTGGGTGGAATAACTGAAGGCTACCTTCTTCACCCCGCCGGCATCCGTATCCAGCGTGGTGGCAATCACGGCATCCTGCGGAATCGGGAAATCCTTAGGCAGATTAACCGGCCTTACCTTACTCTCAACAACCGGAGCAGACGTTCCGCCGCCCGGTGCTGGTGCAGGTGTAGGCGCAGGAATGTCGTAGCTGCCTTGTCCGATTCTCACTTTATAATTGACGGAATCGTAGTTAATCGGCACCTTCAGCACCGTCGCAATAGACTGGACCGGAAGGTAGGTCAGGCCATTATAGGTAATGGGTGTCAAGGTTTTGCCGTTGCCGTCCTTCATCCAAAAAGGGTTACCGTCCACCACGATACCAAGGCTATGGTTCAGATAAGCTTTGATCTGCTCCAATTTGGCGCCTGCGTACACGCCTGCTGAGCCTGTTACCGTCATTCCGGCGGCTACAGCGGCTATCAGCCATTTTTTCCTCATAAATATCCTCTCCCGTATGTTGTAGTTGATAAAGAACATAGATAGCGTCCTTATCTATTAAACACGGAAGTGAATCTTCTAACCGCCCCCGGCAGATCTAGCGTATAATCTCCAGCAGTTCGTCCAGGCTGCGGATTTCATAGGTTGGCGTGATTCCGGCGTTACCGGGCTTAGCCAACGGATTGAACCAGCACGTATCGATGCCGTAATTCATCCCGCCCCGGATGTCTGAGGTCAACGAATCCCCGACCATCAGGACCTTGGATTTATCTGTAAGATTAAGCCTTGCGAACGCATAGTCAAAAATCCCGGTCTCCGGCTTCTGGTAGCCTGTCTCCTCAGAGACAATCACCGCCTCGAACACCTCGCTGAGCGGGGAGCCCTGAATTCTGGCGTTCTGCACATCCTTGATCCCGTTCGTAATAATGGCCAGCCTGCATCCGGTAAGCTCCCGGCACAGCTCTGCCGCCCCTTGAATCAGGAAGGTGCCCTCCCCGAGAAAACGAAGATAGGCGTCGCTGAATGCCTCCGGCTTAAGCGCAAGGTCATGGGCGGCAAACAGACGGTTGAACCGCTCCACCCGCAGTGCGGCCGAGGTGATCCGCCCTTCCTCATAATCCTTCCACAGCGCGCGGTTAATCTCCTGATAACTCTCCGCATAGTCGTGAGCGCCTGTCGGCAGCCCGAAGTGGGTAAACGCATGATTCAAGGCATGGCTCTCCGCCATCCCGTAATCAAACAGCGTATCATCAGCATCAAAAAGTATACAATCGTATTTCATTATTTCCTCCATTCTCTCTGCCGGTTCGACAACATACAGCCTTCTGCGATATAATCTAGGGTAGACCAGCTCAAGCGGGAACAGCTATGCCGCTTCATGCGGATTCATGCTGTTTCAGCACGAAATATAGGGAGAGACTGCCCTGGTGAACCGGCATACTCCTTATATTCAAATTCATTTACGGGGTGATTGTCATTTTATACGGTCTAGCGTTTATTGTGTCATTTCTTATCGTTTATCTGCTGATTCCTCCTCTTGGCAAGCTCGCCTTCCGGCTGGATTTCGTGGACCGGCCCAGGGAAGATGTGGAACGCAAGATACATAGGGAGCCGATTCCGCTTACGGCCAGCTATGCCATATTCGTCGGTTTTTTCATTACATATCTGCTCTTCGCACGTGAATTCACCCTGGAGACGCTTGCTCTGTTCATCGGCGGCATTCTCCTGCTGACCATAGGAACGATTGATGACTGGTACAAGACCAAAGGCAAGGATTTCCCGGCGCTGCCCAAGTTCATCGTGCAGATTGCCGCAGCGGTTCTGGTCTTCTTCTCAGGCAATGCGTTCACCGGCTTCATCAACCCCTTCTCGGGTGATTATATCTCACTTCCGTTTATTTTACAGTTCCTGCTGACGATTATCTGGATCTTTGGGGTAACCACGGTGATCAATTTCTCCGACGGCATGGACGGTCTGGCCGGCGGACTTACCGCTATTTCCGCAGTGACCCTGTTCGTTGTCGCGCTGACAATGGGCCAATCCACTTCCGCTTTCATGGCGGTGTCGCTGATCGGAGTTACTCTGGCTTACCTGCGCTTCAATAAGGCCCCAGCCAAAATCTTCATGGGCGATGCCGGCGCCACGTTCCTCGGCTTCATCCTGGCGGTAATCGCGCTGGACGGCGCCTTCAAGCAGGCTACCGTGCTGTCGCTGTTCATCCCGATTCTGGCGCTGGGCGTGCCGATCTTCGACAATATTTTTGTCGTCATCAAGCGCTTCCTGAAGGGACAAGCCATCTACCAGGCCGACGCCACCCAGGTTCATTACCGGCTGCTTAAGGCCGGTCTGAACCAGAAGCAGGTCGTTGCCGTGCTCTATCTGGTCAGCGTCTGCCTGTCACTGTCGTCCATCATATTGCTGCTGATTCAGATCTAGAATAGTACCGGCAAGAAGCACCCTTGGGAACAAGGGTGCTTCTTGCTGTGTGCTGTGCACCTGTGCTGAGATGTAAGCTCAGTTGCTGGCCTTACCAGAGTCCACGCGGACTCCAGGGCCCCTGTTTGCCGAAAAACACCTTTTTTGCGCGTGTTGCGGACTCAGAGGCGCTTATTTGCCCCTATAGGGGACGGATCGAATGGCTTTTATGGAAATAGCGGCTTCTGAGGCCGCATGGAGGCGGCTGTGGCAGCTTCGGGCCGAAGTAACGGCCTTGGAGTCCGGGGGACAGCTCAAACGTCAGCCAAGTTGCCCTGATCCGGCTCATGCTCCTGCGTGAACTCATAGAGCTGGCGGTAGATGGCGATAATCTCCGTCATCGGCATACGGACCAGCCCGCTGGACGAAGGGGCCACGAACTCCCGAACCCCGTCGACTACCGGAGTAACGCCCTCCTGGAAGCCCCAGGCAGCGGTCTTCCGGCGGCTGAATTCGGTGTAGACGCCCTTGCCGACAAAGCAGGCGATCCCGGGGCGGTATTCCTTCAGCTTGGCGCGAAGCAGCTCGCGGCCCTGCGTATACTCCTCGCGGGTGATATCTTCAGCGCCTACCGTGGGCCGGGCGACAATGTTGGTGAAGCCGTAGCCCAGCTTCAACAGCTCCCCGTCCTCGGAGGCGTCATATAACCGCGGCGTCAGACCGGACTTATGCAGAATACGCCAGAAATTATTGCGCGGATTGGCATAGTGATGCCCCACTTCCCCGGAGCGGATGCTGGGGTTGAATCCGATGAAGACAATCTGCAGGCCGTGATCCAGATGATCCTGCACCTCATCCATGCTTATCCCTCCTTACAGGCCGCCGCCGCATGGCGGGCCTTGGTGCGCTTGATTGCGCCGTATTATCATAATATACCCATGCTATGTCATCACGTACACTGGAAGCAACCTTCGGTCTGCGCGCCGCCCCGCCTCTCCTAAACAAAGAAATCCCCCGTTAACGGACATTCACCCATTAACGAGGGGACTACACACTGCCGAATTACTCCAATCTAAGAACCTTAAGGAAGGAGCGCCTTCAGCGCCGGAGCCATCTCCTGCTCCTCCAGGGAAATAAAATTAATCGTTCCATCCTTATACTCTATTCTCACCACAACCCTCCCCTCCTCGCGGGTAAAATTGCGGCGGTGCTCCAGAATGCCGCTGATCAGCGTCTTGTCTGTGACCATGACCGACCGTTTCTCGGTGCGGGCTAACTCCATACGAGCCTTAGGATCATATCGCAGCCCAGACGGCAGCTCGCTGTGATGGATATCCCTGAACATCTCAGCGGACACGACATCCGCTGCTGTAATCCTGATTTTATCGGCATAGCCCTTCTGTTCCAGCCAAGCCCCCAGTTCATGATAGGACGGGTACCAGTCATAAGTGTAGGGGAACTGGTTTCCGTTGTGATCCGGCTTATGCAGAACGCGGATGGACCCCCGTGACCGCTGATCCGAAACCTGATCCTCGTAGGACATATTCAGCAGTTCACGAATGAGAATGCCCTTGAATTCCTGAACCTCCTGCGGGTCGGAAATACTGAAGGCCTTGTTCAGATTACTCATCCGGATGCTCTCCACATCCTCCTCCATCTGCGAGATTTGGTAGCGCTCGCGCTTGTAATCCGTATGTCCCATCACCGCCTTCAGCTCCGGCTCGAAGCCCGCCCTCGGAACCAGATACGTCCGTAGCAGCGTTCTTCCGTTCTTCAACTGGTAAGACAACGTGAAGCGCTGCCGTGGAGGATAGCTATCGCTCCACACATCCCCCTTCTGCTCCGGCCGCGCCGTGACGACAGCCCGATGCAGCGCGGTTACCGCTTCGATATACTTCGGGTCCTTGGACCGGATATCATCTACCAGGATTTCAGCGTTCTCACCGCCCTGCGGGGGATGCATCAATTGCTCATAATTGCCTCCGGCGAAGACCGCAGCCACCTTGTCACTCGCCGGAACCCGGTTCTCATATCCGGTTAAGCCGGATACAGGAACATAGAGCAGCAGTCCCAGCAGCACACTGTATACCGCGAATTCAAGCGGCAGCCTGCGGGTCAGAATATGCCAGCTTTTGCGGAGAAGCATCTCGACGATGATATACCCGACCAGCCCTCCGGCAAGGACACTGCCGATGATCCAGCCCATCCCCTGCTTGTTGCTGCCGAAATAGCTAAGCGCAACCAGCATACTGCAGAACATCACTCCCGCTTTGAACAGCGGATCGAAGTAGGTGAACGCTACCGCATGCCCGGCCTTCTCACTGTGACGCTTAGGATACAATATGAAGGACAGCGCAAGGAACACAACGGATAACAGAGCATAAATCCACAGCTCCGTAGGTCTAAAGGTGTTGTAAGACATATCCATAATCCGCAGAAGCGGCGACCAATCATTAGTGGACACCTGCGTCAGCCCAAACCAATTCGAGTATCCATACAGATAACGGCTCAGATGCATATTGATAAATTCCAGAAGAGCTGACGGCAGCAGCAGCAGAATGAAGACCACCACTCCCTGTAGAATGGTCTGCCCTGTACATATCCCCACAAACATCGTGAACGCAAACAGAAACAGGGTCAGCACTGTAAGGGTCAGGCACCATTCCCAGACCTCTGCTCCGTGATAGACATACATGTTGCTCTTCAAGGGACGGACCAGTGCTGTAACCGCAGCGGTAACCCATACCGGCGGCAGCAGTAGAAGAAGCCCGCTAAATATATGGGAAGACAGCAGATGCGAGCGGCGCAGCGGAAGGCTGTGCATCAGATCCGCGGCCATTCTGGCCTGCAGGTAACGGGACAGGAACAGCCCGGCGACCGCTGGAAAAGCCATAACGAAAGGCGCAATATCGGCACCCAGGTTGAACAGGTTATCCAACTGCACAGGCTCCCTAAGCGGATCGCCGTACATGAACATCTGCAGCGGAAGCTGAAACAACAGGACAAGAGTATACAAAATTCCAATCCACCCGTGCTGGCGCAGGTTCTGGCGGATCAGGCTGGCGTTACAGAATAATCGGCTGAACGTCATAACCGGCACCCCCCATTTCATAAATAAAGATTTCCTCCAGTGTTAGCGGCAGCAGGTCAAACACATACGGATCATAGACATGAAAAGCCTGGCTGATGCGCTCGCGGTCGCCTCTGGCAATATACAGCCTGACGCTTCCCCGTTCCTCGCGGTGGAGAATCTCCAGCTTGGATTCCAGCGCGGCCGCGTGGCGTTCGTCACGGAAGGCAACCTGAATCTTATGCGTGTCCGATTTCAGATCATCCAGTTCCTTCTCGACCAGCATCCGCCCTTGATGCATAATGCCCACATGATCGCACAGATCCTCAATCTCGCGCAGATTATGCGAGGAGATCAGCACCGTAAGCTCGTGCTCGGCTACCTCCTGGAACAGGAGATTCTTGATCTGGCGGCGCATCACCGGGTCCAGCCCGTCGATCGGCTCATCCATGATCAGCACCTCCGGCCTGCAGCTAAGCGCCAGCAGGAGAGCGGCCTGGCGCTGCATCCCCTTGGAGAAGCGGCTCAGCCTGCGCCGGGGATCCAGCCGGAACATCGCTACCAGCTCGTCATACCGCTTCTGGCTCCACTGCGGATAGATGGACCGGTAGAAGGCGGCCATACTGCGGATCGTTGCCTGGGCGAAGAAGTAAGGGCTATCCGGCATGAAGATCATTCTGCGCTTCACCTCCGGCGATTCGAAGACAGGCTGTCCGCTGAGCTTGACCGTGCCTGCATCAGGACGGTAGATCCCGGCCAGTGTCTTCAGCAGCGTGGTTTTGCCGGCTCCATTCGATCCCAGCAATCCGTAGATGGCGCCTTTATGTACAGTCAGGGACAGATGGTCGACCGCCTTATCCCCCTGAAAAATCTTGCTGACCCCGCGTATCTCAATCATGGCTGTTCCCCTCTCTTCTCTGATCCAGCGACTGGCGGTACAGCGCACTGATCTCGCTCTCAGTGAATCCGAGATAGACCGCCTCCGCCATCAGCCGCAGCAGCTCTGTCTTCAGCCCGGCCCGCTTGCTCTCGTTATGCTCCTGCTGCATGGCGGCTACGAAATTGCCCTTGCCCTGCAGCGAATAGATATAGCCTTCCCGCTCCAGCTCCCGGTACGCCTTCTGGATCGTATTGGGGTTCACCGTGAGCTGTGAGGATAACGCCCTTACCGAAGGCAATTGTTCATCCGCCCGCAGAATCCCGTGCATAATCATCTCCTTGACCTTATCGGTCAGCTGCTCGTAGATCGGCTTCCGGCTGCGTACATCCAACTCGAACATGACAGTCCTCCCTTCATCTGATACCCTTGCAGCTGTACCAGAGTGTATTAACTGTACTACTATTATTAATACAGTCAGGGAGTTCTGTCAACCTTAACCAGTAACATTTTGCTAATGCAGCATGGAATTCCCGCACAAAAAGAGCAAGCCCTGAGGAATCTCCCCATGGGCTTGCTCTTTACTGTTCCTACCGTAAGCGGCTCCGCGCTTATCTCTTATCCTTCCAGAAGTTCACCGGCTCCATGTCCTTCGTAATCAGCTCGAACGTGTAGCCGTCCTTCTTCAGCTTCTCCAGCAGGCGCGGCAGCACCTTCAGCGTAGCCTTCTGGTCATGCATCAGAATGACCGGATTGGTCTTCGACGCCTTCAGCTTATTCACCTGATCCAGCACAGTGTTATAGATTCTGTCGCTGTTCTCTTTGTACTTCCAGTCGTAGGAATCCACATTCCAGTCCCACAGATGATAGCCCTGGCTGAGAACCTTATCCCGGAAGGACTTGGTGAAATAAGGCTTGCTTCCGTAAGGGGTACGGATCAGTGTAGTGCTGGCTCCCGTCAGCTTCTTCAGCGTCGCATTCGCCCCTGACATCTCGCCAAGCGCTGCTGCCGGAGAGGCATAGAACTTCTCTTTGCGGTGGGTTACCCCGTGCAGGGCCAAGCCATAGCCTTCCTTCGCAATCCGCTTCACCTGGGCCGGATGCTGGTTCATATTATTCCCCAGCATAAAGAAAGTGGCCTGCACGTCATACTTGCTCAGGATATCCAGCAGCTCCCCCGTTGTCGCCGACGGGCCATCGTCAAAGGTCAGATACACCGTCCGGCCCGGCTTGCCCGGTTCCGCCGGTTTAGCCGGAGTGGCCGGGGCCACCGGAGCCTTCGGCTTCAGCTCTGCAGCATATTTACCGGTGAACTCCGCATCGCTAAGCTTGGCCGAGCCGTCCTTCACACGCAGTAAATATTTATCACCTGCATAGGAAATGCTATATCCGAGATACGCGCTAACTTTCAGCGGAGCCATCAGTTTGCCGTCCTGCAGGAAGGTGCTCATCGGCACAGTCTGGCCGTCCTTCAGCACCGCGCCCCCATCCTTGTTCAAGAGGGTAAGCGAACCCGTCCCTCCGGCTATGTGAATTTTTCCGTCCGCAAGGCCGGTCAGGGTCCATTTCAATTCATCCGCAAGCGAACGGAGAGGAACATAATAGGTGTCTTTTACCGATACAGCTTCAATGGCACTCACTTTATCGTTTATTCCAAGCTTAAGCGCAGCTCCCTTGGCTTCGGCGTTCACCGGGCTCTGCACCAGACCGGTCAGCAGGAATAAGGACATGAATAATAGCATGAATTTTTTGATACGCACAGCAGCAGTCTCCAATCTATGTATATTTGTCTATCACTTTATCACATATACAATTAACGTAATTTGAGAGATTGTAACCGCAAGCTAAAAAAATGTTACTATCCAGCAATGATAAATGATGGTCCGGCAAAATGTTCAGAGAGCGCCCCTTTCCCGTCGGATGCTGTCGCACCAGGCAGTCCGGGGTTAAATCGGGGGTTTTTGCCCCCTATTAAATGTGACAAATTTAATAACAATTATGAAATATTGAACAAAGATTGAACAACCTTAAAATTAGCTAAAGTGCGCCACTACAGTGATCTTTATCATACCCTTATGTACTTGTAACAAATTGCTCACACATATTTAACTTGTTAGCCATTTTTAAGGACTAATTTATCTAAATATACAAAATATGTATTTTGCATTATGGGTAAGTAGTTCTTACTATAGATACAGATCAAGTGTAAGCCCATTAATGAATGGCGAATGAAAAGTAGTATTGAAGGAAGGAGTTCTATATGAAGAAAAAGGGACCGTTATACGCTTTGTTTCTAAGCCTGATCCTTCTCCTGCCGGGATGCAGTTCACTCACTGTTCTCAACCCGAAGGGGCCGTCTGCCAGGACGTTATCTGACACCATCATTCTCTCGATTATTGTAATGCTTGGTGTACTGGCTGTTGTCTACATCTTATATGTTTTTGTACTGGTGAAATACCGTGCGAAGAAAAGCAATGAGGGGTACATTCCTGAGCATGAGGAGGGCAACAAGGTACTGGAAGCGATCTGGATTATCATCCCGATCATTATCGTAGCCTTCCTGTCCGTTGTAACCGTCAAGACAACAACCAAAGTAGAGAACGTGGCCGCGGAATATAACGATCAGAAGCCGCTGGTCATTTACGCTTCCTCCTCGAACTGGAAATGGCATTTCAGTTACCCGGAAGAAGGCATCGAGACGGTCAACTACGTGAACCTTCCGGTGCACCGTGCAGTTGAATTCAGAATGTACTCCTTCGGGACCATCACCTCTCTGTGGATTCCGCAGCTTGCGGGCCAGAAGTACGCTATGAGCGATATGCTTACGACGCTGCATCTGTCCGCTGATACCGAGGGCTCTTATATCGGCAAGAATGCCAACTTCAGCGGTAAAGGCTTCGCCCACATGGAATTCGAAGCCCTTGTCCTGAGCAGCCAGAAGTACGATGAATGGGTGAAGGAAGTGAAGGAGACCGCTCCGAAGCTGACTGAGGATGAATTCAAGGGCCTGCTGGCCGCTGAGCACCTCGGACGCAAAACCTACTCATCCACCCATCTGGAGTTCAGTCCTCCTCCTGGAGAGCACAGCGAGCATATGAGCGGCGGCGGTAAAGAGATGGACATGGACAACGGCAGCCAGGAGCATCAGGATAACAAAGAGATACATCCTTCTCCCGAACCGTCCAGCGGCACCGAATTTGACAGCAAGCCTGATCCGGAAGTGGATGAGCCGCTGCCAAGCTCCCCCGTCGATGAGAGCACACATGAAGGACACTAGCTCTGAGAGGAGCTTAATGCAACACACTGAAAGGAGCCACCCTAATGGATTTAGACAAATTTAAGGTTCACGGCGAACCCCTGATCTATGGCGCCATGGTCAGCATCGCGCTGGCCACCATCGGGATCATCGTCGGGCTTACCTATTTCAAGAAATGGCGGTACCTGTGGCGTGAATGGTTAACCACGGTCGATCACAAAAAGATCGGCGTCATGTACATCCTCGCGGCGCTGCTCATGCTATTCCGCGGCGGTGTGGACGCCATGATGATGCGGCTGCAGACCGCTGCCCCGGAAATGAAGTTCCTGGATGCGCAGCACTACAACGAGGTCTTCACGACCCACGGTCTGATCATGATCCTGTTCATGGCGATGCCGTTCATTATCGGTCTGATGAACGTGATCATTCCGCTGCAGATCGGCGCGCGCGACGTCGCGTTCCCGCGGCTTAACGCCGTCAGCTTCTGGCTCTTCTTCTTCGGAGCCATGCTGCTCAATATCTCCTTCGTCATCGGCGGATCGCCGGATGCCGGATGGTCAGCGTACTTCCCGCTGGCAAGTATTGAGTTCAGCCCGACCGTCGGCAACAACTATTACTCCCTGGCGCTGCAGATTTCCGGTATCGGGACGCTGATCACAGGGGTGAACTTCATTGTAACGATTCTGAAGATGCGGGCCCCAGGCATGACGCTGATGAAAATGCCGATGTTCACCTGGTCCGTACTCATCACCAACATTATTATCGTCTTCGCCTTCCCGGTGCTTACCGTAGCGCTGGCGCTGATGATGTTCGACCGCCTGTTCGGCTCACAGTTCTTCACGATGGCCAACGGCGGGATGGATATGCTCTGGGCCAACCTGTTCTGGGTCTGGGGACATCCTGAGGTATATATCGTCATACTCCCGGCCTTCGGGATCTATAGCGAGATTATCGCCACCTTCTCCAAGAAGAACCTGTACGGCTATACCTCTATGGTATTCAGTATGCTGATTATCTCGCTCCTGTCTTTCCTTGTATGGGCGCACCATTTCTATACAATGGGCCAAGGCGCAATGGTCAACAGCTTCTTCTCGATCACCACGATGGCCATTGCCGTACCGACCGGGGTCAAAATATTCAACTGGCTGTTCACCTTACGTAAAGGCAGGATCAGCTTCACTACACCGATGCTGTACACCCTCGCCTTTATTCCGATCTTCACGATCGGCGGCGTGACCGGTGTCATGCTCGCGATGGCCAGTGCCGACTACCAGTATCACAACACGATGTTCCTGGTTGCGCACTTCCACTACGTGCTGATTCCGGGTGCTGTATTCGCGGTTATCGCCGGGTTCTACTACTGGTTCCCGAAAGTGTTCGGCTTCCGCCTGAACGAACGGCTGGGCAAGCATTCCTTCTGGTGGATCGTTATTTCCTTCAATGTGACCTTCTTCCCGTTGTTCTTCCTGGGCCTCATGGGTATGACACGGCGTATGTACACATACTCGGAGGAAACAGGCTTCGGTCCGCTCAATATGCTGAGCTTCGTCGGGGCCGTAGGTCTGGCCATCGGATTCGTGCTGCTGGTGTACAACATCTACTGGAGTACCCGCTACATGCCGCGTGACGAGACGAATGACCCATGGGATGGCCGTACGCTGGAATGGGCGACACACAGCCCGATGCCGGTCTACAACTTCGCCATTGTTCCTAAGGTGAAGACCCGCGATGCCTTGTGGTCCGCGAAGCACGAGAACATTCCGCTCTACGATGACAAAACAATCACCAAGATTCATATGCCAAGCAATACCGGCAAGCCGTTCATTCTGGGTGTAATCTTCTTCTTCCTTGGCTTCTTCCTGGTATTCAGCATGTGGATTCCGGCAATTGTCTCCGGAATTGGCGTGATCATCATGCTGGCCTTCATGTCCTTCGATCAGGACAGCGGCTACTACATTTCCGTAGATGAAGTTAAGGCTACCGAAAAGAAATTGATGCGGGGTGAGACTGTATGAAAATAGATGCGTCCAAGCCGCTCGAATATTCAACGGAAGAGAACAGCAATAAGATCTTCGGCTTCTGGGTGTTCCTCGGCGCCGAAATCCCGCTCTTCGCTACGCTGTTCACCGTCTACTTCGTCATGGTGAACCGCTATGCCAGCGGACCTAGCGGCAGCGAGCTGTTCGAAATCGGCCCGGTGCTGATGGAGACCTTCCTGCTGCTGACGAGCTCCTTCACCATCGGCCTTGCCGTCCATGCCATGCGGCATGGCTATAAGAAAGCGATGATGGTCTTCATGGCGATCACGCTGCTGATGGGTCTGGCTTTTGTCGGCATTGAAATCGATGAATTCTTCACTTACGTGCATGAGGGTGCTACGCTGCAGACCAGCGGATTCCTCTCCAGCCTGTTCGTCCTGCTGGGAACGCACGGACTTCACGTCAGCTTCGGTCTGCTGTGGGGCATCGGTATTATGATTCAGCTGTGGAAGCGCGGCATTACGCCGGCTACCGCCAACAAAACGTTCATCTTCTCCTTGTTCTGGCACTTCTTAGATGTTGTCTGGATCTTTATCTTCAGCTTCGTCTACCTGAAAGGACTGATGTGACATGATGAAGCAACTATTCCCAATTAAGCATGTGATGGGTTATGTAGCCTCTCTGGTCCTCTCTGCCGCTGCGCTGGTTGTGATCTACGGAGACCTGTCCGCAAGCGCCAATATGGTCGTGCTGCTCGTTACCGCACTGATCCAGGCTTCGCTGCAGCTGTTTGTGTTCATGCACATCGGAGAATCGGCCGATTCCAAAAAAGAGCTGTACCTCAACATCGGCTACGCCATGTTCGTCGCTCTGGTCACGATCTTCGGCACCCTGTTCATCTTCGTATGGGGCTGGTATGCTTAGAGCCAGAGTGTAATCAAAGAAGCCCGCTTCCGGTATATTACCGGAGGCGGGCTTCTTTATATTCAATATTTTAAATGAACGACACCGCTGTTATTCCCCTGCTCTGTCCAATCCGTATAAGCCAGCTCCCGGCCCGACGGGCTCCAGGCCGTGGTCAGATTCCCGTTGCCCGCAGTAATCTCTGTGGACTGGTCTGCGGCCAGATCATAAATGTACAGGGTGCTGGACCGTTTCCCGTTCGCCTCACTAACTATACTATAGGCAACCAGCCGCTGATCGGATGCCCAGGAGACACCGCCAAGCTCTGCCCCTTCCGCAAGGGTCCGCTGATTCGATCCGTCTGTATCACTTAGCAGCAGCGCCTGTCCGGCATCCTTATATTGCAGCACCAGCATCTGCTCCTCATCCGGTGAAGGGTATACACCGCCGACCCTTTGAAGCTTCAGCGCAGCCTTTTCCTTAGTCTTCAGGTCCAGCGTCTGCAGGGTATCACTCGAATTGCTGGTGTAGTAAATCTTATCCTTGATTTGCCTGACCACAATCAGTCCTTCCCCGCTTAAGCCCTCAACCGGAGCAATCTTTGCGGAAGTCGTCGCTGTATAAGCGCCGCCGCTATAAGCAGGTCCAATCACCGTATCCTTATCCGCCCACTGTGCACCCATGGCTCCGCTGGTGGCATCACTCTTGATCGTGAAGGGCTTTTTGCCCCCCAGGTCCATAATAATGTACGCAGGATCTCCAAGGGAGAATTCACTATAGAGCAGGAATTTGTTATCGGCGGACAGTGTCGCATCCCCCAGCATCATATTGTCCTTCTCCACTATCAATTCATATTCCCCGGTATCCAGATGGAAGAAATACAAGCTCTGCGGAAGGGAGCCTGCCAGTTCTCCCGATTGGATGGGGCCGAGCTTCTCGTTCGCCTTGGCCACGATAACCGTCTTATCGTCTCTCCAGTCGGTGATGGATATATTCTTGTACGGTGTGATTTCTCTTACCGGAACCGGGGATGCAGCGGGAGCTGTGGCAGGTGCCGGGGTAGCCGATGCTTGTGCCGTAGGCTGGACTGTGGGCTGGCCCGATGCCTCTACAGGTGCCGCCGTGTTCTCCGGGCTTGGCGTAACCGCAGGATCGGCCGCCTGATTGGAGCTGCAGGCCGCAAGGGTCAATAGTAATGCTGGAACGATTGCCAGCTTCCATGCTTGATTTTTCATGATTAGACATGCCTCCTTGAAGACTTACTAGTAGACCATCAGAATTAAACAAGTGATTTCATTCCATAAATGTGGTAAGGGATGAAGCTCCGTTCGTAGCGAAAAAACTTGGATAAGTGTATTCTGTGCACCTAAAAACAGTGAAACGGGTGGACTTCCTTTTCTAATTGTAGTCTGTACAACTAAACTTGCCCGTATCAGCAAAAATCCAGGTATAGGGGCATTTTAATTGCACGAACTACATCTAAACGGAGGTTTGGCGGCACATCGGAAGATTTAGTTGTACGAATTGCAATTAAGCCTCCCCCTCTCACCCTAATCGGGGTGAGGCAGCCCCTCAGCAAGCCATTAGTTAAAGTATTTCTCATACGTTTAAACCTGATGAGCTACTAGCTTATACCCGAATCTTGCCCCCGGGCAACATTATCTACGCGGACCGGGTGGTATTAGTTGCGGTACGATCAAAAACCCGGCTCAACCGAAGTTAAACCGGGCAGCTGCGGCTCTAGGGCCGGGGGTGGCTTGCCGATGTGTGTTATAGCCGGAACCGGGCCAGCGCTTTCTGCAGGTCCTCGGCCAGGGTGGCCAGGTATTGGGCAGAGGAGGACATCTCGCCCATCGCGGTGAGCTGCTCCTTGCTTGCTTCGCTGGTGCCCTGTACCTCCTCGGCGCCCTTGCGCGAGATTTCATTCACCTGGGTCATGGACTTGGCTACCCCCTCCGACTCCTGGGCCACATGGGTAATCACCAGAGAGATCTGTTCGGTCTGCTCGCCGGCAGCCTGAATGGAGGACTGGATCGCTGCAAAAGCCGCCGACACCACTTCACTCTGTGCCACGCCTTGAGAGACAATTCCAGAGCCTTGCTCCATCGCTTCAACGGCACTTTCCGTCTGCTGCCGGATGTGGCTAATGATCTCCGTAATCCGCAGCGAGCTTCTGCCGGTAGCCTCGGCCAGCTGGCGGATCTCACCAGCCACCACAGCGAAGCCGCGGCCGTGCTCCCCCGCCCGGGCTGCTTCGATGGAAGCATTCAGCGACAGCAGATTGGTCTGTGCAGCAATTTCATTAATGGTCGTGATGATCGTGTTGATCTCCTCGGACAGGCTGCCCAGATTGCCGACGATCTGCCGGCCTGCCGAGACACTGGAATCAATCTCGCGCATCTGCCCGAGAATCTGCTCCACTGCCTCGAAGCCCCGGTCCGCAGATAAAGCGGCCTGTTCCATCAGGCTGCTCATCTCATTGCTGCTGTGCCGGGCTTCGGCAATATCATAGCTCATGGTACGGACCGACTGCGCCGTAAGCGCAATGCTCTCCGCCTGCACCTCGAAGCCGGCCGCAATCTCACCGGAGGTCTCGGCGATCATCTGCGAGGCATGGGCCGTCTGGTCAGCGCTGGCACTCATCTGCTGGGAGGACGCCGACAGAATCTCCGCGCTCTCCGATACACCGCGCATCATGCTCTTCAGGCCATCCAGCATCGTGTTGAAGGAGGAGCTGATCTCGCCAATCTCATCCCTGGACTGATACGTCGCCGCCGCCGTCAGATCCCCCGCTTCGGCCCGCTTCATCAGCCCCTGCAGTTCCTTAAGCGGTCTCGTAATCAGATTAGTAATCAGGTAACCAAGGACCAGACTGAGGACCAGAGCCACCATAATCAGCAGCCCGCTAAGGAGAACAGTGCTCCTAGCACTCTTGGCCGTCTGCATGTTGTGGTCTGCCGCCTCCTGTGTGAACAGCGCGGCGGTTTCTTCCAGCAGGCTGACCATTTTGCCGCGCAGCTCATTAAAGGCCGGGCCGGTAAACACCTGATACCCTTCTTCCCGCAGATTGTTATCCGCCAGATGAATAATGTTATCGCGCTGGGAACGGTAATCCGGGAGCAGCAGAACGTACTCGTTCACATACCCCGCAATTTTGTCATTCTTGAAATCAATCTTTTTCAGCTCGGCCATCAGCTCGTTGTTCGACTTGATATTCTTCTGAATCTCTGTCTTCAACTCCAGCCGCTTCACCGCATTCGGGGTAATCAGCGCCTCCAGCAGGAAGGATTCAATCGCCCGGTTATTCCCGCGGATCTCGGTAATGTAATAAATGGGCTGCAGATTCTGCTGGTAGGTCTCCTCTGAGCGCTCCGCCATCTGCGTGGTTGTCAGCATACCGGTAGCCCCGATGCCAATCAGCAGGACTATAATTACCGTTATCAATACAATCATCTTATGCTTAATCTTCAGATGTCTCATTCCGTAATCCCGCCTTCTCGGTATCGTGCTAACTTCATTTATCGGAGAGTTACGTCAGATTGTTGATGGTCCAATGCAAATTTTGTCGAAAAAAGAGGAATCGCACCGTTCACTCGCCTTCGGGCACCGTTTCAGCCGTCTATACTGTCCGTTTGTCACTCTTGAAGAAGCCCGTATTTCTTGCGGAAACGCTGCAATACCTTGGTCCATCCCCCGGCAAGAACAGCCAGGAAGAACACATTGGATAAGGCATGAGCCAGGTCGAAGTAAAAGCTCGCCGCGAACGTAACCGCAACCAGCTTCCAGCTGAAGGCATCCGGCAGGCTGAGCAGCACCCAGATATTCATAATCCAGCCGAACAGGAATCCCCAGATGAAGCCAAAAGCGAGCAGTCCGGCCCGCCTCCGCAGCAGCCAGCTGTTCCGCAGCCAGCCTGCAGTAAGCCCGGTCATGCCCCAGGCGAACATCTGCCACGGGGTCCACGGGCCCTGCCCGAAGTATATATTGGAGACCAGTGCGGCTACCGCACCGATGACGAAGCCCGCCTCTGCGCCGAAGACATACGCGGATAGAATCACCACAGCCGATACAGGCTTCACTCCCGGCAGCGCGGCGAACGGAATCCGGCTGACCGCAGCGACCGCCGACAAGACAGCGAGCAGCACCAGTTCACGGGACTGAAGGGGCCGGCGCTCCAGACGGATCAATAGCGGCAGCAGCGCGGCCAGCAGCAGCACCCCGCTCAGCAGCACATAATGGCGCTCCATAAAAGCTGATGCCAGCGCCAGCGCCGCTACGCATAAGCCCAGCGCGGTCAGGAGCGGTAAGCGGTAGCGGGCCATGCCTTCATCACATCCTCTGTCGTCAATGCCTGCGGCAGCCAGTCCCGCACCATCCGGTTCACTGCCGTAGTATAGTAGTAATTGCTGCTGAAGAACTCTGCCGGCGGGCCGTCCGCCGTGATGCTCCCGTCAAACAGCAGGGCGCAGCGGGTCACATGCCGGGCGGCAAACTCCACATCATGTGTAACCATTAGAATGCTTGCCCCCTGGTCGCGCAGCTCCTGGAGCAGCGCTGCCAGCCTGTCCTTGGCGGCCGGATCGAGACCCTTGGTCGGCTCATCCAGCAGCAGAATATCCGGCTTCAGCAGCATCATCATGGCGAGGGCCGCCTGCTGCTGCTGTCCGCCGCTTAAGTCATGCGGATGGCTCTCCAGCACCTCCCGGAGCCGGAAAACATCCAGCAGCGCTGCGATCTCACGCTCTGCCTCTTCACCGGTCAGCCCGGCGTAGCCGGCCATATGCCTCAGCTCCTCAGCCACGGTGTCATGGCTGAAATAGAGCAGCGGATTCTGGGCTAGCAGGGCTGTCTTCTTCCCTCTGGCCAGCTCCGTCTTGCCGCGCTGCGGCTTCAGCAGCCCGCTGAGCACATGCAGCAGCGTCGACTTGCCCGCGCCGTTGCCGCCCATGACCGCCAGGAATTCGCCCTGCCGAAGCGTCAGTGAGAGCTTCTTCAGCACCTCCTGCTCCTCCTTCGCGTAGCGGAAGGTAACCTCGCGGCAGGTGAGCAGGACACCGCTAGGGGAAGGGGCTGGAGCATGGGCGGCAGAGGCCGAGGCGGATTCCTGGCGGAATCCGTGAGCAGTCGGAAGTACAGACAGCTGCCCGGTCCCGGTGCCGGAGACGGCAGGCTGGGCGGCTGCCTGGGAATGCAGCCAGCGCCTGCCCTCGCGCACGGTCAGCGGAATCGTCTCCGGTGCGGCTGCCGCCGCTTCCGGGGCCAGCGGCAGATACAGACGCGCCGCCGCGGGCAGATAATCCCGTGCCGCCGCCAATTCCCCGCCGGTATGACCGGCAAAGGTGCGGGGGTCGGCATCTGCCTTCAGGATACCGCCGTCCAGCATAATCACCCGGTCCGCCAGCGGCAGCACCTCCTCCAGCCGGTGCTCGCTGATGATCACGGTAACGGACATCTCCTCATTCAGCCGCTGGAGCGCTGTAAGGAACTCCCGCGCCGCTACCGGATCAAGTTGTGAGGTCGGTTCGTCCAGGAGCAGCACCCGGGGCTGGAGCAGCAGCACCGAAGCCAGATTCAGCAGCTGCTTCTGTCCGCCGGACAGCTCATGCACCGGCTGGTACAGCAGCGGCTCCAGCCCGAACCAGCCGCAGATCTCGGCCAGCCGGGTCCGCATCACCGCCGGCGGCATCCCCAGGTTCTCCATCGAGAAGGCCAGCTCATGCCAGACGGTATCCATCACGATCTGCGCGTCCGGGTGCTGGAAGACCATGCCGATCTCCCCTGCCGCCACGGCTTCCGGAAGCCGGTCCAGCGGCTGCCCTTTGTAGGCCAGGATTCCGCTTAGCGTGCCTACCGGAGCAAGTCCGCGCTTCAGATGGCGGAGCAGGGTGGTTTTGCCGCTGCCGGAGGGACCGCAGAGCACTACGAATTCGCCCTCTTCTATTGTGAACGAGAGCTCATGAAGTGAGTCCCGGTCTGCTTCGGGATAGCGGAAGGATAAGCTCTCCGCTCTGAGGATCTCCATAACCATTTCTCCTTTCCTTCCAGTGCCGCAGGCAGCAGTACGAACAGGCAGAAGCTGCCGTACATCACGGCCTCGGTCCAGCCGAATTCCATGGGTCTCATGCGCGGGTAAATTTCCAGCCTGCCGGACCCCTGAACCCAGAACAGCAGGGTAACGGCGGCGCTGACTGTCAGCAGCAGCAGGACCAGCTTATCCTGCAAGTCCGCCTTATATATACTGTAGCTGCTCCGTTTGGCAATACCATAGCCGCGGGCGGTCATAGAGTCTCCTGTCTGCAGCGCTTCTTCCAGTGACCAGGTGAGCAGAATTTTCAGCAGGGTCATCCCGTCCCGCATCCGCTTCTTGAGGCTCCCGGTACGGGTATCCACACCGCGCAGGCGCTGGATCAGGGTAATCTGCTGCAGCCGCCGCCGGAACAAAGGAACGAACCGGAGGGTCATCAGCGTCAGCAGGGCTGTTCTCGGCGCAGCCGATGCGAAGAGGTACATGAACTTATCTGTAGTAACGGTATATTGGTAAGAGATGAACCAGAGGAAGACCGACAGCAGCACGGCTGTCATCATCAGCCCGTACAGCACGGCCTCAAGTGTAACCGGCTGGTCGAGCCAGTAGAACAGGATATGCGCTCCCCGGTGCGAGAACAGCGGATTCAGCAAGGCTACAGAAGCGGCCGTCAGCAGCATGAACGGCAGGCTGCGCCGGACCAGCTTCCCCTGTCCCTGCAGCAGCAGGAGCGCCAGCAGCCCCGCTATCTCCGTCACCAGGAACAGCGGGTGAAAGATCAGCAGTGCAAACAGCAGCAGCCCTGCATAATACAGCAGAGCCACGACCGGATGCATGGACCGGAAGCCGCTGTTCATGGCGTCTTGGCTCCCAGGTCTTTGCCAAGATCCAGGGTGTACAGCCACTCAACCGTATCTCCCGGCTGCAGGGTCAAGCTCCCTGCCGCCTTGTCCGGGAATTCCCCGTTCACCTTGTACATCCAGCCGCTCTCGGGACCATGGTCAGATTCATATAGGTTATCTATACCCTCCACATAGGCAAATGCCCCGCTGCCCTGATATTCCATCTGAATCTTCTGCCCGCGCGTAATCCGCTTCAGCAGCTCCAGCACAGTCTCGTTCTGCTTGATCTCATACTCGGCAGCGGTGAGAATCACCCCATGCTCCTTATCGCCGGTGATGGAGAGCGTGACGCTCTCCGCCTGGCGCGGCGGCTTGGCTGTAGCCGCCGGGGGTGTTGCCGCAGCAGGCTTGCTGCTGCGCGCGGGGGCTGTTGGCGCGGCTGATTCGGCCGCCGCCGGGGCTTGCGCAGCGGGCTTGCTGCTGCGCACTGGGGCGGTCGGCGCGGCTGGCTTGGCCGCTGCCGGGGCTTGCGCAGCGGGCTTGCTGCTGCGCACTGGGGCGGTCGGCGCGGCTGGCTCCGCCGCTGCCGGAGGCGTTGCAGCAGCAGGCTTGCTGCTGCGCGCGGGAGCTGCCATACCGTCCGCCGCAGCGGAGGGTATGGCAGTGCCTTCCGGCCGCGGCGTCTGCGCGGCCGGGGTTTCGGCGGCGGGCGGGGCGGTGCCGCCGCCGGCCTGCTCCGGCTGCGGCGCAGCGCAGCCGGCGAGCAGCAGGGCCAGCAGCAGCGGGACGGCTGCCCTGCGCAGCACGGATTGTATTCGTCTGAACATGGTCCTCTACACCTCCACAAAAAGGGAAAAGAACGGGGGCAGTCTCCCTGTTCCCCGTTCCTCCGTAACTCTATGCTTTCTTTAAGACGAGCTATGCTAATCCTAAGGCAATCTTACCGCTACAGCCGCGGCCATCTCACGGGTTACTATACCCGCAGGATCAAAAGCGCCACCTGTTCCGCTCATATATCCGAGACCCGTTACCATGCGGACTGCAGATAACGCATAATCGCTGATCTTGTCTTCATCGGTGAACTGGCCCGCACCTACAGCCGCATCCAGCTTGAAGGCTCTAACGAGCATCACCGCCATATCCTGGCGGGTTACCAGACCGTCCGGCTTGAAGGTCGTGCTGTTCACTCCGCTGATGATGCCCAGTTCCTTCGCTTTGTTCACTGTTCCATAATACCATGCATCCGGCTTCACATCACTGAAAGCTTGAGCAGAAGTAGCCGCTGACGGCTCTTGTCCGGTCAGTCTCAGCAGCAGTGCTGCCAGCTCCGCCCGGGTAAGGTTCTGCTTCGGTGCAAACACCAGCTCTTTGCCGCTTACACCATTCATCAGCTTGCGGTCATACGCCTTGTATACGGACTCCAGCGCCCATGGCGAGATCGACTTCACATCGCTGAACTTCGGACGGTCAGCCTCCGCAGATGCCACCGTCACCGGCACGGTATGGCGCACAATCGCAGGAGTCTTGTCCTTCAGATACCCCGTAATGACCAGGGTATATTTATTCGCAGGCAGGCCTCCGGCAATGACCGCTACCCCCGCATCATTGGTTGCCACTGTCTTTCCGCCGATTGTTACCTGCACCCCTGCCGCTGGTGAGCTGACCGGATCAGAGGTGGAGGTGGCTTGATTCCAGACCCAGGTTTTTTGGGTGATTTTGAGCGTAAGCTCTTGTCCCGGCTGCGGCTGTGCAGGAGTAAGAATCACAGAGTCTACCACCTGCGTGTTATCCCCGCCGTAATAGACCACAACCCGGTCGTTCTCCTCCAGCGCAAAATCGCCCATGCCGACGCTCGGATAAATCCATTCCCCGCCGCGCGACACCACATACATCCAGCCATCGTATCCGCCATAGGTTCCCGCGTTCACGCCGCCGATGCCGGTCACATAATTACCTGCTTCATTAACCAGGGACACGCCCTTGGCCGCAGCCGTCTTCTCCAGTGCCTTCAGCACATTGCCGGCGTATACGCTGCCTTCCGCCAGGGTTGCATTAGGACCTTCTATTGTAACCGATACGGTAACCTGAGGATTCTTGACAGCTGCATTGCTCAGATCAAACAGCTTGCCTCCGGCACCAAACAGCTGGTACGCTGCCAGCGCCTCAAGCGCCTGCTCCGTAGACAGCGCATTGTAGCTGCCGCCTGCGGTGTGGGCGAACCCGCCGCCGGCTGCGCTGAAGCTCAGCAGCTTGCTGACCAGGTTGACCTGGCCTTTGGTGTACTCTGCTCCGGCCGGATCAATGCCGAAGGACGACAGGCCGATAATCGCCTGCGCGACACTCTCGCTGCTGTCGCCGTAGCCGCCGTTCTTGTCCTGTGCCTTCGCCAGCCACGCTGCCGCCCGCTGTCCGGCCGTATTCACAGCCGGCTCATTCTTGTGCGCGGCCAGTGCCGTCAGTACCATCGCGGTCATATCGGGATCACTTGCACCCGTGGTCAAGGTAAAGCCGCCGTCCGTGTTCTGCTTAGCCAGAATCTCAGCCAGCAGCTTGGCCGGTGTCCACTTCGCCGTTGCCGGGATGCTGTAGCTTCCCGAATCCAGCGCAAGCAGTGCATACACGGCATTGTTCAGCGTCTGCCCGGCGATTCCATCATGATTGTAGAGCTTCTCGATCAGATTGTAGCCGGCCACATTCGCCGGATCGCCGCCCAGCGCCTTCACAGCAAGCGTAATCCGCGCATAGTCCGTAGCTCGGCCAAAAACACCCTTCGCCGCAGCAACCTTGTCCTCAAGCGCCTTCAAATAGCTCGCCGGCACCTTGTAGCCTGCTTGCGCCAGCCCGATCGCCTGCCAGTCCGACTGGACTCCGTTCTTAAGTACAAGCTCCGCAGTGGCATAGACTGCACTGGTGACGCTGGCTGCCAGTCCGGCGGACTGTGCAGAAGCTGGTGCTGCGGCAGCATCCGTCTGGGCCGAAGCCGCTCCGGCCGGAGCCGCAGCCGTTCCCAGCAGCGTGAACAGCATAACGGCGGCCAGTACCAGCCGCATGAATCTGGAAGATTGATGATGGTTCTTCATAGCTAACCTCTTTCCTGAAATAGAATGGATGAAGCCTGCTTCCTCCGCAGATACAGCTGCGGCGGCAACGTAAAGACCGCCCTATGCAGGGCGGCCGGGGAAGAATACCATAGATGCGGCTGTAATGAGCAACTCTCTCATATGCAGCCTTTGTTAGGACCGGTATCTGCTTCTGCATTCTTACCCCCGAAGAATCGAAACATAGGCGAAACAGGCAGGTCTCCTGGCTGATGCTTCATCACTTCTCCCGCCTTCCCATCCGCTACGCAGACAGTGGCTTCCCGGGAGTCGCTGGCATTTACAGTGGCGGGACCGCGCCGGAATTACACCGGTCTTCCCTTTTAAGCAGATTGCGCACGTATCCGGCCCTTGCCGTCTTTTGCCGACAGCGGCCTGTTTCCTGGCAATCTGCACCTGTTCCAAAGCTCTTAAATTTTAATATTCTCAGACCATCATATCTACTATTCCCGTGTATGTCTATAGACAAGCTGCATCAATCGCGGACACTCCCCGCTGCTCTGACGGAACACTCCCATGCCTCATACGCCTGCGCCTCCTCCTGCATCACCGCCTGCACCACCGCCACCGCCATTGCCACCGCCATCGCCATCGCCATCGCCATCGCCATCGCCATCGCCATCGCCATCGCCATCGCCATCGCCTCAAGGATAACGTGCTGATTGTATTCTGTACAACAGAATGACTGTAAAAGCTGCCGATAGCGCATTCTGCTGTATTTCGTGCAATTGATTATAACGTACTCCCATCAAACGGGCTGAATTAGGAAAATCTGATGTACGAAGTACAGGCCTGTTGATTAGCCAAAAAAAGGTAGCAAAAAGGCCGCTCATTCGGTAAAGTGTTTGTACCCCTACAAACATCCGAAACGAGGCGACCTCATGAAAAAGTCTACTTCAATCTCGAACATTCTGCAATTAGTGATTCCTGAAGAGAAACTCTCACCGTTTCTTCAAGAACTTGAATATGTCGATACAGCAAGAAAGTTTACCGTCTATGACCTCTTTTTATTCTTGGCGGAGGCTTCGTTCCAGCAGTGGGAGGGATATCGGGATGGTGAAGTACGCATGGATTCCAGCGGCCTTAGACCCGTAGACCATTCAACGCTTTCCAAAAAAGCGAAAGATGTTCCCTTCGAGCTTTTTAAGCAATTGCTGAACCTCATGATTGATCTGTGTAATCGCTCGACCCGAAGACATTTAGGGATTCCCAAAGCCTTACTTCTCGTCGATTCCACCAAAATTACCGTCGGGAAAGAACGGCTTCCTTGGGCTCCGCTGAAAGGCGAACGCGCAGGAATCAAATTACACGTGTCGGTGGTGGCCGATGAAGGCCGGCTCTTTAAGGTGACCGAGACCACAGGGAATTCCCATGATTTTAAAAGCTGTCCCGAGCTGATCGACAAACGGTTTATTATCGTAGCCGATCGGGCGTATGGCAGTCACAAACGATTCGATGAGTATCTGGAGCAGCACCAATGCTTTGTCATTCGGCTTCGGGACAACACGCTCTTTCAGTCCCCGGTTGCCCGGATACGAAGCGAACCCTTCACAGGAACTCTCGAACAAGATTTCACCTGCCAATTAGGAAAAGGACAACGGCTTTCCAAGAACCGTTTTCGCGTAGTAATTCTAAGAGACCCACAAGGCAACCCGGTGATTCTTGCTACGAATCTGCACTGGCACTCCGCTGAGCGGATTGCAGAAATTTACAAGAAGCGGTGGCAGATCGAAGTGTTTTTTCGCTGGATTAAGCAGCATTTAAACATTCCAACCTTATTTGGGACCACACCCAATGCTGTGTACGGACAGTTGTATACCGCTTTACTGGTTTATGTGTTATTGAAATTCCTCTTTGACAAAGGAAATGCAGTGGTTCATTGGAGCGCCAAACTAACGTTTGCCGATTTTGACCGCTTATTTACGCTGCAACGATTACCCGTAGAATGGATTACTTTTTTGACTAATAATCTTACATTCCCATAATTTAGCTAATCAACAGGCGTGTACGAAGTACAACAGAACATGTTACAGAGCCAATTTTCCTTAAATCTGATGTACAAAATACATTAGCCTCTTCTTTCCTGTAACGGACCTTGTTAGCTCTTCACACTGGTTGCCGCACGCTTGGCCGAATTTAATCGGTTTTCCAACTACATTCCGCCCACGCCCACCCCGCCAGCCAATTGTAATCGGTTTTCCAACTACATTCCGCCCGCTCACCCCACGCCAGCCAATTGTGATCGGTTTTCCAACTACATTCCGCCCGCTCACCCGACGCCAGCCAATTGTGATCGGTTATCCGACTACATTCCGCCCGCTCACCCCACGCCAGCCAATTGTAATCGGTTTTCCAACTACATTCCGCCCATGCACCCCAGCGCCAGCACATTGCACAAGCCCGTAGTTACTTTTAACTTCCCATGCAAAAAAGGGCAGATGCTATAGGCGCTCTGCCTAGCCATCCGCCCTTATACACATACACAACCTGCCCTAATCCTAAGCCCGGCTTACTGCCCGGGCTTCACTCCCCGCCCGCTTCCGGACTTGCCGGAGCGGACGGCTCCGCGCTGGGGTCCGCTGTAGCTGTAGCTTCCGGGGCTATGCCCGGATCAGCCTCCAGCTTCAGCGAATAGCCGCCGGCGGTGATCATATCACCCGCCGCCAGCTCCGCCCCAGGCGCAAGCTCCACCGTCACCTCGTACGGACGTGCCGGTGTGCCTGCGCCTGCGGCTCCCGCCGCTGCCGGAGACGCGGCGGCCTCGCCGTTCACGCCGCCGTTCGTTCCAGCGCCGGCCTTACCACCAGCGCCGTCATCCCCTCCGGCGTCTACATCACCACCCGCGCCGTCATCCCCTCCGGCGCCCGGGTCAACCAGGCAACGGTTCACCATTGCCTGGACCTTGTACGTGGCGGTCTCGCCGCCGCCGGACTCCACCGCAATCTCCGCCGGCTTGAAGGCGGAGCAATCCGCCGCAGCCGCAAAGCTGTACAACAGCTTGACGCTGCCGCCCTTGCTTTCACTGCCGCTGCCATCACCAGCATCGCTGCCGCCCTTCCCTTCACTGCCGCTACCATCACCAGCATCACTGCCGTTACCGCCACCTGAACTGCCGCCGCTGTCACCAGCATCTCCGCCCTTGCCGTTAGCACCGCCGTTGCCTTCGCTACCCTCACCAGCACCGTTGCCGTCTTGCCCCGCACTGCCACCGTCACCAGCATCGCCGCCTTGGCCTTCACCAACACCGCTACCCTCACCAGTACCACTACCGTCGCCAGCATCACCCTTATCAGCACCTACAGCACCGCCGATAAGCCGTACAGATACAGGCGCCACATCTCCGCTCACCACCGGGAGCGGGCTGGGGCTGGCCGCCGGTGCGGCGGTATCCCCGCCGCGGTCCCCAAGCTGGCTAATCAGGATCATGCCTGTAATCAGGAGGATGATCAGGACGCTGCCGGAGATCAGGATCTGAAATCGGCTGCGGCTGACCCACCGCGCCAGCGGCGAAGCCAGCTGGGCGCGGGCTTCATTGTAGACACTTTGCATGGCAGGGGTGGCTGTCTCCATGTAGCTTTTGCGGAAGTCGCGGTTCTTGAACGCCTCGCGGTCGCTCTTCAGGAAGTACCGCAGCACCGCCCGCCGGTAATTCGGCCACAGCTTCTTGCCGGAGCTGGCGAACAGCCAGCTATGCTGCGACCAGTCCAGGAACCGGTAGACCGTCTCCTTGTCATTCCCGGCCTTGCGGACCACCAGATCCAGCAGCGAATCATAATCCAGCGGCCCGCCCTCACGCTCACTGCTGTGATAGAAGGCCAGCGGCAGCCGGTCGAACGGCTCCAGACTACGCGCCTCTCTCAGCCAGCGTGCGCCCAGCAGCTGCACATCGTCCAGCTCCCGGGGGCTCAGCCCGGCAAAAATCTCCTCGTCCGGCGACTCCTCCCCGAACCACCGGTACGCAGCGCGCAGGGCGTTCGCCTTGCGCTTCGCAATCGCATCCAGCGGCGGCTGCCAATCCGAGGCATCCCGGTAGCGCAAGAAGGAAATCTCCAATAGCTGCTCCATCGACAGCTCGTCCAGCGAGATACGGTTCAGCAGGAAGCGGTCCGCCGTAGTGCCCAGCTCCTGCATCAGCGACAGGGCATCCGGGTGGACGCCGCCGCCTCTGCGGCGCTGCTTCTCGGCCTCCTGGACCGCATCATGAATAGCGGCCACCGCTGCTACCGGATCAGGCTCCTGCCGCAGCTTCTCCAGCAGATAATCCTTCAGCGTATCCCGCACTGAGGCCTGCTCCAGCACCTCGGGCAGGCTGCGGCCGAAATGGGCGGCCATGCGGAGCACATCCGCCGTTCCTTTTGCCGCTGCCAGCCGGGATTCCAGGTACGGGTCGAACAGCGCCCGGCGGAAAAGGGTCTGGGGCAGCACTCTTTTGAAGAAGGCTTCACTTAAGGCTGGCTCGCTCTCCAGAATGCCATACGCCGCAGCCAGGACATCCTCCCGTTCCCCGGACTGGCAGTTCAGCATCCCGTTAATGAAGTAATCGATAATCTTCACCCGGTAATGATGGCCCGGCAGGATGAAATATTCCTTGAACTGCTCCAGAATCTCCGGCGACGGAATCCCCCGCTTGCGGATCAGGTCATATTCTCGGTCGAACCGCTCCAGGAACATATCATTCAGCCGCACCCGCGAGTCGAGCTTGCCCTCCGGCTTCAGATAGGACAGCAGACCGGCGAGGACAGCGTTTTTGTTCTCTGTATATAACTCTTCATTGCCCTGCTCAATTTCATAAAAGACCGCCAGCTCATTGTAGACGGCCAGCGACAGCTTGCGCTCTGTACTCTCCCCCAGCAGCAGGGTGTCGGCAAATCTGGCGAAATCGCGGAGACTGCCGCCAGGCTGCCCCAGCGTCTTCCAG